>PLKY01000206.1:962-5931 GCA_003140785.1 Acidobacteriaceae bacterium | reverse complement strand
AGATTCTTGATGTGGTCCTCGCGGGCTCGTGTTTCCTTGATGTCGCTTTCGCTCCCTGTTCCGGTCTCGGTGTATTTGGTCGAGAAAATCCCGGTTCGGCGCACCGAAAGGCTCCGGCGTTTGGTCGCAATCCTGGCCGAGGCCTTCAAGAACCATTGCGCTGTGTTTTCCTCCGAGACGTTCATGATCATCTTCGTTCCCGGCGCCGACGAGACCTCGTCGGCGAACGCCTGGCTTACCCTCTGCAACTGGGGCATGCTCTGGAAGGAGAACAGGAATGAAACTCGCGCGCCGCGCGCAGTTTGGAGCACCTGCGTAAACCCCGGATACGCGAAGGGAGCGAACTCGTCCAGGATCACCGAAAGCATAGGTTCGTCAGCGTCCCGGCTGCTAGCTGGCTGCGCGTAGCGTTTGCCCACCATCAACTGAATGTTCTGGAGCAGGATCTTTCCCAAGGCTTCGACGGCACGCTGATTGCGGTTTGCATTGAGGGAGACGAACAGAATGAGATCCCGTTCGAGAACGTCGTCGAGAGTCAGCAAGTCCTGATAGGAGCCAGTCACGATCGACAGTTCATCCTCCAGGAAGCTCAAGAGCTCATTCAAGAGCCCCTGAATCTTCTCAACACGCTCGCGGTCCGAGAGTGACCGTTGCAGCATTTTCACTGACATCTCGAAGTTCAATCGCTTCTGCATGGAGATCCCCGGCGAGGTGGCAAGCCGAGCCTTCGCAACCGCGATCTGTTCTTGCAGTACCTGCTCATCGAGCGCCATCACCAGCACGTCGTAAACGTTGAAGAGCTTGCCTGTGTACTGAAGGATGCGGACGAGGTCCGAGAGATAAGCCTCTTGGTGGCCCTTGAAGAAATCCTCGCGCAGCCCGAAGGAGCGGAAGATGAAGTTCACATGCTCCTGATAGGCGTCGTCGAGCGCGTAAAAGGGGTTGTATCGTGCCGACTCTGAAGGGTGCGTCGGATCGATAACACGCAAGTCTTGCAGGCGGCCGGCGGCTTCGATGTGCGGCAGCAGGCGGTCAAGGAATTCGCGTTCCCCTTTACCGTCGAAGATAATCATCGGCATCCTGCGTGCGCCGAAGCGCCGATTCACATCCTGAGCGACGATGTTTTCGAGGAATGTGGATTTGCCCGCCCCGGTCCCGCCCACAATGACACCGTGCTTCACGCGCACGATGTCCGGCCACAGCCAGGGCTCTTTGTGGACGTTGTAGCCGAGCACACTAGCTCCGTCCTGATTGGCGCGGCGGACGATTTTCGCATCCTTCGATCCGGAGACAAGGATGGTGGGATGGGGCCAGTTCTCCTCTCTCTTTTTCCTCCGGCCAACCAACTGCGCGACAGCAAGCCCCCCGCCGAAAAACAGAATNNGCGGGATACGGCAACGTACCAGCCGAACGCGAGTACGGCACACGCGAGCAGGACTAGAACACCCGCGACATCCTCTGGCCCCCTCTGGCGCAATCCGGGTTGATCGTAGTTCGGGCTCATCAGTGTCCTCCGATGGAGAAGTAGATAAAGACGCCGATCAGAGTGCACAGGAGAACGATCGTGAGAACGAGCAACGGGCTGGGTTTCCAGCGCCCCTTCTCATCGACAGGTTTGAGTTCATCGGAAAGGGATTCAAGAAGGGCGTTCTGGAGATTGGACTCGGCATCGCTCAAGTAGATCTGACTGAGTGCCTGGCGCACTTCCTCCGCCGAGATGTTGCCCTGCGCGTCCATGGCTAGAGAACCACCTCGACCTTCAGAGGCCCGGTCTGGTCGGCGCCGAAGTTCAACTGATAGATCTGCGGCGAATTGCCCGTCGAACCTCCAATGCTGATGACTCCCGTTGTCTTCTCACCCGGCGCAAGATCGCGCGTGCTCGTTTCGGCCTGCATCACCGAAAGGCCAGAGACCTGTCTTGCTTTGAAGGCCGCGAAGGTCTGGGAATTGATCTGGTGATTCTTGAGACTCACGAGCGAGATCGGCTGTTCGGTCGGAAGCGGGGCGCACACATCCGGAGTCGTCACCCGGAACGGAGCCTTCGTCTGATTCACGACCGAATAGCGAATGTATATCCGGTCCTTAGCGCGATAGACCTGTTCGAGACTTACCTGCACGCGATCTGCTGGACGTTTGTCCGCGTCGTGCGCAATGTCCTCGACTCCCATCATTGCCTGCGTAAGAACCAGCGATGCGATCTTGCGGATCTCGGCGTCTGAAGGTTCGGCTGCGGCACGCGCGCTGGCATGTGGATTGGGCGCTGGCTCGGTGCGGACCAGTACATCCATTGCCGCAAGCTGGCCTGCAGGGTCGAGTTCATAGCTCAGCTCACGGGAAGCAGTCCATACGAAGAGATTCGTGGATACTCCTTCCCGGAGCGGCTTCACAAAGACTTTGTCCTCGTGGCGCTCGACCTGGAAGCTGTCGGGATCGGCTATGGCGAGCGTGGTTACGGACTCGCCAAATTCTAGAACCGTGAGATGGTTCAGCGAGGTTTCAATATGGCGGATCTGGCTTTGGCTGGTAGTCTGCGCCCCCGCAGCGGCAACCGCAAGAGCAAGGGAAATCGTCGTGAGCGTTTTCATAGCGGCCTCCTGGGGCGCAACGATCGTCCAAGAAACGGAAAGGAGAAGCCGAGCCAGAGGCTCAGACTTCTCCTTCGCCGGCTAGGAGTGCCCCAGGGGAATGGGAGCACTCGTGTTTTCGAAGAGCAGATTGCGCTTTCCCTTGTATTGAAAGAGAAAGACCCTCTTTTCACATTCCGGGCCTTCCGGATTGGCGATTCGTTCGACGAGGAATGCTCGCCGCTCGTCGTCAAACCACGCATAGCCGTTGACGGTCTTCGGCATTCGAACCCGAACCCGCTGACCGCCAGTCACCTCCGCGAAGGCATCGACCACCTCCTGCGGAAACGACTGGAAGAGGACCGCGCCGGAACCTGTGCCGCCAGTGACAACAGCATTCATCGCCTGCGCCCATGCCCGCCGGTTCTCCTGCTTGCCTTGCGCCCAGTAGTGAATGAACAGATGCAGGGAGCTGAATTGATCCCTTGCATCCTGCTCGTGTTCCCAGAGAGTTGCCTGCGCCCTGTTACGCGCAAGCACCGCAGACCTTCTCTGTTCTTTGTCTTCACTCAAGCGCACTGCTTCCCACTGCCCTTGAGCGTCCTTCAATTGCTGCTTGACCTCTTCCTCGCGCTGGACAATCCGGCTGGCTATGTCGCCGTAAATCGAATTGACCAACTGGCATTCCTCGAACATCTCCCGAGTCACGTGCTCGCCCGAAAAGAGTCCGCGGAAGTCCTCGATCCCCATCTTCTCTTCAAAGCCGTTGCCGGTTTCGTCGGGAAGAAAGCCGAGTTCCTTGCGCAGGAGGTTATAGAGCCTTCCAACCTTGTCCGTANNGCCGGCGCTACCTCCTTCCTGATTTCACTGACAACGGACTCATCAATCTCGACCCTGTGTTTGAGGGAATCGAGTGCGTTCTGCAGTTGCTCGACGAGCTTGTAGGCCAAGTCAGGCCGTCCCGCCGCAATGCACGAAGTCTTCAGATCGGTGATCGAACCGATCCGATTTCCCCGCGCCTTCATGGCAACCGGGCACGCATTCCACCAGGGAGACTTGGCTTTCTGATGCTTCGTCTTTTCCTGCCGGAACTTTTGCCCGTATGCAATCCTTCCCGCAACGAACTTCGGGAACTGATCGGACGGCATCACGCATATGGTGTCGAAGTCGAAGTCGCCGCCGTTCTTGCTTGCGGTCTTCGAATGGAGGATGTAAGTTCCCTCCATCCGGAGTTGCCGTTCAAGAATGGTTGCAACCAGCGTTTCATCGAGGTCGGCTGTTCCCAGCGCCTGTTTGAGCGCGGGAACAAGCTCTTCGTTGGTGAGATGACGGATGGGCAGAAGATCCTCCTGCATCCGAATCGGGTAGCGGATGCAGAGGCCCTTCTCAGCCGTCAAGGATGTGATCGAGCTGTCTTCAGGTATCCAATCGGACGCCGAGAGAATCTTTCCTCGATGTTCGATGAGGACACCGTCATCGGCTAGAGCGAACGATGGCAGCTTCAGATCCGCGCTCGTGCAGGCACGAAACGCCCAGCGGGCCAACCTGCGGTTTAATTGGTTGAAGACGTAGGGGATCTTGATTGCATTTCCGCTACGGTCCGCCAACAGAACCGCTTCCGCCGGGTCACATCCTTCCGAAGCCTGATCGTTTTCTCGCTCCAGAGAGTCGGGATCGAAGTTCACGCCATCGTCGATCGTTGTAACCTCGGACTTGCCGATTACTTCGAACAACGCCTGGTAGTCGCCCTCGTCCCATGCCTTCCGCATCGTCTTGATTCGTTGGAGCGCCCACAGTTTTAATTCAAACTGCAGCGCCTCTTCCGAAGCGTGCTCGATCAAGGTGTAACTTGACCCAAACTCCGATTGACGGGAGATCTGTTTGATCCCGAGAATCGCCGGACCTGTGAACATGCGGCCCGATGTGCCCAACTGGGGAAGAAATCGAACTCCTCCCTTTAAGGCCGGTTTGCAGGCGCTCTCGGGCAGAATGACGTCGACCGCGAGCCTGTCAGCCACGCGATCGTTCATTGCCTTCAATGCGCCCTTTGCCTGCTTCGGTTCGCGCGCGTCGAATGCCAGCCTGAACTGGCAAAAGCGATTTGTGCCGATCTTCAGCTTCCGGTAGAGGGATTCGCGCACCCAACCCCGGCAATCGTTGGTGCCAAGGACATGATCCTTGACCACAGCGATGCGTAGATCGGGCTCCTCGATCATCAGCTTGCAGTCGGAGACGAGGATCGCAAAGTACACGATCGCCGCCTCGGGCCAATGCTGAAAGCGCTCAGCAATCTGGCCGGCGTGCGCATGATCGACGAAGTAGAACTTTCCATCCTTCGCCGAACCGCTGGCGCCGACCAGTTTGTATTCGACCCCGCCGTAGTTGAGGCTCGCCATGCGGTTTTC
>PLKY01000206.1:0-933 GCA_003140785.1 Acidobacteriaceae bacterium | reverse complement strand
AGTGCCGCGTTTTGTGTCCTGTTCGCTGTCATGTTCTCCTCACTTGTCTGGCGCTTCAAGACGAAGTGACAAGAGATTGGCTGACGCCGGTTTCTTGTCTCTCGCCTGGCCGCCCGGGTTAGGGGTGGGGTGTTAGCCGAACCAGGTTTTGAGAGTGCAAACCGGGTCAGCGGAATTCCTCATCGCACTAGCGANNAAGGCGTCAAAGGAGGCGACACGAGCCGTGTTTCAGGTTTGTCCCCTCTTTGAATCCGTGCTGACCGCTGCTACTTATGTTGGCGCCCTACTTGCGAATGGGCCGCTTTACCAATGTCGGAGATCCTTCCTGCATCTCTGCCTCCGCCTTGTAGGCAAGGAGGGTGTAGATCACTCCGTTCTTCGATTGAAATGCTTTGATCAGAGCCTCGCCCTCGCTTGGCACCTCAACTCCGAGTTCAGGCTTCTCGACCGACGAGCCCTCCTTGGCAAGGAAGTATCGAACGACTTCTTCCGTCTGCTGGCGCGACTTACGGGCTCGCCTCGGCTCCGAAACCTGAGTCGATTGCGGTTGGATCTCTGCAACCTTTGCGATTGCGGCTTCCATCATTGACCTCCCTTGCTCGCAGCGTCGCCACTGTCCAAAGTGGCATCCGGCGCGTTCAGGATGCGGTCGCGGCGCTCGCCATCGATCGGGCGCTCACTGTAATCCGCAATCCAGAGCCCGTCCGGGTTCACATCGGAACGCTTGTCGGCGATGAGACGCACTCGATACTCGTTCACAAAGTGATCGGTTGTTTCGCTTCCATTGGACAGATGGTGAACATCCTTCACGCCGTAGACCAGGTATGTAAGAGGCTCGCCGGCAACCGCATCGATCTCGCGCAGATGAAAGACTGACTGCACCTGGCCATCGTCGATCTTGCCTCGCGTGTCATCGTCCCCCAGGGCCTTCAG
>PLKY01000328.1 GCA_003140785.1 Acidobacteriaceae bacterium | reverse complement strand
CCAAACAAACGGAGCCGCCGCATCCGACGACATTTCAGATGTGCTCGCTGTGCTGCGATCGAAAGGTGGTTGCTGCGATTGCGAGGTCCTTTACAACGGTGCGGAAGAAGGTCGTTTGAAAACAAAGTACTGGAAATCGCGACATGCGGGATTGCAGTCAAAAGCATCGATCCCATTCCAGGCTGGCAACTGATCCCTGTTCCCTTCGTCCCTGCCTCTTTAATTTATCCTGTCCCGATGGACCACAACCGCCGCATCGGCCAGCTGCGCCGCCGCATTACGCGCGCGGGCCTACATGGACTCCTTGTCACACATCTTCCCGATCTGCGATATCTCTGCGGATTCACGGGTTCCAGCGCTGCCCTGGCCATCACCCGCCGCGCCGCACGCTTCTTCACCGATGGCCGATACACGGCCCAAGCCGCAGAGGAAGTCAGCGCCGCCAAAGTGCAGATCGTTTCGAGCCCGCCTGCGGCGAACGCCGTGGCATGGCTCGCTGCGCAGCCGGGCATCGAATCTGCCGGATTCGACCCAACCCGCACCACGGTCGCCGAGTTAACCCGCTTGCGTGCCGCGCTTCCATCCCATCTCCGCCGCACGTTTCTAACTCCGCTAGCAGCCCCGCTCGTCGAGCCCCTGCGCTGGGTGAAAGACGAGGACGAGCTGCGCATCCTGAGTGCAGCGGCCCTGCTGGGTTGCAAACTCTTCGAACATCTTCTCGGCTTTATCCGTCCGGGCCTCGCCGAATTCGAAGTCGCGGCCGAGCTCGAATATCAGGCCCGCCAGCGGGGAGCAGAAGGCATGTCGTTTGAAAGCATCGTTGCCTCCGGTCCGCGCTCCGCCTTGCCGCATGGCCGTGCGACGCGCGCTCGACTTCCCCGCAAAGGCTTTCTGACTCTCGACTTCGGTATAATCCGTGAGGGCTACTGCTCCGATATGACGCGCACTGTGCACCTCGGAAAACCAAGTGCAAAAGAGCGCGAAACCTACGAGGCAGTGCTAGAGGCCCAGGAAGCTGCCGTAGCGGCAGTGAGCGGTGGCGTCCGTTGTGGAGATGTCGATGAGGCGGCTCGTTCCGTTCTCCGAAAGGCGGGCCTAGCTGAAGCATTTTCCCATTCCACCGGGCACGGGGTTGGGTTGGAAATTCACGAATCGCCGCGCGTCGGGACCGGACAGGCAACGCGGCTGGCGCCGGGAATGGTGATCACGATCGAGCCCGGAGTCTATCTTCCGGGAGAGTTCGGGGTTCGCATCGAAGATATGGTTGCGGTCACGCGATCTGGAGGGCAGGTGCTGACTCCAGCACCCAAAACCCTGATCGAGCTTTGAGCATTCATCCCGCCGGCAAGTGCGGGAGACAAGGAACGAATGAAACCAGAAGATATCCAGGATCTGAAAGAGCTGATCGAGTTCCTGAAGCAATACCAAGTCGCGGAGTTTGACCTCGACCGCGGCGACATCAAGATCCGGCTCAAATTCAATCAGCCGGAGGGTGCGTCGGCGAGGTTGTCCGACTTGGCTCGCGTGTTGGCATCTGTTCCTGCTGCACCCGCTTATCCTCAAGCCTCTCCTTCGGCTGCTGCACCACTCGCTGCACCTTCGGCGCCCGAGCCTGTAGAGGAACTGCATCTTGTGAAGTCGCCGATTGTCGGCACGTTTTACGGCTCGCCATCTCCCGGTGCACCCGCCTTCGTCAATCCGGGGGACCGCGTTGAGAAGGGACAGGTCATCTGCATCGTCGAGGCCATGAAGCTCATGAATGAAATCGAGGCCGACGCATCCGGAGAGATCGTCAAGTGCCTCGTCTCGAATGGGCAGCCCATTGAGTTTGGACAGCCGCTCTTTTCCATCCGTGTCGGATAACGGACACTTTGTACTCACCCCGTAAGCGCCACCGATTGATGAATCCGTTTGCTAACTCGCCAAGTCGCTGACTTACTAACTTGCCGTATCGCGACCTACTAACTCGCTCTTTGTTGATCCTTAGGTTCTTCTATGTTTCGTAAGGTTTTGGTTGCCAATCGCGGCGAGATCGCGCTGCGCGTTCTGAATGCCTGCCGGGAGCTCGGCATCCGCACGGTCGCTGTCTACAGCGAGGCCGACCGTAACTCACTCCACGTTCGCTTTGCGGACGAGGCCATCTGCATTGGTCCGCCGCGCCCAGCCGACAGTTACCTCAACGTGCCCGCGGTGATCTCGGCTGCCGAGATTGCCAACGTCGATGCGATTCATCCCGGCTACGGATTGCTCAGCGAGAACGCCAATTTTGCCGAAGTCTGCCGCGCTTCCAACATCAAGTTCATCGGTCCCCCGCCTGAAGTCACGCGCCTGATGGGCGAAAAAGAGAAGGCGCGCCAGACGATGAAAGAGGCCAAAGTCCCGATTCTACCCGGTTCCGATGGAGTGATCTCAACGGCCGAAGAAGCGCAGGAGTGGGCGGAAAAGGTCGGCTATCCCGTCATTTTGAAGGCCAAGGCGGGCGGGGGCGGCCGCGGCATGCGCATCGTGCGCACCGATGAGGAACTGCCCAATCTATTTCACGCTGCGTTTACCGAGGCGGCCAACGCCTTCGGCAACGGCGAGCTCTACATGGAAAAATTCATCGAGCAGCCGCGCCACATCGAATTCCAGATCCTCGCCGACGAGCACGGCAACGTGGTCTCGCTCTTTGAGCGTGAGTGTTCAATTCAGCGCCGCCACCAGAAGCTGATTGAAGAAGCGCCATCGCTCCAAGTCACGCCACAAATGCGCGAAGAGATTGGCCGCACGCTGTGCCGATGCCTCACCCACATCGGGTACCAGAATGCAGGAACGGTCGAATTCCTGATGGACGAGGACGGCAAGCTCTACTTCATCGAGATGAACACGCGCAT
>PLKY01000332.1 GCA_003140785.1 Acidobacteriaceae bacterium | reverse complement strand
GGCGTTGTTGCACGGATAACGTTGAAATCGGCTACGTTGAAATCGGCTACTCTGGGACAGATTACTGAAAGGCGTCCTCTTCAATGCCGAACAAGCACAACAGTTCGCGCCGCCACCATATTCCCAAGATGAAGTTCCGGGTGACGAACTGGGCGGAGTACGATGCAGGTCTTCGGCGTCGAGGCAGTTTGACGTTATGGGTCACTCCGGAAGTACTGGATGGTTGGCAGGCGGCCCGTCGGACGACCCCTGGCGGGCAGTCCATCTACTCCGGGCTAGCAATCGAAACGGGCATGATGTTGCGCCTGGCATTTCATCTGGCGTTGCGTCAAACCGAGGGGCTGATGGTCTCCATCTTCGTCCTGCTGGGTGTGCCGCTGAGCACGCCTGACCACAGCACCTTGAGCCGAAGGGCAAGGGAAATGGAGTCATTCTCCAAGGGCTGTATTCTGCCGGATGGACCGATCCACTTGTTGATCGACAGCACGGGTCTGAAAGTCTTCGGTGCCGGTGAGTGGCTTCAGGAAAAGCATGGCGCAAAAGCGCGTCGCACTTGGAAAAAGCTACACCTGGCCATGGATGCCGACACCGGAATGATCATGGCCTCGACCTTGACCGGGAACGATGTTGGGGATCCCTCGCAAGTGGCACCGCTGCTGGATCAGATCGAGGCGACGATCGCCAGCGTCACAGCCGACGGCGCTTATGATGGGATGCCGACCTACGAAGTGGTGGCTGGTCACGGCGAAGATGTTCGCGTGATTATTCCGCCCCATGTGACAGCGGTACTAAGTGCCAAGGCCGAGCACAACCCATCGCAGCGAGACCAGCACATTCTTTCAATTGCGGCTCGAGGAAGGCTGGGCTGGCAAGAGGAGACCAAGTACGGCCAACGCGCTTTGGTTGAAACCGCGATGGGCCGATACAAGACCATCATCGGTCCCTGCTTGCGAGCGCGGAGCTTCCCTGGCCAGAAGGCTGAAGCGGCTGTCGGAGTGGCCGTCCTCAATCGAATGCTGGATGCAGGCCGCCCGGACTCCGTCAGACGTCTTAACATCGTTGCTTAAACCCGATGGGAAAAGGGGATGCTTGACCTTCGCTCTATCTATGCAACAACGGTATAACCTGTCGAACATTGCGAAAAGCAGTCAAATCTCTGTCAAGGCATCGGATGCTCGGCAGCGGTGTCGGAGACCGTGATGAATGATTCTCGGGAGCCCGCTCGGATCGAATATGGACTCTATCGCGCCTCGGATGCCGAAGAGATGACGAAGCTACTCGCCGATGCATTTACCCGCCATGATCCCCTCGCATGGGCGGTTGGAGTAGAGCCAACAGACTTTGCGTCTTTGGTGGTCTCGCTGCTGCCGCAGGTGGCCCAGGAGGATTTAACGATTGTGGCGCGACTAGCCGCAACCGGCGAGATGGCAGGTGCGCTCCTGACGAATGACCCCGCGAGAGAAACAGCAGCAAGTATGGAGACGCTGAGCGACAGATTCGCGCCCATCGGGAGCATTCTGGGCGAACTTGTAACTACCTACAGGGCGGGACGTGAGCCGCGTGAAGGCGAGATGCTCCACCTCTACTTTTTGGGGGTGTCGGATCGAGCCGCCGGAAACGGCGTCGGGAAACGGCTGGTTGCGGCGAGCGTTGAAAACGGGTCTCGAAAAGATTATAGGGTCGCTGTCGCCGAGGCCACCAATCCAAAATCCCAGCACATCTTTCGCACGCAGGGTTTTGCCGAGCGCGGGCAGATATTGTTCAAGGAGCACGTATTCAGGGGGCGCAAAGTGTTCGAGCACATCGCTGAGTACGGGGGTCCAATTCTGATGGAGAAGGTCCTAAGCGGCGCTGATTCGTAGAAACATCCTTCAACGAGCATCTGAGTCGTTATCGCAGCGGCTTAGTTCAAGTCGGCTGGCGTCCTTCAATCTTTGCGAGGCTATTGCGACCACGAACTAGGAAGAAGCCACTTCGGTCGCGGCCACTGCGACCGTCTTGTTGGGAGCAGCTGAAGCTGTACGCCAAGCAGCGGTCTTCTTCGGTTTGGTCGCTCGAGCCTTCCTGACGGCCTTCTTCGCGGCCGCTTTTTTCGCAGTCTTAGCGGAAGCCTTCCTGGAAGCCTGTGTTTTGGTGCCTTCCTTTTTCACCTTCTTTGACGCGGTCGGTTTCGCAGATTCCCCTACAGCGATCGCCGCGGCCCACCTTTTCTTTTGCGCGTCTGAAATTCTCTTCCTTGCTTCTGGGCTTAATCTCCGCCTCCGCCTCGCGGTCTGGCTTCGAGATCGCTCGCCTAGGATCAGAGCGTTTTTTGTGAGCTAGATCACGTGACAGGCGCTTTTTCCCTTTTAACCAACAACGGCGTGTGCGTCGCGCTGCAAGCCGCAGATAACTTTCGGCTGCGAAATGGAGCTTGCAATTAAAGTTGACGGCCGGATGGGCCGATAGAGCACTTTCATTGCGAATGCGCGCGCTTCGGTGTGACACGTGCAGGGCGACCTTATGAGTTCAGACACTCCTTCAGGGCCACTACCCTCAAAATGGAATCGCGTGAACGAGGAGAACCAAGTGCGAGAAGATGGTGCCAGGGTTAGCTCGCTCGATCCAATTTCCATGGAGAATTTGTCTCAGGCATTTCGAGATCTGCGGCAACATCGAAGTGCGAGCAATGACGAGGTCACGTACGCGAGGTATCAGAACGAGGCAGAGAAGAACATCCTCGAGTTAAGCCGCCGCTTGGCGCGAGGCGAATACGAGCCTCAGCCGCTTCGTACCGTCGCAACTACAAGCGGACATCAAAAGCCCATCTCATTTGAGGCCCTTGAGGACCGCATCGTCCAAAGATCCGTCGCCAAGTTTTTAATGGCCTCGTATCGGAGACAGTTTCTTGCTTGCTCGTATGGTCTTAGCTCAACGCAATCCCAGGAGGATGCCTTGCGGCACATGGCGGGTGTGCTTCGCTCACATCCCGTTACCTGGATCTTGCCGCTTCGTGTCGAATCGTACAGGAGCGATACCGTCAGGCAGGTACTCATCCAAGATCTGAAAGAGCGCTTCGGTGACAAACGCGTACTCGACCTGATGACTCGATGGATCAACATCGGGGTGCTCGAGGTCGGGCGAGTTCTGAAGAACGAGGTGAAGGCAGTAACTGGGCAGCCTGTGCTCACAGTTCTTGGATACATTTACTTTCACCTGGCGCTCGATATCTGGTTTGAGAAGATGGCTAAAACTCAACTGAAAGGAAGCAGCCAAGAGATCCGCTTTGTGGGCGAAACCATTTTATGCTTCGAAGAAAAACGCGACGCGGATGAGGTCGTCGATGTTTTAGGGAAGCATTTGAGCGAGTTCGGTCTGATTCTAGACAAGAAGAAGGCCCATTTGATTGAATGCCGAGGCGATGCAGCCGAGCTCTTTTGTTTCCTAGGTTCCTGGTTTCCCCCTGCTCGGCAAGAGGGTGATGGGCCGGCCTTTCATGAGGAGGCCTCGTCCTCGCCTGAGCCATCGATTCCAGGGCAAGGCGAAGCTATTCTGCCGAGCAACCGTCCACGAGACCTCTCCCGTGATCATCAGGTCGCATCGCAGCCGGCTCTGCCCGTCGTCATAGAGAAGGTCGAGGCATCCGCTTCCGAATCTGTCTGCGAATGCTCGGACGTCGGCGCGTCTGCGCCGAATGACGCTCGAGAAACTCCGACAACACGAGATAGCTACACCGTGCACGCCTCTGAATCGACGTCGATGCACGGTTCTGGTCGGGCGGCCATTCCGAGTGACCCCATCGTTCCTAGTGCATCGGATCCGCCGATCATAGCGCCATACCCGCTCTGCGAGGTCAACTTCCCGGCTTCGGCGCGTTCGAGAATTGACCCGGGTCTGCTTTCCAGAAGTGACCCACTTGGCCTGTAATTTAGATTGCAACGGAGTATCTGCGTACGGCGTGGGGGGGTGGACCCAACATTTGTGTCACCGGGGGCAACCCTTCCTCAATCCCACAACGAGTGATAATGCGTGACGAAGAGAGCCATGCCTTCTTCGAAAATCTTCTGGTCACGTTCGGTGAGAAGGCGAATGGCAGCGAAGCGGCTTTTCTTGACTGCTTCCCAGGCGTCAATCGATACCCCTGAGGGGCGACCCATAGGGTAGTCTCCGAGTTCCGCTTCGTAGATGCCATCGGACATGCGCTTGCTTGCTTCAAACGCCTCAATCATCTTGTCCATGATGGCGTCCCAGCGGGCCTGCGCGCGCACCATACCTTCGTCTGAAGGATTCCCCTGCCAATCCCCTCCGACGATCGAGTCCTCGGGCACAAACATGCAAGTGGGAACTCCGTGCTTGTGTTCCTTGAGATGGCGAAGAGCGGCCGGCATCCAGCTATCGAGATAGCCGTCAAGACTCCACGTGTCACTGTCTGCCCAACCGCGGTGGGCACGTTGGAGTATGAACTTGGTTTCGTTGTAGATGCGGTGGGGACTTCCCCATGGGCTGTGGTTGAAGTAGCGATAGATAGCCCAGTAGACGCGCCCATACCACGGGTCAGTTTCGCAGTCGGAAAGACTACGGAACATAAGGAGGTCATATCGGATATTAGGGAAGAGGTCTGATTTTTTCTCGTTCTTCTTGCGCAGGCGCAGGAATACGAGTATCGTGCTGAAAATATTAGAGTTCCACATGATTAGTTAACCCTCCACGGTTAACTAATGCGTACCGAATCGCATATCCGAGTCCTCCTTGATTTTCGGCTCAATGCTACCATATTTCGCTCTACGACAGCTCTGATCACATAGAAAGCCACCTGTCCTGTGGTGATCGGATCGGTCCAGGACAGCAGACGCTCTCGAAGTGCTTATATTGCCTTCTTTTATAAACCAAATCAATTGCTCTGCGGATGGCAGATTGCCCCAAGTGACAGCAATGTTGGGTCTACCCCGTGGGGATGATGGATCATCATGCCTGTTTCCCGAAAGCGTCCCTGCTGCGTCTGCCATCGCTGGTTTCGTCCCGACAATCGAGTTGGCTTACGGCAACATGCTTGCGGCAGGCCGGAGTGCCAGTTGTTGCGCCGCCGTAAGAAGCAGGGTTCGTGGCGAGCGCGGAATCCCGATTACTTTTCTGGTCGCCGTATTCAGGCCCGGATGGGCGCAGATCCTGCGCCGGAACCGCTTCGTTTGCCGCCTCCGTTGCATCAACTTCCCTGGGACATCG
Source organism: Acidobacteriaceae bacterium (assembly GCA_003140785.1). GTDB lineage: Bacteria > Acidobacteriota > Terriglobia > Terriglobales > Acidobacteriaceae > Telmatobacter. Next base: position 1,688 of record PLKY01000332.1, on the reverse strand, counting down.
CGCAATCCCAGTTCGGGGTGCAAGGCGCAGATTTCATAGGCGTTATGGGCGCACTACTGGTTCACTCCGCGCAATCCCAGTTGAAGCTTTATCTTATTGATTCCAAGGTGGATGCGGCGACACTACTCGATCCAGCCGCGCAATCCCAGATCGAATCTGGTGCAGAGTGGAGTTGTCGAGGGGATGCGTGTCATGCGTCTGGAATTCCATCAACTTGAGCGGCGTCTTGAGCACCTTCGCGTGCGCCGGCCGGAACGGCATCGGCGTTTGCTCGCGTCGTTGGCGGCCAGCGGTCAGCAGACGCCCATCGTGGTGGTGGCCTCCGAGCAGGCGGAGCATTATCTGGTCATCGACGGCTACCAGCGGATCGCGGCGCTGAAGCAACTGGGCCGGGACACGGTGGAGGCGGTGGTCTGGTCTCTGAGCGAAGTGGAGGCGCTGCTGCTGGACCGGTCGATGCGTTCGGGCGATCACGAAACGGCTCTCGAAGAAGGCTGGCTGCTGGTTGAACTGGAGCAACGGTTCGGCTATGGGCTGGAGGAGTTGGCTCGCCGTTTCGATCGGAGCACGAGCTGGGTGTCACGGCGGATGGGCCTGGTGGAGTTGCTTCCCGGCAGCGTGCAGCAGCAAGTGCGCGATGGCGCGATCGCGGCGCACGTGGCGATGAAGTTCCTGGTGCCGGTGGCGCGGTCGCGCCCGGAAGACTGCCGGCGCATGGCGGAAGGGTTCGCGCGCAACCGGTTGAGCAGCCGTGAAGCGGGACAGTTATATGCCGCCTGGCGAACTGCGACAACTGCGGTTCGCGACAGGCTTCTGGATGAGCCGCAACTGTTTCTGAAGACGCAACGGCAGCATGCAGTGGATCCGCCCTTGCCGGCAATTGCGCAACTCAATCGTGATCTGGAAGTAGTGGCGGCGATTGCGCGGCGGGCCAGCCGCCGCCTGTCAGGCGCCACGGTGGAACTTGATATGGCGCAATGCGCTGAGACGCACCGCAAGATCCATCGGGCGCTTGAAGAACTTGGCCGTCTTGCGGCCAAGATCCCACACCAACCAATCTCACATGAACAAGGAGCGGAGGATGCTGAGTCAGAGCCAACGAGCCGCGATTCTGGAACTGAATACGCAGAAGGTGAGCAAGCGCGAGATAGCGCGGGTGCTGAAGATCAGCCGGCTGACAGTGCGCGAAGTGCTGCAGTCCGGTTCGGCGTTGGTACCGGCGTTGGCCCGGTCCGAGATATGCGATCCCTACCGGCAGCAGATCCTGGAACTGTTGCCCATGTGCAGGGGCAATCTGGTTCGAGTGCTGGAGGAGTTGGCGTGCAGTGGAGCGAACCTGTCGTACTCGGCACTGACCGCCTTCTGCCGCCGGCATGGAATCGGGCATGCGCCGATAGTGGCGGCGGGCCGTTACCACTTCTCCCCGGGCGAGGAGATGCAGCACGACACATCACCGCACGAGGTCCAGCTTGGCGGCAAGCGGCGCAAGGTGCAGACTGCGTCGGCGGTTCTGTGCTACTCGCACATGCTGTTCTTCCAGTTGTATCCAACCTTCCAGCGCTTCGACTGCAAGGTCTTCCTGGTCGAAGCTCTGCGCTACTTCAACGGGTCGACCGAACGCGTGATGACAGACAACACGCACGTGGTGGTGCTGCGCGGGACCGGACGGGCGATGGTTCCGGTGCCCG
>PLKY01000276.1 GCA_003140785.1 Acidobacteriaceae bacterium | reverse complement strand
AAGTCCCGCACTGGTGGTTGAGAGTGCTGAGAATCCCAGCCCGGTGAGAATCCGCGCAGTTCCGGCATCCCACGGATTGGCAATAACAAATGCCTCGGGACGTTGATGCAAGGCCTGGAACGCAGCGGCTTTTTCAGTTTGGTTCGGCACAGTGTCTCCTTTCTCTCGCGATTGCGACACAACATCAGCGGCGATGATAGAAGGGCAGCACGATCAGCACGGCAAGTCCCATTGCGAAAAGCAGAGCCGCGCCAAGCAGACTGTAAATCAATACGAGGTTCGGTCCCCTAGAGGGTTCGTCGTCTTCTTCTGTGCGTTCGTGCCCACCTGGACTTTTGCTACTCATATTTCAGCGCCTCGACAGGATCCATCTGCGCGGCGCGCGTCGCCGGCACCGTACCGAAGATGACGCCGACCAGAATTGCGGACGCGAGCGCTATGACAATGGACCAGATGGAGACGGGCAGCGCGTAATCCGTAAAGAACCGGATCGACAACGGCACCGTGAGCCCCACAAGTACGCCCACCAATCCGCCAGCCAGCGAAATGATCACCGCCTCGGCAAGGAATTGCAGCTTGATCTCCCGGTAGGTCGCGCCCAACGCCTTACGGATGCCGATCTCGCGGATGCGGGCCCGCACATTGGCCAGCATGATGTTCATAATACCCACGCCGCCCACAGCGAGCGTGATCGCAGAGACCAGCACCAACACAGCCGTCAACGCATCGGAGATTTCTGCTGCGTAGGTCAGCACTTCTGTCAGCGTCTGCGCCTTGTACACCGACCCTGGGCGATGACGCGCCTGAATGATCCGCACAATTTCTTTTGCTCCGTCGGGCACTTCGTTCATGGTGCGCATCGAGAAGTAAATCTGCTTCACATTCTCGGTTCCGGTAAAGAAGCGCGCGACTGAATACGGAATGAGAATCGTCTGATCGGCGATCTCCGATTGGCCCATGTCGTCGACACTCTCTTTGAAGACGCCGATGATCGTGAACGGAATTCCATAAATCTCAAACGACTGGCCAACCGCGGCATTGGCGCTGCCGAATCGCTCCCTGGCAAATGGCTCAGTGACCACGGCGCAATTGGTGTGTGTCTCATCGTCGATTTCGTCGAGAAACCGACCGTTGGGCACGAGCAAATTGCGGATATGGAGGTAATCCGGGCTCACCCCGAGCACCAGGGTGTCTTTCATCACGCCGCCGCCAAAACTGATGCGGGTGTGCATTTCCAGAATCGGGGACGAGTAGATGACGCCGGGCAACTGGGCATCGACCAAATTCTCGTCCTCGCGTGTCAGGTAGTCGTTGTACATCACGCGCTCGGCGCCGGTGGCTCCGCCGCCTGAGTACTCTATCTCAACTGAATTCGTCCCGATCTTTTGCAGCGTATCGAGAACGTACTGCTTCCCTTTCATCCCGATCGTCACAACGAGGATGACGGAAGCGGTGCCAATCACCATGCCCAGAGCGGTCAGCGCGAAGCGCAGCTTGGAGGCGCGAAAGCTGTCGATCGCGAGCTTGAGAATTTCGCTCAGCAGCATAGTTCTGCGGGCGCTCAGCAGTGTCTGCTGGAAGGCGACCTGGCGGGACTGTTCGACTGGATTCATTCTGCTATGAAAGATGCGCCAGCTTGTACTGCCGGTTCCTTCAATTCTCCGGAGTCGCCAGCTGACAAGCGGAACTGGCTACTTCCCATCATATTTCTCCAACCAATTCAGTTCCTCGCGCAGCTTGATATATCCGTGCCACGGGTTCTTGTCCAGACTATGCCCTTCTCCGGGAAAGACTAGGAATGTATGCGGTACGCCAAGAGTCTGGAACGCGCGTTCCATGGTGACTCCCTCCAGGTAGCTTACGCGTATATCTGCGGCCCCCTGTACCAAGTGAGTCGGCGTCTTCACTTTGTCGAATCGAAACAACGCGGCTTCGCTCTGATAAAGCTCCGGATTCTGCCAGGGCTGCCCGCCGAGATACCACGCGTCATCCCATGTTTCGTCGTCATTGCCCCAGTTGGCGGCGTGCTCCACCGCCCCCGCACCTGTGACTGCGGACCGAAAGCGCGTGGTCTGCGTAATGAGCCAGTTGGTCATGTAACCGCCATAGCTGTAGCCGCCAACGGCTAGATGGTCTGGGTCGGCATAGCCGTCCTTCACCAGTGCGTCGACGCCACTGAGAATGTCGCGTCCGGGCTTCGAGACAAGATGTGGCGCAATCTCCAGCATGAAGTCGTCGCCATATCCGGACGAACCGCGATAGTTCGGCCGAAACACAAGCCAGCCGCGGTCGGCTGCAAAGGTCGCCCAGTCGTACCAATCTGCTCCGAAGCGATCTCCGTCTGCGTCGGCAGGCCCGCCGTGAATCAGCGTCAGCATGCGCAGATGTTTTGCGCCCTTCCTGCCCGGCGGAAAAATCAGAACACCTTCAATGGTTCTCCCGTCGTCCGACTGCCAGGTGTACGGCTGCAATTCGGGCCGCGCACGTTCACCAAAAATCGGATTGAAGTTGGTAAGAGTCTTGAGTTGGTCAGGGTGCAGAGGATCGGTAGCGAGGTAAACCTGCATCGGCTCGTTCACACTGGAATGACGCACGAGGATGCTGTTTGACTTGTCCGAGGACTCAAGACCGGCATAACTGCCCGCGAGGCCGGGGAGTTTGGTCGCTTTGTCTCCCTCCACTTGATAGACCTGCGTTTCAGTTCCCTTGAGACCCAGTGCGATTTCGCGGCCATCCGGCAGCAGGGCGAACTGGTCGAATGAGCCATCGAAAGAAGCGCCGAGTCGTTCAATTTTGGCTGTCTCCGAGTCGATGCGATACAGGCGGCCTTGTACGTCCCGGTAAGTGCCCTCAAGGGAGCCCGCTGCAGCCTGCACGACAAAGTGCAGCCAGCGGCTGTCCGATGCCCATCGGATTTTCGATTCAAGCGCCTGGTTATGAGTCAGCTGACGCGCCTCTCCACCGATGGAGGCAACAAGATAGATCTCATAGTCGGACGGATTTTCGATCCGCCGATGGATCGGCCCCGTAAGAAAGGCGACGGATTTGCCGTTGGGTGAAGGAGCTATCTCATCGATCGCTACACCGCTCTTTGTGAGCACTGAGGCACCCGCAGGCAGAGGCGACGCGGGAATCGTGTCCGCTCTGCCCTTGGCCGTCTTGGCCGCTGCGGCGCCGTTGGGAAGTGGCGTTGCCAACGCGTTTGTGATCGCTGGCGCCACGTCCGCTTTCAGCAGCACATCGCCGCGATTCTGCTCCCGCCATCGAATGACATCCTGCCATTCCGTTTCATGCGCTTCTGCCTGCTCGTGATTGAGCGGCTCCTGCACGGAGAAACAGATCGCTGCGCCATCCGGCGACCACGCAAATGCATGCGCCTCCAGTTTCTCGCTGTAAAGCGGAAGCGGCTCGCCGCCCGTCGCAGAGATCATCCAGATACGTTTTGGTTTGGTCGAGTCGCTCGTGGCCTCGGAATCGGCAGACGCATCATCCCCCGGCAGCGAGCGGTCGGAAAGGAATGCGATCCATTTGCCATCAGGGCTCCATTTTGGATCCTCTTCGCCGGCGGAGTGTGTAAGTGGGCGAAGCCCAGACTGCGCATTCCAGATCCACAGGTCGTGCCGGTACACGCTGTTTTTCCAGTCGGGCGCATCTGTGGCGATCACGGCGGAAAAGCCATCTGGAGAGAGCCTCGCCTCGGAAACGTCCGTGGTGTTGAGATACTCGTCGAGAGTGATGGTGGGCTTGGCAGATTGGGCTGGCGCGTTCGCCGGGATCAGGCAAAGGCACAGGGAAAGTGCCAGCCACGGGTTCTTCAGGTGCATATCAGAACTATACCTGTGCGAGATCAGGAAATCGGACGAGCTCGAACGTGGCGGGTTGCTTCGGACTCACCGGACTCGGTGTTGTTGCTGTTGATTGTCGGTTCCTTCTAAGAGATGATTCTCCCCATGATCCGTATCGACGCTCATCAGCATTTCTGGAAGTACACGGCCGCAGAGTATGGGTGGATAAACGAGCAGATGGCGGTCTTGCAGAGCGATTTTCTTCCGCGCGATTTGAGGCCGCTCCTCGACGACAATGGCTTCGACGGATCGGTCGCGGTGCAGGCGCGGCAAAGCCTCGAAGAGACAAATTGGCTTCTCGAACTCGCCGAAGAGAACAACTTTATTCGTGGAGTAGTGGGCTGGGTCGATCTTTGTTCGACGCAGCTGCGTGGCCAGCTTGAGGAACTTGCTTCGCACAAGAAGCTTGTCGGAGTACGCCATGTGTTGCAAGATGAGCCCGACGATCACTTCATGACGCGGCCAGAGTTTAAACGAGGCATCGCGCAGCTGGCGGAATTTGGTTTTGCCTACGATCTGCTGCTTCATCCGCGCCATTTGCCTGTTGTGGCGCAGCTCGTTCAGGGTTTCCCTGCGCAGACGTTTGTCCTGGATCATCTGGCCAAACCTGGAATTGCGGATGGAACGCTCGAACCTTGGAGACGCGATATTCGCGAATTGGCGAAATTCCCAAACGTCTCCAGCAAGCTTTCAGGAATGGTTACCGAGGCGCGATGGAAGCAGTGGAGGCCGAATGATTTCCGGCCTTATCTGGATGTAGTTCTCGACGCGTTCGGGCCTTCGCGGCTGATGGTAGGCTCCGACTGGCCGGTGTGCACGCTGTCCGCGGACTACGCACATGCTGTCGGCATCGTGCTCGATTTTGTGCAGCAGCTCACGGAAGCCGAGCGCGAAGGAATTCTGGGCGGGAATTGCGCGCGTGTTTACCGCATAGCCGCCGCATAGACACGATGCGTCGTGCCTGTTCAGTTTTTTTGTGTTCATTTTTTGTAAGAATATCGAATCAGGAGTTGCGCCTGCGGTCTAGAGCGGAACCCGAGCAACAGTGCTCAATTTGGAAACGTGCAGGGTGGCTTTTTCTTGATGAAAAAGCCACTTGAGGGGCCTGCCCCTGGGTACATCTGCTCGGATTTCGCTGTAGCCAAGCGAGGAGCCATGCAGATTCGGGATGCGATTGAAGCGGATATTGACGAAATTACCGCGATCTACAACGAGGTCCTTACCCACTCCACTGCCATTTACAACAACACCCCTGCAACCCGAGAAGACAGGCTGGCGTGGTGGCGAGCGCGCCGCGACCAAGGCTATCCGGTGGTAGTGGCGACGAACAACGGCCGCATCGCCGGCTTTGCGTCCTTCGGCGACTTTCGGCCTTGGCCGGGATACCGCTTCACGGTCGAAGGCACTATCCACATCCACGCCGACACGCGCGGCCAGGGCGTGGGGACCGAGTTGTTGAAGCACATCATTGAACGGGCGCGGACGCTCGGCAAGCACACGATGATCGCCGGAGTCGATTCAGAAAATGCGGCTTCCCTTCGCTTCCTCGAGCGTTTCGGATTCGAGCGAGCCGGCCATCTGCGCGAGGTCGGTTTCAAGTTCGAGCGCTTCCTCGACCTGGTCTTTTTGCAGTACTGGATCACTTCTCGGGTGCGCTGAGCGTTTCTCGGAAGCCGCGCCAACGGTGGGCGATCCCTTCGCTCTGAGTTGGTGTGCGTGTCAATTGCTGTGCAGATACTTGCTCGCGAAGTCCAGAAATGTTGGCCAATTCGGTCCCGGTGTGTGTCCGCCGGTGTGCTGTCGAAACGCGACGTCGCCGTCGATCAGAGTCGTCTCGATGGGCGGGAACGTCGTTGTTCCCATATCTTTCTTGCCGAGCAGCTTGTAAACAGGTCCCGCTCCCACGGCCGCGAGGAACATGCCCTTCGCATCCACCCATCCGTCGCCATTCGTGGCGCCGCCGCTGATGAAGACGGGTCTCGGCGCGCATAGGGCAACCAGTTCGTTCGCGTCGACAGGAAGATCGCCAGGGGTCAACGGCCCCGCATATTTCAGAAAATCCCCAGCCATCCAGTGATATTCCTGCGTGCCGGCAACGTTGCCCACCTGTTCGCCAAAGATGTGCCGGTAGAGCTTGGCTCCGGCCTCGCCTGAGGAGCTGATGTAGCCGATGGCAAAGCGCGGATCGTAGGCCATGGCGACAACCGAGGCTTTGCCATAGCGCGAGTGGCCCTCGATGCCGACTTGCTTTGCGTCGACATCCTTGTCGGTTTCAAAATAATCCAAACACCGGCTCGCACCCCATGCCCACGCCTTGAGAGCGCCCCAATCATCCAGTTTGCGCGGCTGGCCCTTGTTGGCAAGGCCAATTATCCCCTCCGTCAATCCCGCGCCGTTGTCCGGTTGCACGGTAGTGGGAATATATTCCGCGTAGCCCCATCCGCGCGCAAGTACTTGCTGTTGCCAAGTAGGCCCAGGGCCGGCCATCGCGGCAAACTGCGGGAATCTCTTAGCCATCATCGCCAGGAATTCCTTGCTCAAGCCGAGTTCCATGATGACGGGAACCGGACCCTTTGCGTCCGCCGGAGTGGTCAATGTCAGGTCGATGTTGACCGTGATCTTTGGATCGGCCGAGTTGTCCACATGTCCGACCAGCGTTTTCGTGATCACAGGCACGTCCCCGTTTTTTTCGTGCACCGTGCTCACAACTTCCCATGTCACCTTGGGAAGATTCGCCGGCGTTCGGCCATAGATTTCGCGGTCAAAAAGCTCCACGATTTCCGGCCTGCGCTTGCTCCACCAGACCTTGGCAGTCGCCACCGGCTTGCCGTTGTTCAGGACTAACGGATCGGGAATCTTTGGATAGACGTCCGCTTTCGCTTCGTCGTAGTTGGCGGCATTGGGCGAATTGGCGTCGCCGTCTGCGCCCCGTCGCAGCTCCTTGATGCCGAGCTCATCCATCACGCGCCGATGATCCTTTTCTGAAGCTGCCTGGATGGCGAGTTGCTCGGGTGTAGGTGCGGGCCGCGCCGCCGGCAGCGGTGGAGGTGCGCTTGCGGGAGCATTTTGTGCTCTCCCGTCCGCGCTGGCAAGAACCAGAGCGAAAGACACGGCGACCGGGAACCAACTGGCAAAGGACTGTTTGGCAGACATTGGAACCTCGCAGGATGTTCTAAAAATCGAGATGTGCGAACGGCACGAAGAATATCGATTTATCTTGTCAATGGCAAGGCAATGGCGCAACGGCCACACGAGTCGCGGCCCTCGGTGCGCCGGGCCTGGGATGGCGGTCCCTTCCGTCCATCAACCCGACTTCAACCTTCTCGCAGAGCAATCCCCATTTAAGGTTTCTCCTGGACCGCCGATAAGGCATGTGTCTGGCGCTCACCCGTCACCGCGCGGAAACGAGAACATTGTTCCTCGGAAGGTGGCCGGCTCCCGGAACGAGAAAGGAACCGACAAGATGTCTGCTCTCCGAAATATCCCCATCGCCCGTAAGTTCGCACTGGCATTTGGCCTCGTGTGCATTCTGTGCATCGCCCTGGGCACGCATACATTTTTCACTTTTCGCAGCATTGCCGCCAAGAGCGCCGATGTCAGTGAGAACACCTTTCCCTCCGTTCTCCATTTGGCGGATGCCAGGGGCGCAATGAACACCACGAGGCGCATGGACCTCGATCTGCTTCTATGCCAGAATCCGGCATGCACTGAAAAGTATTCCGCACAGCGCCAAAAGGCAGTCACCGCGTACCAGGCAGCCGTAAAGGCCTATGAACCTTTGGTTAGCTACCCAGGGGAACGTGAGCTCTATGAAAAGTTCTCAGGCTCATTCGCACAGTACCTCGAAATTAGCGATCGTGCGGTTGCGCTCCTGGAGGGGGGAAAAGCCGGCGATGCGCTGGACCTGTCCATGTCGGAATCTACGGTCGCGCAATTTCAGGGATCTGTGGATCCGATGAACGCCGATGTAGAACTCAATGCCAAGGCCGGGATGGAGACCGCGCAGGAAGCGGCAAGCGCCAGCAGCCGAGCCACTTGGATCAATATGGTCGTCACCGTTCTCATCGTCTTCTGCTGCGCAGTGATTGGCGTCGTACTCACGCGAATCATCGCACCCCGTATCAGCGTCGCGAGCGCCGCATTGCAGCAGTTGGCTGCGAAGGACCTGACGGCTCAAGTGACCGTGACGGGAACCGACGAAATTGGCCATTTGGGCGATGCGTTGAATCGTTGCGTGGCATCCATTCGCGAGGTCGTGCAATCGGTGTCCCAGGGCGCAGAGACACTGTCGGCGGCCTCAACGCAGATAAGTGCGCGCGCTGTGCAGTCGGCTGGCAACGCCAACACCCAATCCAGCAAGACCAATCAGATTGCCGCGGCTGCCCAGGAGATGACAGCCACAATCGGTGAGATCAGCCATAACGCAGAGAGCGCAGCTAGCGCCAGCCGTGTCTCGGCAGAGACAGCCGATCAGGGCGGCGCGGTAATGCATGCCGCGGCGGCAACCATGGAAAAGATTGCAGCAGCTACAGGCACGGTCTCGGAGAAAATGACGTCCTTGGCGCATCGCTCGGAAGAGATCGGCAAGGTGGTCAGCGTGATTCAGGAGATCAGCGAGCAGACCAATCTGCTGGCTCTGAATGCCGCCATTGAGGCAGCCCGCGCCGGCGAACACGGACGAGGATTCGCCGTGGTCGCCGGAGAGGTGCGCCGCCTTGCCGAGCGTACCAAGAGCGCTACCGAAGAGATTGCCGGCACCATCCGCAGCATCCAGGATGAGACGCGCACAACTCTCCAGGTAATGCAGGACAGCCGTTCTGCCGTTGAAACCGGCATGAGCGAAACCGCACGTGCCCAGCAGAGCCTCGAAGCCATCATTGAATCTTCGAAACAAGTCGAGCACCAGATTCAACTCATCGCCACCGCTGCAACGGAGCAGACGGCCGCTTCCGGAGAAATCTCCGAGTCGGCCGGCCAAATCTCCCAGTTGGCCACCGAAAACTCCCACGGTGCCGAAGAAGCTGTCGATGCATTGAAGAATCTTGCTTCGCTGGCCAACGATCTGGATGGAATGATCGGTCAGTTCCAGTTGGAAAACACCGTCCAGCCGGGTGGAAATTTCCGCGGACAAAGCAAGCCTTCGGTTCGCTCTGCGCCAGTACGACGTTCTGCTGTGGCGTAGTTCCTATCGGCTTTTTCGATTCATTTCCTTCTGCACTAGCCGGCGATCTGATTGATCGCCGGTGCTTTTTTCCGAGCACCAGCTGTTTCCTAACGAGGCCTCATTCAATGTCCGCCAAGCCCTCCAAATTCACGCGGCGTTGCTGTTCCCGCATCACCGGGGTATGGTAGCCTCCGGTTGAGGACCACGCCGGCGGCTTCCGCGTGCTACTCGCCGCAACCGCATCTGGACCAGCTAAATGGAGACAATTGCATGAGCGCCGTCAAGTATGACCTGATCATCGTTGGCTCCGGGCCCTCAGGCCAACGCGCCGCTGTAGCGGCGTCGAAGATGAAAAAGCGCGTCGCGGTTGTGGAGGCGCGCGCAGTCGTTGGCGGCGTCTGCATCAATACCGGCACCATTCCGTCGAAGACCATGCGTGAAGCCGTACTGCACCTTTCCGGTTACAACTATCGCTCCGTCTACGGCATGAATTACCGGGTCAAGGAAAAGATCACGATGGCCGATCTCGCTTTCCGCGTGCAGGCTGTGATCAAGACGGAAGTAGACGTGACCGAGGCTCAGCTCTCGCGCAATGGGATCGACGTGATCCAGGGGATTGCGCATTTTGTCGATCCTCACGTGGTGCGCGTGGAAGGACCTCAGGGCGAGACAACGCTCGAAGCAGGCCGGATTATTATCGCCGTCGGGACCAAACCTGCCTCGTCTCCCAAGGTTCCGGTGAATGGGCGCACCATCATCAATAGCGACCAGGTTCTCGATCTTCCCACCTTGCCGCGCACTCTGATCGTTGTCGGTGGCGGCGTCATTGGCGTCGAATACGTATGCATGTTCGCGATTCTTGGAGTGCGCGTTACGCTGATTGAGAAACGCAACAAACTTCTCGAATTCGCCGACCAGGAGATTGTCGAGGCTCTCAGCTACCACTTGCGCGACAGCCGCGTGACCATGCGCCTCGGCGAGGAAGTGGAGAGCGTGGAAGAGCTTTCTGACGGCGGCGTGGTGGCCAATCTCGAGAGCAAGAAAAAAGTCTCGGGCGATGCACTGCTCTTCGCCGTGGGCCGGCAAGGCAATGTGGACGAGCTGAATTTAGCCGCGGCCGGTCTTGAGGCCGACAACCGCGGGCGCATCCCCGTTGACGAGAATTTCAAGACCAAAGTGGAGCACATCTTCGCGGTGGGCGACGTTGTCGGTTTTCCGGCGCTGGCTTCCGTGTCGATGGAACAAGGGCGAATCGCCGCGGCCCGTGCCTTCAACGATCACGCCACCAGCTCGAACCCCGGTTTCTATCCGTACGGAATTTACACCATTCCCGAGATCAGTTTCATCGGCAAAACAGAAGAGCAGTTGACCGACGAAGACGTGCCCTACGAGGTAGGCATGGCGTATTATCGCGAGGTCGCGCGCGGACAAATTCGCGGCGATACGACCGGCCGCCTCAAGCTGATCTTCCATCGCGACACTAGGAAGGTTCTTGGGGTACACATCATCGGCGAAGATGCAAGCGAGCTGGTCCACATCGGGCAAGCGGTGATGACGTTGGGCGGCACCGTCGATTACTTTGTCGAGACTGTTTTCAACTACCCGACTCTCGCCGAGTGCTACAAGGTCGCGGCCTTTAATGGCCTGGGCCGCCTGAATCGCTACCAGGCGGGATGAGAGGAATTGTCCATGAGCACCGCAATCGGCGTGGTGATGACCGAGCATATTGTTGCAGGCGCGCTTGAAGATCAGCGCTTGACAGGGAAGCCGCTGCGCTTTCCGGACGACACGGAAGAGACCGACGCGCTGGTGTCGCTTCCCGGCAGTGAACTGGTCGAAGTCCTGGTCGACAAGATCGCCGCGTTGATCGGCACATTTAACGGTCCTGTCGACGCCATCGGAGTTGCGGTCCCCGGCGTAGTGCGCCACGGCGTGATCGAAGACTCACCCAACCTGGCCCAGATTAAAGGCATGCGCTTAGCGGATGAGCTCACCAAGGTTCTCAGCGGCAGAGGCATCTCGGCTCCCGTTTATGTGGCCAACGATGCGGACGCAATCGCAGCCGGGGTGGCCGCGACGCGAGGCCAGCTCAACAGGCTGACGCGCGTCTGGACGATTGGAAATGGCATTGGCTATGGCCGCTGGCCCTACGTCGAAGGCGTCTGGGAAGGCGGGCACGTCACCGTCACGCTGGACCCGAAAGAGCGCTTCTGCGGCTGCGGTGGTGTGGGCCATCTGGAAGGCATCATGGGGTACCGGGCCATGCGCATGCGTTTTCTCGACCTCGAGCCGGAAGAGGTTTTTGCGCATGCAAAGCAGGGCGACACCCGTTGCCGCGAATTTGTCGATCTATGGCATCGTGCGCTGGCCGCGGGAACTGCTTCGTTCATCCACCTCGCCGGACCGGGCCGCTTTTACTTCACGGGTCACCATGTAGGTTTCCTTGAGCTGCCGGTGCTGCGCAGTCATCTCGAAACCATGGTGAAAATGAGTCCACTGTTGAGCTATTCACTTGAAATCCTGCCTCCTGACGACGAAATTGCATTGATCGGCGCCGGAGTGAGCGCGTTGCGCGCATTGACCTGGTAGGGAGAGCGGAAGAAGACAAGCAAAGAAAAAGGCGCGGGTATGAGCCGCGCCTGAGATTTTCAAAAAAACAATCAGCCTGTCAGCATTTCCGCTGATACGTCCGCGAAATTCGATCGTGCCAGCAAAGGCGATCCTCATCGAAGATCGACCACGCCAAACCCAATCCCAGCGGCAGCAGCGAGACCAGCAGTGCGCCAAGCCGATCGCGCAACTGTGCGCGGGTGGGGTGCTCATCATCGAATGTGCAAAGGGAAATCCCCGCGTACATCATTCCTGGAGTGGACATGGTGACCATCAGAAAGAATGCCTGATAGAGCACTCCGGTCAGAAGCAGCGTAGAAAAAGCCATCATTTCCGAAATTTTGACGGCGGGCGCGTGGGACATATGCCCCGCGATTCCTACTGCTGCGGCACACACCAGGCCCACAGTCAGTGCGAGGTCGATCGTCGCGGCCATCAGTCGCAGTTCGAGAGGCGCCAAGTCCAGTCCGCATGTAGTTGACGGAGGCTCACGATGAAACTCCTCAACCTCTTCGCATTCCCTCTCGAGTTCAATGTTTGACCATTCGGGTCCGCTCCATGAGGGCGCGGGCGATGCGGTCTCAACCGCTGTTGAGGCCGTGGGCTCGATGGAGATGGTGTCCGGGTCAACTTCAAATATGCTCAACTGACCACGTTGTTCCAGTTGTTCAGTCGCCAACGGTTCCGATGCACCCGTCAATCGAGGACGAACCCGCCGCGTAGCCACCAGTTCGCGCGGAAAACGAATCAGGTTTGCATGGATAGGCTGTGCATCAACCCAGTGGCCAAAATCGGCCTCTTCGGGGCGCGCATCTGCTGCATGCCGATTCTCCGGCCACATGCCTTGGGACATGTCACTGGCCGGCATTTCTGGACCTGGAACGCCAGACACCGCGCTCGGCGAGTCGTTCGAGTCCCACGCGCTTTCCGCAATAGTATTCGTAGCGGTCTGTTCCCAGCGCTTCGCCTCGCAGTCGATCTTCTCCTCATTCGCGCGCTCAAGGTTCGCTAGAGCGGCCTGTGCGACGACCTGCGCTTCCAATGCTGCACGGGTAGCGGTTTCTGCGTCCCGCAGGGCCGCCCGGGCCTCGGCTGCCTGCATTTCGCAGTAACTTGGCGCCTTGGAGAAACGGGCCGCAACGCGTGCCGCCGCCGTCGCCGCACGGTCGCTCACTCCCGCGTGCTCCGCAGGCTGCGCGTTCTCTTCGACAACAGATAAACCTCTACGGCTTTTGTGGGCTTGAAGCCGCCGATCGACTTCCTGTTTCCACGATGGCTTGGGGGCAGGCTGGCTCACCGATGTACTCAATTCTCCAGAACCCTTCCGATGTATTTCTTGAATCCATTCCGGACTCAGAAATACTTTTCAGGTTCGCTTCACGGCCGGGCAGGCGGTTCGCGAACGTTGCTCAAAACGAGCCAGGAAAACTACGCGAGGCGAAAGAATTCGATCCGGAACGATTCTTGCCCTAATCCTTCGATTTCCGGTTAATCTGTGCTGCCACTACTACTCTGCGCGCGTCCATGAAACGAGGCTCGCTTTGCTATGCTGGCCTTGGTCCCGGGATGCATCCTCGCAACTTCGTGTTTATCACGCTGCTGACCCTCTGTCATCCGCAACTTCGCGGACAGATGTTGACCAATGCGCTACCTCCCGCAATACAACAAGCTTCTCCATACGATCGTGCAAGTTCAGAATCAAACGAAACTCCACTCCCGGAGGACCCCGGCCAGGAGATTTTTCCTCTCGCGCAGCCCGAAGCTGCGCCAGCCACCGGTACTCCCGTTCGGTGGGAGGCGCAACATCAGAGCCGGGTCGGCGACATCTGGACCTTGACCGGACAGGTCGTCGTTCACTATCGCGATTACATTCTGCGCGCGGATAACGTGGTCTATCACCAATCCAATTCAGAGTTGGATGCCGAGGGCCATCTTCAGGTTACTGGCGGGCCGGAAGACGTCGACATCGAGGCGTCGCACGGCGACATGCGCCTCGATACGCATACGGCACGGTTCTTCAATGTTACCGGTTCAATCGGAGTGCGGCGAGCAGGCGCCGCCGTTGTTTATTCCACAGCAAACCCTTTCCTGTTCTCTGGCAGAGTGCTGCTCGAGACCGGCGAGGGGAAATATCGGATCATTGACGGGTCGATGACGAACTGCCGGCTGCCGCGCCCGGACTGGCAACTGATCTCGCGCGCCATCAAGATGGAAAACGGCGAGGCTTCGACCGCCAATACTTTTTTCAAGCTCTTCGGCGTCCCGATTTTTTACCTCCCTTACCTGCGGCATCCGGTGAGCGAAACGGGCCGGGAGAGTGGATTGCTTATTCCCGTGGTCAGCAATGGATCGTCGATTCGGGGATATACATTCGGCGAGCAGGTGTACTGGGTGATCAACCGAAGCATGGATATGGTGGTCGGCTCCGAGTACTTCTCAAAGCGCGGCTTTGCGCCCAACGGCGATTTTCGCTACAAAGGCGCGGGACTCGACAGTTTGCTTGTGCGCTGGAACGCCCTGCTCGACCGTGGGGTTGCGGCCACGCCCCCCGCGACCGGGCTCGTCAACCAGGGTGGTGTCGACATTTCGGCCAACGGACGAAAGGACCTTTCTCCCAGCACGCGTGTCGCTGGAAACGTTGAATATTTGTCGAGCTACGTGTACAGGCTGGTCTTCGATGACAACTACACGCAGGCTGTGAACTCCGAAGTGCTCAGCACACTGGCGCTCACGCATGAACACAACGGGTACATTCCTTCAGGATACTTCGGCCGCTTGCAGACCTTCGCCAGCACAACCTCCGGAGACGAAGCGAGAATCCTCTATCTGCCATCCCTGCGCTTCGACTCGCTCGATCGCCCCCTAGGGGATTCAATTCTCTATTGGGGGCTGGACTCGTCCATCAGCCACTTGAGCCGAGCGGAGCCCGATTTTCACGCATACAACGTGGGCCGTATCGACTTCTACCCTCACCTATCTATGCCCATTGTTGCGGGCGGCTGGAGCCTGGTTCCCGAGGTTGCGTTTCGCGAGACCTTCTATTCCGGAAGCGAGACGCCCGACTTGACCGGCGTCAATGGCGGCACGCCTACTGTCAGCCACGATCCGCTCAATCGAGCCGACCTCGAGGCCTCAGTCGATCTCCGCCCGCCCGCGTTGGAGAGGGATTTCACGATAGGAAGCTGGAATCGTGAGTTGCGCCATGTGATCGAACCAGAATTGACCTACCGTTTTGTCGGCGGCATCGGCGCAGATGCTCGCAACGTGCTGCTTGTCGACACGAACGACATCGCCACAGATACCAGCGAAGTCGGCTATTCCCTTACGCAGCGCTTTTACCTTCGCCCACTCCATGATGTGCCGTGTTCTGAAGCCGAATTGGAAACTTCGCCAAGCGTGTGCTCCCATCCCCGTGAGTGGGCTAGCTGGCAAATAGCACAGAAATTCTTCATCAATCCGAATTTTGGCGGTGCGCTCATTCCCGATCGCCGCAACGTCTTCGACTCCACACTCGACTTGAGCGGCGTTGCCTTTCTCACCGAGCCGCGCAACGTTTCGCCTGTTATTTCGCGCCTGCGCTTCGAGGCGATCGATAATCTCCGAATTGAATGGGATATGGATTATGATCCGCGTCTCGGTCACGTGGGCGCCGACAACCTGTATGCCGGCTACAGTTGGGGCCGGACGACCGTCGGCCTTGGCCACGCGCTTTTGAATGCGGTGGACGAACAGGGCAGCGCCGCGACGACGATTCAGAGCCAGCAGCTCCAGCCCTATTTTCAATTCGGTAAACCGAATGCAGTAGGCTTCAATCTGGCAGCCAATGGGGGCTACGACTTCGTCCACGGGGCACTGCAATATGGCGGAGTCCAGGCGGTCTATAACTGGGGCTGTTGCGGCCTTATGGTTGGGTATCGCCGTTTCGAACTTGGCTCCGTCGGTTCCGTCAGCCGCGACGAAACCGAATGGCTCTACAGCTTCACGCTTGCGAATTTCGGTTCGGTTGGAGACATCCGTCATTCGAACACAATCTTTCGCGACCCGAGTCAGCCGCCGCTCTATTGATCTGGCGGTGGCGGCGCCTTTGATCGCGTTTTCGCCTGCGTCCCGTCCATTCAACGGTGTTTCTGGCATTCGACGAGTCTCGGATTGGGCGGCTCCTGGATCACTTCGGCTCGACCGTCTACAAGGCGTGGCTGGTTTATCCTCTCTTTAGAGGTTTTCCATTTGTTGCGTTTTCTATTCTTCGCTGGGCTGCTCGCAGTCGGCCTCGCCATCGGCTGCAAGGCTCAGCCCGTACAACAGAACCCGTCTGATGCCGAAACCAACCGTCGTATCGAAGTCCTGGTCCGGTCACAATTTGGCGTGCCGCAGGATTATTCAGTCGCGATTGGAGCACGGAAGCCAAGCTCGTTTCCGGGTTACGAAACGCTCCCCGTAGTCTTCACGCACGGTTCCAAGACCACGCCGTTCGATTTCCTCATCTCCACGGACGGCAAAACTTTGGCGCGTCTGGAGACATTCGACCTTGCCACGAACCCGGCATTTGCCATCGACACTACCGGACGGCCCATTCGCGGCAATCCCGCAGCCAAAGTCACTGTAGTCAATTTCGACGATCTTGAGTGCCCTTACTGCGCGAAGATGCATCAGTCGCTCTTCCCATCGACGCTTGAGCGATACAAGGACAAAGTTCGTTTCATCTACAAGGATTTCCCGCTGTCGGAGATGCATCCTTGGGCCATACATGCGGCCGTCGATGCCAATTGCCTGGCAACGCAGAATTCCGACGTCTACTGGACCTATGTGGACTACCTGCATGCCCATGGCCAGGAAGTTTCGGGTGAGGATCGGGATATCAACAAGAGCTTCGCGGCTTTGGATCGCATCGCCCGGCAGGAAGGTACATTGGCGAAGCTGGACTCGGCCAAGCTCGACGCCTGCCTGGCGAAGCAGGATGAGACTCAGGTCCGTGCTTCAATGAAAGAGGGAGACAAACTCGGACTCGATTCGACCCCGTCTCTTTTTGTCGATGGCGAACGCGTCATCGGCGCCATTCCCGAGGATCAAGTCTGGATGGTCATCGATCGCGCATTGCGCGCGGCGGGTGAAGAGCCTCCGGGCGCGCCACCCGCCCCAGCCCAGCCCGCAATTGCCAAAGGCGCTGGAAAGTAGAAGGATCCATCTCCTGTATCGCAGTGTGGGCGCGGGGATTTATCCTGTAATGCTGGAAGCATATCCGGCCCTCAGGAGTGTTCAGGTTGCAAGTCGAAGGACGATTTATGCAGCATCGTTTTGCTGTCCCTATTCTTACTTGTGGGCTGTTCCTCGCCGCGCTGGCCGGTTGTCACAAGCCTCCCTCTCCCGACGTCATGGCTACGGTGAATGGCAAGGACATCCAGCGTTCGGACGTAGAGAAATATTACAAGGCCAGTCTCGGGGACAATCCCCAGGAGCCGAGCACCGAGCAGGCGAATATTGTCCGGCTGAACATACTCCACCAGTTAATCGAAGATGAGATCCTGCAGCAGCGCGCCGCAAAACTGAATCTTGCGGCGTCTGATGAGGACGTGAACGCCAAACTCACCGAGATGAAGGCGCCCTATACACAGGAGGAGTTCGACAAGCAGCTGAAGCAGCGCAACATCACGCTCGACGACCTCAAGCGCGATCTGCGCCGTTCGCTGACTAAGGAAAAGCTGCTGAACAAGGAAATTGAGTCGAAGATCAACATCACCGATTCCGATATCAGCAGCTACTATCTGGCACATAAATCCGAATTCAATTTAATCGAGCCTCAGTACCATCTCTCGCAAATTGTTGCCAGCGCGGTACCCATGCAGCAGGCTCCCAATTTGCAAAGCAGCAAGACGCCGAATGACGCCGATGCGAAAAAGAAGATTGAAACTCTCTACAACCGCTTGAGAAGCGGAGAGGATTTTGGCGCCGTGGCGATTCAGTACTCCGACAACGCCAACAATGCCTCGAACGGCGGCGATATGGGCTTCGTCTATGAGTCGGCGCTCCGCGGTGAGCCCGTCGCCTACGACGCCATCAGCAAACTGAAGGCCGGCGAAATCACCGAGCCGCTTCCGATCTATGACAACGGCGGACCGGCTCACAGGCTGGTAGGTTACGCAGTGTACAAGCTGCTATCGCGCGAACCTGCCGGGCAACGCGAGATGAACGATCCTCGCGTGCAGCAAACGATCCGGCAGTTCCTGCGCGAAAGTCATGCCCAGCTTTTGAAGAATGCCTACTTTGAAATGCTCCACGATCAGGCCGCCGTGCGCAATTACTACGCTGAGCAGATTTTGAAAACCGGTGGCCAATAAGCAGATGCCTGCTCTGCCACCACCATCCTCGCCGAGGCGCGCGGCAAATATGACTGAGGAGCGACTTCCGGGTAGGCGGTCAGAACGAAGCCGCAGGC
>PLKY01000121.1 GCA_003140785.1 Acidobacteriaceae bacterium | reverse complement strand
CACAAATTTCCCTGTCCAAGCTGAAAGTGCTCCATCCGCCTACCAATTCTCCAAACTAATTCCTGTCTTCCTGAGGCCCAATGCTGATCGATTCCCACGCCCATCTTGACAGCGAGCGCTACGCCGAAGATCGCGAGGCAATGCTCGCCCGCGCGTATGAAGCCGGCGTGGGCGCCGTTCTCTCCATCGGCATCGGCGAGGGCCCCCCAGAGATGCACCGGGCGCTCGACCTATGTCGCCAGTTCAATGACCAGTCCGGCATGCCCCGGCTCTACGCTAGCGCGGGAATCTACCCCCACAACACCACCGAAGCCGACAACGCGGCCCTCGCAAAGCTCGACCACCTTCTCGCCGAGCCTGAGGTGATTGCCTGCGGCGAAATCGGCCTCGACTACTACCACGAGGGCGCACCGCATGATATCCAGCGCGAAGGCCTTATCCGCCAGCTCGAAATCGCTGCCGCTCGCAAGCGCCCAATCCTCATCCATTGCCGCCCAAAGGACGGGCTGCAAGACGCCTGGGAGGACCTATTCGACATTCTCGAAGCTCATTGGCGTCATGCCGGCCTGGGCGGCATCATGCACTGCTTCGGCGGCGGAT
The DNA here is from genome assembly GCA_003140785.1 of Acidobacteriaceae bacterium. GTDB lineage: Bacteria > Acidobacteriota > Terriglobia > Terriglobales > Acidobacteriaceae > Telmatobacter. Next base: position 3,235 of record PLKY01000121.1, on the reverse strand, counting down.
GGGAGCAGGCACGTCGTTCGCTCGACCTCGGCTTCCTGGTCTCGTTCGCAGGCAATCTCACCTATCCCAAAGCCCAGCCTCTGCGCGAAGTCGCAGCCCGCCTGCCCCTCGATGCCGTCCTGGTCGAGACGGACGCCCCCTGGCTCACCCCTGCGCCCGACCGCGGCAAGCGCAACGAGCCGGCATTCGTCGCCCGCACCGCCGCCACACTCGCCGGTCTCCTCGGCATCACGCCTGAAGAAATTGCCTCCGCGACCACCCAAAGCTTCGCCCGCCTTTTTCACCTCCCGCTCTGACATGGGAAACTAGTAGAGTGTCACCGGCCCGGCTGGTCCTTTCAGCCGCAGGCAACGGATCGAGGGAAACATGGCCCAGGACAACTCATTCGACATCGTCAGCAAAGTGGACATGCAGGAGGTCCGCAATGCCATTGACCAGGCGCTCAAGGAAATTCGCCAGCGCTTCGACCTAAAGGACTCCCACTCCGAGATCAACCTCGAAGGCAGCGACGCCATCCAGCTCGCGTCGGCCAGTGAATACAAGCTCGAAGCGGTCAAGGAAATCCTCGGCCAGAAGCTCGTCAAACGCGGTGTTTCGCTCAAAAATATGACCTATGGCAAGCTGGAACCAGCCGCCGGCCAGAGCGTCCGCCAAAAGATCACCCTGCAGCAGGGGATTCCCACCGAGAAGGCGAAAGAGATCGTACGCATCGTCAAGGACTCAAAAAAGAAGGTGCAGGCCAGCATTCAAGGCGATACTGTGAGAATAGCCGGAAAAGACCGCGACGACCTGCAAGCCATCATGGCCACATTGCGGGGCAAGGACCTTGGCGTGGAATTGACGTTCACCAACTACCGCACGAATTGAGAGATTTCCTGGCCGGCTTACAGCGCAATCCATCTGCGCCGCAACAGCCAAGCCTGTCCAGGGACAGAAAGCGCGAGAACCGATAAGATTGAGCACCCTGGCCATAGCGACCGCTAGAGAAGTATTCGAGCTGTTACGAGAAGACCTCGTAGCAATCGAGCAGGAGCTGGGCCGCGACGCCGCCTCCGGCGTCAGCACCATCACTGAAATTGCCGAGTACTTGCGCGAAGGCGGCGGCAAACGCATCCGTCCTTCCCTGCTCCTGCTCGCTGCGCATCTGCTCGATTACTCGGGCCCCAGCGCCATCCGCCTCGGCGCTGTGGTCGAGATGCTCCACACCGCAACGCTCGTCCACGACGACATCATCGATGGCGCGCAAATCCGTCGTGGCCGCCCGTCGCCCAACACCACGTGGGGCAACGAAAAATGCGTCCTGGCCGGCGACTGGCTCTACATGCAGGCCTTTCGCGTGGCGCTTGAGGAGCAAAACCTCCGCGTGCTCGAACTTCTCATCGGCCTCACCCAGCAGATGGTCGAGGGCGAGCTCCTGCAGATTCAGCGGCTCGGTAAAGCCGTTTCCGAGGCCGAGTACTACGACCTCATCTTCCGCAAGACCGCCTGTCTCTTCTCGGTTTCCATGAAGCTCGGCGCAGTGCTCGCAGGAGCGACCGAGGCGCAGGAGGCCAACCTTGCCACCTACGGCCGCGCCGTTGGCCTGTCTTTCCAGATCGTCGACGACGTGCTCGACCTCACCGCCACCGAAGATGTTCTGGGCAAGCCCGTAGCCAGCGATCTGCGCGAAGGCAAGGCGACCCTGCCCGTCATTCACTCCATCGACCACGGCACGGCGCGCGACCGCCAGATGATTCAGCGCGTGCTCGACGACCGCAGCTTTGAACACGTCAGCCGCGAGCGCATTCAGGAGATTCTCGTCCGCAACGGCTCCGTTGAATACGCGATGGCCGCCGCCGATCATTACGCCGAGCAATCGCGCCAGGCCCTTGCTTTCTTTCCCGACTCCGACTTCAAGCGCGCCCTGCTCTGGGTCCCGGACTTCGTCGTAGCCCGCGAAAAATAGCTTCCCTTTTTTCATGACAAAAGCTGCGCAAAAAGTATGGGCCAACGTCGATCGCTACTTCGGCGAGAAGCTAGCCCCATCCGATCCCGCACTCGATGCCGCGCTCGCGGCAAATCGAAAAGCAAAGCTGCCCGCCATCGATGTGACGCCGCTGCAGGGTAAGTTCCTCGAACTGCTGGTACGCATCTCGAGCGCACGCCGCGTGCTCGAAATCGGCACCCTCGGCGGTTACAGCACACTCTGGCTCGTGCGCGCGCTCCCTCAAGACGGGCACATCGTCTCGCTTGAACTGGACCCGCGCCACGCCGAGATCGCCCGCGCCAATCTGCAAAACGCCGGCGTGTCGGATCGCGTCGACATTCGCGTCGGCCCAGCGACCGAATCGCTCCAGGCCCTTGTCACCGAAAGCGTCGCCCCATTCGACTTCATCTTCATCGACGCCGACAAGGCCGGCTATCCCGACTATCTCGGCTGGTCGCTCAAGCTCTCGTGCCCCGGAACCCTCATCGTCGCCGACAACGTCGTGCGCGACGGCAAGGTGATTGAGCCCGATAATCCCGACCCGAATATTCAGGGTGTCCGCCGCTTCACCGATCTCGTAGCCGCCGAACCCCGCGTATCCGCAACCGCACTCCAGACCGTCGGCAGCAAAGGCTACGACGGCTTCTCGCTCGCCGTCGTTCTGCGCTGATTCGCAGTAACTACTGGCATGGTCCGCCGCCTAAGCCCCCCGAGGGTGTAGTGGTAAACACAGGAGGTGTTCCATGGAGATTCGGACGATTGGTATCGATTTAGGGAAGACAGTGTTTCACTTTGTAGGCGTCAACGCACGTGGCGAAGTTGTGGTTCGGAAGAAGGGCTCGCGGACTCAACTGCTGCGCTTTACATCGAACCTTCGCGGGTGCCTGATCGGCATGGAGGCTTGCGGAGGATCTCATTTTCTCGGCCGTGCTCTGCGTGAACAGGGGCATGATGCGCGCCTGATGCCGGCACAATATGTGAAGCCGTACGTGAAGACGAACAAGAACGATTACATCGATGCGGAAGCGTGTGCCGAGGCTGTAACCCGCCCGACGATGCGCTTCGTGCCGATCAAGACCGACGATCAACTCGACCTACAGACGCTGCACAGAGTGCGCGAGAGGTGGGTCGTGCGCCGCACCGCGGTGATCAACCAGATTCGCGGAATGCTGCTGGAGCGCGGCATCACCATCCGTAAAGGACGTAATCATATTGAGGAGTCTCTACCCGGTATCCTGGAAGACCCGGACAACAAGCTGTCCGGCGCAT
>PLKY01000041.1 GCA_003140785.1 Acidobacteriaceae bacterium | reverse complement strand
TGTTGCCGTGGTCCTGGTGCATCGCAATCGGAATCCCCGGATTCAACTCGGCGGCCGCCTGGATCAGCCGGAACAAATAGAGATCCTCGGCAAACTTGCGCGCTCCGCGACTGGCCTGCACAATTACCGGCGACTTGGTCTCGGTCGCCGCAATCATGATGGCCTGAATCTGTTCCATATCGTTGACGTTGAANNCCGCATGGAAACTAGAGGCATATAGAATCTCCTTTGCCCTGAATCTGCTGAAATTTGCTGCCGGTTCGCTTGGGCCCCTCGGGACTGTGCATCCACCGCAGGGTCGCGGGAACTGCGATCGTCTTTATGGTAGCAGACGCGCGAATGCGCAAAGTGTGCGCCCGAACACATCGGCAGATCCTGCGTGCCCGTCGCGTATGGAATAATCCGTCCGTGCATCCCGTCGCGCTTGCGATCCCCTCCAGCTGGTTCCTGCTCGCCTGTGCCGCGGGAACGGTCTTGCTTTTGTTGGCCCTGATCGCCAGGGTTCGCCTCCACCCCGCTCTCGCGCTCGCCGTCTCGGCCTTCGCTCTTGGCATCGCTTCCGGTATGCCCCTCGCGCAGGTTCCGCTCTCGTTTACAGCCGGAGTAGGCGGACTGATGGGACACATCGCCCTGGTGCTCGGCCTCGGCGCGATCCTCGGCCGCCTGCTCGCCAGCTCCGGCGGTGCAGCCTCGTTGGGCAATACGCTGGTCGAGAGCTGTGGAGAAAAGGGCCTGCCGTGGGCTCTACTCGGCTTGGGAATCCTGGTCGGCATGCCGGTGTTTTTCGAGGTCGGCCTGGTGCTGATGATGCCCATCATCGCGGGNNCGGCGCGAAGGAGCAGCCGCCCGCCGATTCTTGTCGGCCTTCCCATGCTGGCCGGGCTTTCCATCGTGCACGGGACGATTCCCCCGCATCCGGCCGCAATGCTCGCGGCCACGCAATATCACGCCGACCTCGGCCGCACCATCGTGTGGGGCGTGATGGTGGGCATTCCGGCGGGGATCATGGCAGGCCCCGGGCTCGAGTGGGTCCTCACGCATTTCTTCTGGAAAAAACGCATTGCCACTTACAAGGGTTCCGAAGAGCCGACACTGTTCGAGGCATCGCAGTCTCCGAGCAGCGACGATGACGCGCAACAAACGAACCAGTCCGCACTGCCAGAGCCAATTGTGGAATCTTTACCCAAACCAGCCGGTCCCATGCGCGCCGCGTGCGCCATTCTGCTGCCGATCGCGCTGATTTTTCTCGGCAGCTGGGCCGACTCACTCGCGACTCCGGGCAGCTTCGTCAACCGCAGCCTTCACTTCATTGGCAGCGCCGACGTGGCTCTCCTCGTCGCCGTACTGGCAGCGCTCGTCTCGCTGGGGCCCCGCATCCAGACCGGCCGCCACCACGGCACCGAGTTGCTGCGGCGACTCACCTCGGAGTCCTTCGAGCCCATTGCCAACGTACTCATGATCCTGGCCGCGGCAGGCGGCCTGAGCGGCATCCTGCGCGACTCCGGCGCCGCGCAAGCCACCATTTCGCTGGCATTGCGAGCGCACATGCCTCCGCTGATCCTGGCGTGGCTGCTCGCTGCGGTGGTGCGCGTTTCAATGGGATCGGCAACGGTCGCCATGGCGGTCGCGTCAGGCGTGCTCGCGCCTATGGTCAGCCATTTAGGCGTGCGCCCCGAGTTGCTGGTGCTCGCCACCGGTACGGGCTCGCTCGTCTTCTCGCAAGTCAACGATCCCGGCTTCTGGATGATTCAATCCTTCTTCAATTTGGAAATGAAAGAAACCTTTGCCACCTGGACCGTGCTTGAAACTGTGCTGTCGGTGGTAGGGCTGGGTGGGACGTTATTGCTTGCAGCTGCGCTTCATTGAGCGAAACAGAGAAGCAGCGAAACAGAAAAATAGAGAAATAAGACCGGTAGCTTGCTCAGTACCTTAGTCCCGAGTCCCTCAGTCCCTGCTTCTCTGATTCTCTTTCTCTCTGTTTCACTGTCCTCACTTCCACGCCCCCAGCAACTTGCGCACCAGCACCAACTGCCCAATGTGATACGCGTCGTGATCCGCCGTCAGCAGGGCCTCACGCAAAATGGTCTGCCCGTCGCCGTGCGGAATTTTTGCGAACAAATCCGTCTTTTCGTCTGCGACCAGCTCGCAAATCGCCTTCAGGTCTTTGCGAAACGCCCGCACGCTCTTGTCCCACGCTTTCTCATCGGGTGGCGCCGGATTCTTGGGCCAATACTCCTCCGGCCACTTTGGCGACTTGTGCTTCGCATCGCGCGAAAACTCCAGGATGTCCCATTGCGCGATGCGCAAATGCTCCAACAGCTGCCACGGGGAATGCTCCGCACCTTTGGGCCTCTTGCCCCGCAACTCCACCGGCATATTCTTAACCGCGTCATCAAAGGTAGCGTGGGCGTTGCCCGCTGTGAGCAGGCTGTTCAGATGTTCGCGCAAACTTGCATCGTTGGACATTGGCTATGGTCTCCGTTTTTCTCGTTGCGTGATGGATTCCAGCAGCGCGCACCGGGTTCGCCGCGCTCGTGCACGGCCATTCGCTCGTTGTGATTCGTCCGGCACGCGAAAAGATGCGTGAATGTTTGCTCGCAAGCCGGTTTGTCGCAAGTTTGTCCTTGAGAAGATCTCTTGGTCCGGTGCGCACCGGCGCGTTACTCTGCAAAGGCATCCATCTGTCTCCTTTCGAAAGGTCCGCCGCATGCACAGCCTCCGCGCCGCTGTCGCCGTACTTGCCTTCGCCGCATTGTCCCTCGCCTCATCGTGTCTCGCCGCCCTCGCCCAGAACGAGCCCGCCAAGCCGCTCTATCCCAACTACCCCAGCGAGACCCCACAGGAATTGCAGCCCGCAACCGCGACCTTCGACTACACACGCCGCGAGGCCATGATCCCCATGCGGGACGGCGTTCATCTGCACACTGTGATCCTGGTGCCCAAGGGCGCACAGCACGCGCCGATTCTGCTGACGCGCACGCCCTACAGCGCCGACCAGCTCACCACGCACATTCCCAGCGCGCACCTCGGGCCGGCTCTTTATGGATATGACAACGCCACCGACGTCATCGTCGAAGGCGGCTACATTCGCGTCGTCGAGGACATTCGCGGCAAATACGGCTCCGAGGGCGACTACGTAATGAACCGTCCTATTCACGGGCCGCAGAATCCCACGCCCGTGGACGAGGCCACCGACACGTACGACACCATCGACTGGCTCGTGAAAAACATCCCCGAGACTAATGGCAAGGTGGGAATTCTCGGCATCTCCTACGACGGATTCCTGCCTCTGATGGCGCTCGTCAATCCACATCCCGCGCTAAAGGTCGCCGTGCCGATGAATCCGATGGTCGATGGCTGGATGGGCGANNGGTTCCACAACGGCGCTTTTCGCGAACAAAATATACCCTACATCTACGAACAGGAAGGTACGCGCGACAACAACGCCAACGCGAAATGGTGGACTGCGCACTTTGATGACTACAACGAATACATGAGCGCTGTCTCCGCGGGCGAGTTGGGCCGCGAGCACGGTCTCGAACAGATGGGCTTCTGGAAA
>PLKY01000216.1 GCA_003140785.1 Acidobacteriaceae bacterium | reverse complement strand
CACTACAACCGCTTGATGAAAGCCAGCGCCTCTTGGAGCTGTGGGAATTGCTGTTCATCGGCCTTGAACGCGGCGGAGTGGACGCAGCGCCGCAGGCCGCGCATTCTGACAGGGTGCTTTAAATGCAGCATCTCGTGATAGAGCAGGTATTCAACCGCATAGCGAGGGCTGGCGGGGCGATCAAAGACTCGGCTCACTACGATGGTGTTGTGGGCAGCGTCGTAATGGCCCAGCGAGCGCCGGGCAAGGTTCTCGCTCCAGGTTAGCTCGGGCCGGCCTAGCAGCCCGCCGAAGAACCTGAAGTTCAGAGTGTCGAAGACCTCCTCGAGGTTGTAGTAGCGGCCTTCAGGCCCCGAGTAGCGCTTCTTACCCCGCGCATGGCGAATGAGTTCTGTCTGATGGACGACCGCGGCGCTGGAGGCAAAGCGCTTGAATCGAAGCGCGTGCGTCGGGTCTATCTGTTTCTTGTTGTAAAGCTTGGCCAGCAGGATATGAGCGATGGCGCGAAGCACGCTCTCTGGAGCACCCTCTAGCAGATCGGAGAGGCTTACGAGCACGCGGCCTTCGCGCAGTCGAATTGTCGTGTTGAGGGAAGTGAAGCGGCGGAATCGAACGACGATGGGCGGCATGGGCGCCCGGGGACGAATCGCTCGGTACTCCTCCTGAAAGATGGTCTGAAAATCGACGCTCACCAAATTGGAGGTTAGCACGGCGGGAGCAGGGAACAAGGGTCTGCTCACTGTGGTTTCGGTTCGGCGCGATCCTGACCCTTCTCATCCTTGTGCAGGTTGAAGTAGTCGGTCTGCTCCTTGAGCATTTGCCCGGCTTGGTCCGCGAGATCCTTTTCGCTATCGATGGCTTCTTTTCGCGAGATTTCAAACCCCGACTCGGAAGGCAACGCATTGAGAACGTCAAGCCACTGCTTGTTTGCCTCCGTCAGGCCTTTGAGCGACTTCCGCAAATCCGCCTTCCGGTCCCCGTACTGGTCCAGATTCGCACCGAGTTCATCCATCAGTGCAGTCAGATCCTGCAACTCACCATCGAGGCGTTTGACGCGAGCACCGGAGTGAATTCGTGGGGTTAATCCTTTGATGGAATCGACGTGCTCCTGGAGAAACTTGGTGTAGAGCCTGACCCGTTCATCGGGATCGATGCCGGCTTCACGGATTTGCTCAATTTGCGTCTCCGTGAGCGGCTGGCGCTGCTCCTTTTGAGCTAGTGCTTGCGCGGCCAGGTAGAGCGAAGCAAGGATCAACAGAGAAAGATATCGCGCGCGCATCCTTAGCCCCTAGACGGACTGATTCAAGCACATTCGGGCATGTCAGCAAAAGCGGAGAAGCCGCATGCGAACGAAATACGGACAAACTCCTGAAGAAGAATTCAATGGCGCGGGAGTCTATTTCTTGAAAACCTGCATCATGGCTTCGTTTTCGGCCTGATTCACTTGCGCCAGCGTCTGCTCAACAAGCGGCCTGTCTTCGAAGCTGCTCGAATGCAGCATTTCCGTGAGCCTGAAAGCCGTGTGGCGAAGAAGAATTTCGGCGTTTTTGAGCCGCTTGTTGTCATCGGCGACCGAGAGGTGAACTCGATGGGCAAGCAGCTGGATCTGTTTCAGAAGATCGCTGGCCTTATCCACATTGCCGGCCGCATATTCGCGCAAACTGAACTCCGTCATCTGATGAATGAGCTCGGCATAAAGGAAACACTGTTCCTTCGGTTGGGCCTGGGAGGCCTTTGTTTGGAGAGCCGAAATGCTGTCCTGATCGGGGATTTTTTCGTCCGGGGAGTAGGCGCAGGCGGGTACTGCGAACACCGGAAGGAGCATAAAGACCGCCAATGTAATCTGAACGCGCATGAGGAACCTCCGCTGTTGCGGAAACCGGAGCGGCTCGTCCGTTGGGCGACCGCCCTACCCCACGCCGTAACAATAGGAGCAATTCAAGAAGACATGCAAGGAAAAAAGGACGTCTCCCCTGTTACTACCTAGTAGCCGCGACGTATATTTTTGAGCTTCCAATTGCGGAAAACCTGTCCTTTAGACAACCTGTTCCGCAAAGTATCCAACACTTCAGTTTTTTACGTCTGAGCAAAATTAGCCTTAGCTAGTTCTTTTTTTCTAGCAAAAGTAGCCTTTGGTTTGCTTGCCATTCCTGATCCGGAAACTTGCCATTGGCCGATTCAAGGAAATGGTGATAGTAGGCAATAGCATCGCCTTTGTCGTGCATCGTATCGTAGGATGTCGCCCAAAGGAAGTACGTCGATGGCACTTCAGGTAGGAACTTTGACCGCATGGTAAGAGCGTGTAGTGCAACAGCGGGTCGACCTGTTTTTGAAGCAGCAAAGGCGAGGCCGCTCCATCCGTCGCCATTTGCGGGATCGAGACTCGTCGCTTTGTCGAACACCGCCAGCGCCTGAGCGTACTTGAGCTGCCGGATCAGATTCTGTCCGTGGGCGACGAGTAGCTCGGTGTCATTGGGCTGCGAAGCGAGCAATGTTGTGTAGAGCTTGTCGGAACCGGCCGCATCTCCGGCCTGAGCTTCCACTTCGGCGAGCATGCGCGTGATGGCGGCGTCTTGCGGATGCAATGTATGCAGATTCTGCAAAAGGGGAAGGGCCTCCGCCTTGTCTTCCGCCGCAAGAACTGTAGCAAGCTGGGCACTCAACGTCGGGTCGTCGGGCGACTTGGTGAGCGCCGCTCTCAAGAGCGTTTCTGCATCAGGATATTGTTTCCGCGCCATCAGCAGGTGGGCCAAGCCCGCATTGGCAGCCGACGATCCGGGGTCTTTCGTTAGCAGTCGGCGATACGCAGCCTCGGCGGCTTCAAGTTGGCCGGTGGATTCGGCGAGGTTTGCGGCCAGCAGAGTGTCCGCCGACGTTTCGGGAGTGAGCTTGAGAGCTTCGAGCAACTCCGAAGAAGCTTGCGTAGGATCTCCAGGATGGTCAGGGTCCGGCTTATCGATCTCAGCCAAAGCCCGCCAGGCCCGTGCTTTGAGTACCAGGCCGGCTTCACCGGGATCGAGGGTCGTCGCAGCCTCAAGTTCTGGACGAGCGTCAGTCAGTTTCCCTTGGCGCGCGAGGAGGAGCCCGAGCGAGAGATGGGCCTCAAAAGACTTTGGATCGGCTTCTGTGGCTCGGCGATAAAGGGCGGCAGCGTCGTCGGTCCGGTTCTGTGCATCGGCTACATAGCCTGCGTCGAAGAGAGCGCGAGCGTCGTTTGGACGAGTTGTCAGCCATGCGTCGAGCTTGGTCTCGGCTGTCTTCCAGTCAGACTTGACGATGGCGGCTTCGGCTTCCGCAACCTGCGGGGCGACGGACGGGTCCGAGGTGCTCCTGTCGATGGAAGCGGTAGACGGAGAGGTTTGTTTCGGGCTGGACTGGCCTGCAGTGGGGGCTGCCGCGCCAAGGCCAGCGATCGCGGATAGGAAGATAGCAGACGAAAAGACAGCAGAACGAACCACGAGATACCTCAACATCAATTTTAGTAGGCGATGCCGCAATGGGGCAGGCCCAAGCGGCGCAAGGTTTAGACGCTCGCCAACCGGAGCTAGCTAAAACGTTTGACTTGCATAGCGGGCGGATGTTAGGTTTTGCGCGATCAAGGAGGCTCGTCGCGATGAATCGACGCAAATTTCTTGGAAATACCCTGGCCGCTGCTGGCGGAACGCTGATATCTGGACGCGGAATCGCGCATGCAAACGAAAAGGCCGGAGCGATGCAGCCTCCGCCGCAAATCCCCGGAAGCGTTCCTGATGCGGAGGTCGACGGCGTGCGATTTCCCGATGGTTTTCTATGGGGTATGGCCACGGCTTCGTATCAGGTGGAAGGTGCATGGAACGAAGACGGCAAGGGAGAGTCGATCTGGGATCGATATGCGCACGGGGTGGGGCACATTAAGGGCGGCGATACGGGCGATGTGGCCTGCGACCACTATCACCTGTTCAAGCAGGACATCGCTCTGCTGAAGCGGCTGAACCAGAAGAGCTACCGCTTTTCAATTTCGTGGGCGCGAATCCAACCGTCGGGGACTGGCGCACCGAATGAGAAAGGACTCGATCACTACAAACGGGTGATGGATGCCGTGCTGGAAGCAGGAATCAGGCCGTTCTGCACGCTCTACCATTGGGATCTGCCGCAGGGGCTTGAAGACCGCGGTGGCTGGCCCAATCGCGACTTGGCGGGCTACTTTGCCGACTATGCCGGCATCTTGGCAAAAGAACTAGGGGATCGAATTACTGTCTGGGCCCCGTTCAATATGCCATGGGCATTCACGTACTACGGCTATGGGATCGGGATCCATCCACCGAACAGGGCAAAGTTCAGCGACTTCCTCAAAGCGCTCCATACCGTCAGCCTCGCGCAGGGCGAGAGCTTCAGGGCGATCAAAGCTGCCTCGTCAAAGGCGACCGTGGGAAGTGCGTACAGCATGGCGCCGGGCTACCCAAAGACTGACAGCGAAGCTGACCGCGCGGCGACGGCTCGGTACCACGCGATGAACAACACATTCTTTCTGCACGCGGCGCTCAAAGGTAAGTATCCGAACGCGTTCGTGGGTGATCCCCCGTATGAGCTGATGGGCGTACGCGCGGGGGATGAAAACATCATGCGGGCGCCGCTCGATTGGGTAGGCTTTCACTACTACACGCGGCGAATCGTCTCCGATGCAGGCGGCGCACGCGGAGGAAACCGACAACAGTATGGAACCGAGATTGAGGCCGATACCGGCGACACGAATGGCCGCGATCCGTATACGCGCTTTCATGCAGTCATGCCTTCCGAGGGGCCGTTGACGCATGCAGGGCTTGAAGTGTGGCCGCGAGGAATCTACGACCTCGCGACTCAAATTTCGCGCGAATACGATCATCCGATCATTGAAATCACCGAGTGCGGTTGCTGCTATATGGACACGCCCTACGAGAAAGAGAATGGACGAGTGCCGGATGAGCGCCGAACGGCATTCTTTCGGGCGACGCTTGCCGAACTTGCACGAGCCATTGCGGATGGGACAAATGTCAGAGCATTCCATGCATGGAGCCTGATGGACAACTTTGAATGGACAGATGGATACAGCCAAAGGTATGGGCTGACGTATGTGGATCTCCGTGATCAAAAGCGAACAGTCAAGGACTCTGGCTTGTGGTACGGCCGCATGGCGGTGTTGAATCGTTTGAAAGGCTAGCCTGCAGAACTATTCGTCGCTCGGATTGAAACGGCGCTTGAGTGCATCTACCGGCCGTGCAGCTTGCATCGAATTGGGCTGAGGTGAAAACACATGGTCGACACATCGAAGACAGTTCCCGCAAAAGGTTCTGAACCACACAAGGAACCATCGAGCAAGCCCGTCACCTCGCCGCAATCAAGAGTACAGAAAGTTGCGGACGAGGCGGCGCATAAGGCCGCAAAGACAGAACAGGAATACGACCAAAACAACACAATGTTTTCGAAATAGAAGATTTAAGGGGTGTTGAATCCGGAAAGCTCAGCGCCCCTTTCGCCATTGACCGGATAGTAACCATATCGCATGGTGACCAAACTGTTAGAAAAGGAATCTTCAAAGTAACCGCGATTTTGACCACAATAAGGAATGGAATTCACGGGTCAGTTCGATTAACCTACTATTAGAGAGGCTGAGACTCTGAAGGTATCGTGATCCCCGAAGCGATACGGCTTTTTTCCTTAGTTTGTGAGAGCCCCGGAACAACTTTTTCGCTTTGAGGCCCATCAACCCTGGTAGGGATCATCGAACGGTGCGCGAGCCCGATCGTCAAATGCCAATCCAGTTCATCCAGATAGGTGAGACAATGACTTCCCCAATGCTGCAGCATATTCCGTTGAAATCGGCGTACCTTTGCCAGGATTGTGATTGCGTTGGAAATTCTGCGACACGTTGTCCGGCGTGCGCTTCTACTGCCTTGTTGGGCCTAGCGTGCGTTCTGAATCGCAATGAAGTCGAGACGGAGATCCCCATGGCGAGTTTCCCCTACGTCGGCTCTCGCACTGCTGCTCTCGCAGCGTAGCGAAATTTCACTCTGAATCTTTTTGCCGGACGGAGCGCATCGGTGCGCGCGAGCGCGTTCGTACGCCTGCGAAGAAACCGAAGAACTCCGTTTTCGGTTATCGGGATCTATGCGCGCGCCTGCGCGGGATTGCTATCTGCACCCTATAATAAAAAATGGATGTTTGCGTCCCGGTCTTCTCTGAGAAGACAGGGGCGCGGCTGACAGATTTCTTCCCGGTGTCTTCCCGTTGACTTCATCGAACGACGCAATCGTGATCCGCGGTGCGCGGACCCACAACCTGAAGAATATCTCCTGCGAAATCCCACACGGGAAGCTGACGGTGATCAGCGGCGTTTCGGGATCTGGCAAATCCTCGCTCGCCTTCGACACGATCTACGCCGAAGGGCAACGGCGGTATGTGGAATCGCTTTCAGCGTATGCCCGCCAGTTTCTGGAGCGCATCGAGAAACCGGACGTGGATGAAATTGACGGGCTGGCGCCGGCAATTGCCATCAAACAAAAAAACACCACGCGCAATCCGCGTTCGACTGTAGCCACCGCGACCGAGATTTACGACTATCTCCGGTTGCTTTATGCGCGATGCGGCGAAGTGCATTGCGTCTATTGCGACGGCCTGGTGAAGCGCGACTCGATCGACGAAGTAGCCGAGAAGACACTGGCCCTTGGCGAAGGTGTGCGCCTCAACGCGTTGTTTCCTGTGCGGCACGAGGAGCAAGAAGCAGAACCGGCAAAGGCAAGTAAACGAGCGACAAAGCCTGGGACGAAGTCGAGCGCGAAAACAGCTACCGCGGAGCCGATCACCGATACAATGAAGGCCCGGCTGACGGAATTGCGGAGTTCGGGATTCAACCGGCTTTATCAACAGGGCCAGATCTTCGAGTTCTCGTCCCCCGAATCGCTGCTGGATCTCGACTTCGATCAGCCCGTATTCGTGCTCGTCGATAGAATCGTAGTGAGCGCGGAAAACCGGGCGCGGATTGTCGACGCGGCGGAGATCGCGTACCGCGAATCTGGCGAAGTCGTTTTTGAGGAGGTTCCACGAGACGAAGCACAGGAACGCCGGCAGCACAGGTTCTCGGGCGACTACAGGTGCACGAACTGTCACCGAGCAGGCAAAGAACCTGAGCCGCGCCTCTTCAGCTTCAACAATCCCTTCGGCGCGTGCCCGCGTTGCCAGGGGTTCGGCAATACTGTCGACTACGATCTCAACCTGGTGATCCCCGACAAGGGGCTGAGCCTGAATGACGGCGCAATTGACCCTTGGAATCGGCCGAAATACCGCACATGGTTCACTGACCTCAAGAAGCACGCTGCGGAGCTTCACATTCCGCTGGATGTTCCTTGGCGCGAACTGCCGGAATCGGCCCGTGAGACGGTCCTAAGAGGCAACGGAAGCTTTGTTGGCGTTCATGGTTTCTTCGCCCAGATGGAGCGAAAGAAATACAAGCTGCATGTGCGTGTCATGCTGAGCAAGTATCGCGGCTATGCGGAATGTCCGGATTGCCGTGGGCAGAGGCTCCGCGCAGAAGCGCGCGCAGTGCGCCTGAACGCTCTGAATATCTGTCAGGCGACGGCGCTAACCATCGCGAAAGCCAAGGAGTTTTTTTCTTCGCTCAAACTGTCGCCAATGCAAGAAGAAATTGCCGGCCCAATTCTGGATGAAGTCAAGCAGCGGCTGACGTTTCTAGATGCAGTGGGGCTCGAATACCTGACGTTGGATCGCTTGGCCTCGACGTTGTCAGGCGGTGAGGCGCAGCGAATTCAGCTGGCGACGTCGCTCGGTTCGCGGCTTGTGGGCGCGCTTTATGTTCTGGATGAACCGTCGATCGGGTTGCATACGCGGGATACCGAGCGCCTGATCCGAATTCTGAAGGAGCTTCGAGATCTGGGCAACACAATCGTCGTGGTAGAACACGATGCCGACGTGCTGCGCGCTGCCGATCATTTGCTAGACCTGGGACCAGGTGCGGGAGAATTTGGCGGCAAGGTATTGGCCGAGGGTGTGCTGGCGGAGATTGAGGCGAATCCCAATTCGCTGACGGGGCGCTATCTTTCAGGCAAAGTCTCGATTCCGGTGCCGACGCGGCGGCGAATACCGGGGCGCGAGAAACTGGTGCTGCGTGGCGCTGACGCCAACAATCTGCACGGGCTCGATGTGGAGATTCCGCTCGGCATGCTGGTCGCCATCACCGGTGTCTCAGGCTCAGGCAAATCGACGCTCGTGCACCAGGTGTTGTATCGAGCGGTGGCTCGAGCGCTGGGCCAGACCGACGGCGGGGACCCGGTTGGCATCTTCAAATCGTTGACTGGCGTGGAGCGGCTGAACGATGTTGTGCTCGTGGATCAAACACCAATTGGCCGGACGCCTCGCTCAAATCCGATTACGTACATCAAAGGCTTCGATCTGATCCGCGAACTCTTCGCATCGCAGCCTGAGTCGAAAAAGCTTTCGCTGACACCGGGACATTTCTCATTCAACGTGCCCGGCGGCCGGTGCAACACGTGCGAGGGCGATGGCACGGTCACCGTGGAAATGCAGTTCCTGGCGGATGTGGAGCTGCCCTGCGAGGACTGCAACGGCACTCGCTACCAGGCGAAGGTTCTTCAAGTGCAATTCAAGGGCAAGAATATTCACGAAGTGCTGCAGATGACGGTGAAGGAGGCGCTTCGTTTCTTCGCCGGGCAAACGCGTCTGCTCGAAAAGTTGGCGGTGCTGGACGAAGTTGGCCTGGGCTATCTGAGGTTGGGGCAATCCGCAACGACGTTATCTGGCGGCGAGGCACAGCGTGTGAAGCTGGCTGCGCATCTGGCGCAGGTTCGCTCAGCCAATGCAAATGCAAAGCCTTCGCAGGCCAGTCGCGTGCTGTACATTTTGGACGAGCCAACGACCGGGCTGCATTTTGACGATGTGTCGAAGCTGCTGACGGCATTCCGAAAGCTGATCGATGGCGGTGGTTCGTTGATCGTGATCGAGCACAATCTCGACGTGATCAAGAGCGCCGACTGGGTCATCGATCTGGGTCCAGAGGGCGGCGAGGGCGGCGGCAAGATTGTTGCTGAAGGAACACCTGAAGAAATTGCCGGCAATCTTTTGTCCCACACCGGCAAGTGGCTGGCCGGGGTTTTATGACGCTTCCGGTTTGCCATCGCGTATGCGCCGAATCCCAAGCGGATTCGCGTCCTGGAGTTCCGCTGGGAGCATTTCCTGCGGGAATCCCTGAAAGCAGATGGGACGCGCGAATCGGTAGATCGCCAGGCTGCCCACAGATGTGAAACGCGGGTCCGACGTCGACGGATATGGTCCGCCGTGAACCATGGCGTGGGAGACCTCGACGCCGGTGGGAAATCCGTTGAAGACGAGCCGACCGGCTTTCTTCTCCAGAATTTGAATTAGTTCGCGATTAGTGGCCAGGTCGCCTTCGTCGCCGAGAATGGTTGCGGTCAGATGACCGTCAAGGGCGCTCGCAGCACGCAAATAGTCGCTGGTACTGTCGCATCGCACAAGCAGCGTGTCCGGCCCAAAGATTTCATCCGCCAGAGAAGATTGCATTAGAAACGTGTCGAGCTTTGCGGTAAACAACTGTGCGTTCACCATACACACGTGTTCGGGATTTGGTTTGGCCGCCTTCGCTGCGAGCGGTGTCTTCGCGGAGCGCGCCTGCGTAGCCCGCCCATACTCGCGCGCGATCCCGGGAGTGAGCAGCGTGTACGGCTGCGCTTGATCGACGAGCTTCTCCAGCTCCTGCACGAACCTTGCCGTCTCCGAAGATTCGGGCACGAGTACGATTCCGGGCTTCGTACAGAACTGGCCCGCACCCAGCGTGAAAGATCCGAAGAGACTCGCAGCGAGCGCAGCTGGACCTTTACGCAATGCGCCGGGAAGAACGAAGACGGGATTGCCGCTCGACATCTCAGTAAAACAGGGGATGGGATCGGGCCGCGCGGCGGCAAGGTCCATGAGTGCCCGGCCTGCGCGAAGCGAGCCGGTAAATGCGACTGCGCGGATAAGCGGGTGCTTGACGAGCGCTGTGCCAGCCTCAACGCCAGCATCGAAAAGCAGCGAGAAAATTCCGGGGTGAAGACCTCCGGCAGCAACGGCTTCGGCGATGATCTGACCAGCCAACTCGCTGGTCCCAGGGTGTGCCGGATGGGCCTTCACGATCGCAGGACAACCGGCAGCCAATGCAGAAGCTGTGTCGCCGCCAGCGACTGAGAAAGCCAAAGGAAAGTTGCTCGCGCCAAAGACGACGACCGGGCCGAGCGGGCGCAGCATCGAGCGGATATCGGGGCGGGGCGGCGGCTGACGGTCTGGAAGGGCCGGATCGATGCGGGCATTGACCCACGATCCTTCTTCCACCACACCGGCAAAAAGTCGCAGCTGACCCGAGGTGCGTCCAACCTCGCCCAGCAGTCGTGGCATGGGCAACGCGGTCTCAAGATGCGCGCGTTCAGCCAACTCTTCTCGATGCGCATCGAACCCGTCTGCGATCCTGCGCAGAAACGCAGCTTTGGTTTTCCCGCTGGCCTGCGAGTACGTGGTGAATGCTTCCGCAGCCAGTTGAGCGGCTTCTTCGATCTCGGCATAGGTGGCCGAGTAGTAGATAGGCTCCAGCGGGGCTCCCGATTGCGGGTTAGCAGCTTGAAAGCTCTTGCCGTCGCGTGAACCGCGGCGACTGCCAATGAGAGATTGTCCTGAAAGTTCCATCAATTGAGATTATCCCGCATTCGTCATGCGCATCAGCGGCGCAGTTGCAATCTGGATTGGTATCACCAGGAGTAAATCATTCGGAAATGACAGGATTCGAGAGCGAGCCAAGCCCCTCAATGGTGACTGTGACGTTTTCGCCGGGTTTCAGCCAACGCTTTGGCGTGCGGCCGAGCCCGACGCCCGCGGGAGTGCCCGTAGAGACGATATCGCCGGGCAGCAAGGGCGTGATCGAAGAAAGGTATTCAATGAGCGCAGGGATTCCGAAGATGAGCTCGCGGGTATTCGAATTTTGCAGGACTTCGCCGTCAATGGAGAGGCTGATGGCGAGTTGATGCGGATCGGCGATTTCGTCGGCAGTAACAATGGCGGGACCGAGCGGACAGAAGGTGGGAAAGCTCTTGCTCATGGACCATTGCGAAGTGGCGAACTGCACATCGCGGGCGCTGACGTCGTTAACGATGGTGTAGCCGTAGACGTGCTCGCGCCATGCCGAAGCTGGAATACGATAACCGCCTTTGCCAATGACAAAAGCGAACTCAGCTTCGTAGTCGGGTTGCGTGGAGTTTGTTGGCAGCACGATGGGCTCGCCGGGGCCAATGATGGCGGTCGTGAGCTTGAAGAAAACAACGGGAGTCTTTGAGATTTCCATCCCAGATTCTTTGGCGTGGTCGCGGTAATTCAATCCGATGGCGAAGACACGCGGCGGGTTGAAGATGGGCGCGTGAAGTCGGACGTTGCTGAGGCGCTGCGTCGAGCCTTCCGGGACGGTGGTCAGGCCAGATGCAATGACCGCAAGCGCATCCGTGTAGCCGGACGAAGAGAGGTCGACAACAGTGCCGTCTTCGAGCAATATGCCGGGCCGGATTCGGTTTGAAGTGGAAAAAGATACGAGATTCATAACAGCCTTTCAAAGTTTTGCGCTGACCGGTCCCCCGAGATTACGCAGCCGTCCAGCCACCATCGATATTGAAAAGGGAGCCAGTGACAAATGCGGCTTCGTCCGAGGCGAGGTAGCGCACCATCGATGCGATTTCTTCCGGCTGGCCAAGACGTCCGATGGGCTGGCGGGCGCGCAGGTCGGCGCGGACCTCAACCTTGTTGTCTTTGTGGAATTTCTCAAGATAGCCCTCCACAAATGGCGTTTCCACGGTGCCGGGGCAAATGGCATCACGCGCAGAGTCTTTGGGTATTCGACAGCGAGTTGGCGCGTCATGGCGATCACGGCTCCCTTGGTTGTGCAGTACGCAAACCGCTGCTTGATTCCGACCAAGCCTGCGACGGACCCGATGTTCACGATAGTCCCGGTGCGGCCGCCATTGGCTCCGGCAGCCAACAGGAGAGGCAGAAAAGCGCGCGTGACAAGATAGACTGCGCGCACATTCACATTGAGCAGGCGGTCGAAATCTGCGGGCTCCGTAGCTTCAATCGAGCCAACGTGACCGATGCCGGCATTGTTGACGAGAATGTCGAGTCGATGCACCTGCGCCACTGCCGCGGCGATGGAATTGGGATTAGTCACGTCAAGAGGCAGCGCTTTTGCCGAGTCAACAGACGCGGCGAGCGCCTCAGCAGCGGAAGAATTAATGTCGGCAATCCAGAGAAAGGCACCCGCCCGCGCCAGTTCTTTCACTGTCGCTTCGCCGATGCCGCTTGCGCCCCCAGTCACAAGGGCGTGGCGACCATCAAGGCGAAACGGCTGCGGGGTCGTCGAATCCTGGGGAGTGCTCATGAAAATCCGATTCCTTTACATTCGATTTCGAATTGCGCTGCTTCAAGAATAGCGAGAGTAGCGTCAGTGGTAGTCAGGGCACGGATTATGACACCGTCAATGACTCCTGCAAATGCTGCCATCTGCGGACCTGCCGGCAATTGGCGCGCGCCGAGAGAAATGGATTCGATCTTACTGTACGCGGGAATCCGGGCTTGCAGTGCAGCATCGCGCCAGGTGGAAAGCCGAACGCCCACGGTGCCGTGCCTGGTGATTCCGAGGTCGCGCTCGGGCCTGGCGATGAATCTGAGGAAATTCCAGGCAATCTCTTTTTCGCTGGAGCCAGAGCCCATGGCGAGTGCCCAGAACACCGAAAGGGAGATGGAGGTATGGCCATCCTGCGAAGGGATCGGCGCGATGGCTACTTTGCCAGCAAGAGGAGATCCTTCGCGATCCGCGCGTGCCGCAAATCCGAACCAGTTGACCATCATGGCAACCTCGCCGGCAAGGAAACGATCACCCGACTGGGTGGAGTCGAGTTGCGGCGAAGCTGGATGGCAGACTGAAGGATCCGAGACGATTCGCCGGTAAAAATCGAGGGCTACGATCGCCTCGGGTGTGCGGAATTGCGGTTTGCCGGCAGCGTCCAGAAGTTCTCCGCCCCGACTCCAGACCTGCAACGCGAAATCGTACAGCGTGTTGTGCCCGTCAGGGAAAGCGGCGAAGACCGTTCCGTAGAGGCCGGCGGCGGGATCGGCGAGGAAGCGCGCGGTCTCTTCAAACTGCTGCCACGTCACGGGCGGCGCAAGCTCGCGGCCAAACTCCGCGCGATGGTCAGTCTGGCGGCCAGGATCGGCGAAAAGATCGGTGCGATAGACAAGGCACTCCGGACCATCATGCCAAGGCAACGAGGAGAGCTTTTGGCCGAAGATGAGCGGGCAAACCAATAAGCGAGCCCAGCCCTGGGGCCAATCGGGAATTGGAATTCGGTTTTGCCACGGCTGCAAATCTTCAAGGGCACCCGTTGCAATCCCCTCGGCCAGCCAGTCAGTAACGAGGAGTGCGATTTCGAAGCGGCCCCGGCGCAGGCCGCCCTCAGTCAGCGCCAATCGATACAATTCGTGGATATCGACAGAAATGAGTTCGACGCGGATGCCGGGATGGACTTCCTCAAAAAGTCGCGCCTCCTCTGCCAGCGCGTCTTCAAAGTCTTTGTAATTGCGGAGCACGATGCGGAGTGTATTCATTCGCCGCCCGCCCGCATATTGATGCATGTAAATCGTTTCATTGGGCAGCCGAAGTATACCGCGAGCCACCGCAATGCGTAATACTGGAGAGAAGGAGCAAGGGAGAGTCACTTGGCGTTGTTGCACGAAGACAGGCTTTTTCCGCCAGACGAAGGGACGCGCTCGATTGCGCGAAGGCTGTATGGCCAGATTCGTCGATTGCCCATCGTGAGTCCGCATGGGCATACGCAAGCTTCATGGTTCTCGCGCAACGAGCCATTTGCAGATCCCGTGGCGCTTTTCGTTCAACCGGACCATTACATCTTCCGAATGCTTTACAGCCAGGGAATCTCGCTCGATCAACTTGAGATTGGGAAAGCGCAAATCGTCGCGCCGCGCAAGGTTTGGCGCCTTTTTGCGGACAATTATTACCTGTTTCGCGGAACACCGACCCGTCTGTGGCTGGATTATGCCTTCCAGGAATCGTTTGGCTTGACCAAGCGATTATCGTCGTCGACTGCCGATGAATATTACGACGCAATCAAGGCAAAACTGGCGAGGCCGGAGTTCCTGCCGCGGTCGCTTTATAAGCAGTTCAATATAGAAGTACTTTCAACAACCGATTCACCGCTCGACTCCCTCGACGAACACAAGGCAGTCCGCGATTCGGGATGGAAAGGAAGGATCATTCCGACATTTCGCCCTGACCCGGTGGTGGATCCCAGTTTTCCTGGCTTCAGAAAGGGAATTGAGACGCTCGGTGTATTGACCGGCGAAGACACGACATCCTGGCCCGGTTATCTGCAGGCGTTAGAGACCCGGCGCCAGTTTTTCAAATCGCTCGGAGCGACCGCCACTGACCATGGGCATCCGACGGCGCAAACAGCCGACCTGAGTGAACGCGATGCCGACGCGTTATTTGCCGCTGTTCTAAGCGAAGATGCGACCGAAGCTCACCGGGAACTTTTTCGAGCGCAGATGCTTACCGAGATGGCCCGCATGAGTATCGAGGATGGCCTCGTGATGCAGATACATCCTGGATCGGTCCGCAACCACAACGCGAAGCTGTTTGAACGATACGGACCGGACATGGGGGCTGACATCCCGAGATCAACCGACTACGTCAACGGGCTGCGGAGTTTGCTGAACCGCTTTGGAAACGAATCGAAGCTGACAATTATTCTCTTCACGCTGGACGAGACAACCTATAGCAGGGAATTAGCGCCGTTGGCTGGCCACTATCCGTGTCTGCGGCTTGGACCACCCTGGTGGTTCCACGATAGTCCTGAAGGCATGCAGCGTTTTCGCGAGCAGGCAACAGAAACGGCGGGATTCTACAACACTGTGGGATTCAACGACGACACGCGCGCGCTCTTGTCTATCCCAGCGCGACACGATGTCGCGCGGCGCATGGATGCCGGATTTCTTGCCAAGCTAGTGGCCGAGCATCGACTCGACGAGGATGAGGCGGAGGAATTGGCGGAGGAATTGACTGTCGGGCTGGTGCGAAAGGCATACAAATTGTAGTTCAGCGGGTAAAGGGTCGTTGCACTGCGACCTCCGCGAGCAATTACCGAAAAAATGGCGCGGCTACATTCCTGCCTCCACCTGGCTACGAAAATTGGCAAAGATTTTTAAGTAAGCGCGCGCGGCTTCTGTAATCGTTTCGGGGTGACCCGCATCGACCGCGGCAAGATTGACCAGATCGCTGCCAATGCCAAGGGCTCGTGCTCCTGCTTTCAAAAAACTCTCGGCGGTTTGTAGCGTCACCCCGCCAGTCGGGATTAGCTTCAAGTGCGGAAAGGGCGCCAAGAGCGCTTTGATGTAGCCGGCGCCGCCTACGGCGGAACAAGGGAAAATTTTCACGTAGTCGGCGCCAGCTTCCCATGCGGTGATGGCTTCAGTGGGCGTGAGTGCGCCCGGGATCGACAGTTTCCCATTGCTTCTGGTCGCAGAAACTACCTCGAGGTGGAGGCTTGGGCTCACGACAAACTCAGCTCCAGCCTCAATGGTTGCTCCGGCCTGCGCGGCAGTCGTGACAGTTCCGGAACCGAGGAGCAGCTTGGCGCCGTACTCCTTCTTGAGTTCCTTCAACAGATGGATGGCTCCAGGGACGGTCATCGTGACTTCGACCACAGTGACGCCCCCGGCAATCATGGCTTCAACAACGGCATGCCCCTGGGCCGCGGATTTGGCGCGCAGCACAGGGATCAGTCCGACCCGTTCGATAGTTTCCTGTGTGGATTCCGACATGAGTTCCTTTATCGAGCAATGCGGGCCGAGCCGCCCTTCATAGCGCGTTCGNNCGAAACTGTCGCCGCCGCCGACTCGATCGAGGATATCGATTTCCTGCTGCGGGACGTGAACGATCTTGTCCTCATAAAGCCCGATGGCTCCCCACCCGTTGCGCGACGCGGAGTGCGCGGTGCGCAACGTGCTGGCGATAAGCTTCAGATTCGGATAAGCCGACGCGACTTCGCGGAGCATCTCCTCATAACCAGCAATGGGCAATTCGCAGAAATCCTCGCTTACGCCCTTGATCTGCACCCCGAGCATTGCAGTGAAGTCCTCTTCGTTGCCAAGAAGCAGGTCGACCTTGCACACCAGTTCCCGGTTCACCTGCTGCGCTTTGGCTTTGCCTCCAATGGACTTCCANNAGTCGCGATAGTTCAGGTCGTACGATACTGGCGTGCCGTGGCGACGCGCAGTGTCCATTGCTTCGTCCGCAACGATCGCCGTCGTTTCAGAAAGAGCGGCGAAGATGCCACCGGTATGGAACCAGCGTGAGCCGTTTTGATTGCCGAAAATGACTTCCCAATCGAAGTCGCCGGATTTTACATGGCTGATCGCAGTGTGCCCGCGATCGGAACAGCCCGATGCGGCACGCATGCCGAAGCCACGCTCCGTAAAGTTGAGACCATTTCGAACAAAACGCCCGACTCCATCAAAAGCGGCCCATTGGAGCAGGGAAGTATCAACGCCGCCCTGGAGGATGCAATCCTCGACGAGACGGCCTACGGGATTGTCAGCGAGCGCCGTGGCAATGGCGGTGCGGAGTCCGAAGCAACGGCGCAGGCCGCGAGCTACGTTGTACTCCCCTCCGCCTTCCCAAACCTGAAACCTGCGAGTGGTGTGCGTGCGGGCTTCGCCGGGGTCAAGACGCAGCATCACTTCGCCCAGGCTGAGGCAATCCCAGCGCCGCGCCACATCGGGAATCAAAATTGCGTCCATGGATATAGGCTGAATCGTCCATTCACACTGTATCGCATTGCCCGACTTCATTACCTCCTGGCAACGGTGAGGAGGTGGCGCGGAATCCGGCGAGAAATGTGGCTCTGATGATAGAGTTTTGGGGCAGATGCAACGGTAGAGACGATCAGGGGATAAACCCGGTAAGATGGCCGGGAACAAATATAAAGGAAAAATTCATGACCAAGGATCTCTTCGATCTGCACGGAAGAGTCGCGGTGGTAACCGGTGGAACAACCGGACTTGGATACGCGATCGCTATTGGGCTGGCTGGCGCTGGTGCGGATGTTGTGCCGAGTTCGCGGCGACTCGAACAGGTGAGCAAGGTTGCCGGTGAGATTGAAGCGCTGGGGCGGCGTTCGATTCGCATCACCAGTGACGTGCAAAGCAGGGAAGCGCTCCAGGCGCTCCACGATGCGGTGCTGAAGGAATTCGGCAAGGTCGACATTCTGGTTAACGCAGCCGGTGTTACCACAAAGTCAGCAACGCTGGAAGCGGATGAAGCCGAATGGTCGCGGGTGATCGACACAAATTTGACAGGCACACTACGTGCTTGCCAGATCTTTGGTGCGACCATGGTTCGCGCGGGTTACGGACGTATCGTGAATATCGCCTCACTTACTTCCTTTGTGGCGTTTTATCGAGTAGCTGCCTACGCCGCGAGTAAGGCTGCGGTGGCATCGCTCACCAAATCGCTCGCCGTCGAGTTGGCGCAATCCGGTGTATGTGTAAACGCGATTGCACCGGGGGTATTTCCTACGCCCTTGAACGCGTCTCTGATTCAGGGTACCCCGCGAGGCGAAGAGTTGCTTCTTCGTACACCGATGCGGCGATTTGGAGAAGCAAAGGAAGTTGCCGGCGCGGCGATTTTTCTGGCATCCGAAGCTGCCTCGTTTGTCACTGGAGAAATCATTGCGGTGGACGGTGGATTCCTGGCCAGCGGAGTGAATCAGTGAAAGGGAATCAGGCATCGGACATCGATTCTAATCCGATTGACGTCCCATTATTGAGGATAGCGAGTCGAATTCAATGAAGATCGCGAAGGCCTACGTCAACATAACTTCGCCAGGACGGAACTTCGTCACTCTCAAAGTTGAAACCGATGAGGGCATTTATGGACTGGGTGATGGCACGCTCAACGGGCGTGAGCTGGCGGTTGCGAGTTATCTAACTGACCATGTTATCCCTTGTATTCTCGGCCGCGACCCATTCCAAACCGAAGATATCTGGCAGTACCTCTATCGCGGGCCGTATTGGCGGCGCGGGCCCGTAACCATGGCCGCGATTGGCGCGGTCGATATTGCGTTATGGGATATCAAAGGGAAGGCGCTGAACACGCCTGTCTACAACCTTCTCGGCGGCAAGAGCCGCGAAGGAGTTATGGTGTATGCCCACGCCAACGGAAAAGACATTGATCAAGCAATCGAAGACGTAGCCAAGCATAAGGAGATGGGCTACAAAGCAATTCGCGTGCAAAGCGGCGTTCCGGGCCTGGCAAGTACCTATGGAGTAACTAAAACTCCGGGTCGCTATGAGCCGGCAGAACGCGGACTTCCGCAGGAGTACGAATGGGCGACAGAACCCTATCTTCGCCATGTCCCAAGACTATTCGCAAAGGTACGTGAAACCTTCGGTGAGGAGCTACACCTGCTCCATGACTGCCATCACCGATTGACACCGATTGAGGCCGGTCGCCTTGGAAGAGAGCTTGAACCGTTCCACTTATTCTGGATCGAGGACCCAACACCGGCTGAGTTGCAGGAAGGTTTTCGAGCTATTCGCGAACACACTACGACACCGATTGCAGTAGGCGAGGTTTTCAACTCGATTTGGGATGCGCACGACCTGATACGCAACCAATGGATCGATTACATTCGCATGACGCTCGTACATGGGGGTGGGATCACTCATTTGAAAAAGGTCGCCGATTTTGCGGATCTTTATCATGTGCGCACGGGATGCCACGGAGCAACGGATCTTTCGCCGGTATGCATGGCCGCTGCATTACATTTCGATACGGCGATCCATAACTTCGGCATCCAGGAACACATGCCGCATATGGACGAAACAGACGCAGTCTTTCCGCACCAGTACACATTCGAAAATGGGTTGATGTTTCCCGGCGATGGGCCGGGACTGGGTGTCGATCTCGATGAGTTGCTCGCGACGAAATATCCGTATCAAAGGGCCTACCTGCCCGTGAATCGCAAGCTCGATGGAACTTTGACGGACTGGTAGGCATGACAAAGTCGGCGTCGGAAACGGAAAATCGCGTTGAAGAAGTTGCGCTCTCCGGGCGATGGACCATCTGCGCCATGCTTTTTGTGGCGACGACGATCAACTACGTGGATCGCCAGGTGCTTTCAATCCTGAAGCCTGTGCTTTCGGGAAGTGTTCTCCACCTGCAACCACTGCTGCCGGGTTGGCCGACTGTCGAGTCTTCCATCAACCTGACCGACGTTCAATATGGCAATATTCTCGCGGCCTTCCAGATAGCCTATGCGTTGGGAGTAGTCTTCGCAGGTCGGCTTGTTGATCGGCTTGGCTGCCGCAGAGGCTATCCGATTGTGACCGGGCTCTGGAGCCTGGCGGCGATCGGCCATGCGTTAGTAAATTCCGTCTTCGGATTTTCTGTGGCGCGCTTCTTGCTGGGACTGGGTGAGAGCGGTAATTTCCCGGCGGCAATCAAGGCAACGGCGGAGTGGTTCCCGCGGAAAGAGCGCGCGCTGGCAACGGGAATCTTCAACTCCGGCGCCGGCGTCGGCGCAATTCTGGCTCCGCTGGCGGTGCCGTGGGTGGCATTGCATTTCGGATGGCGCGCATCTTTTCTCGTCACCGGAGTGTTCAGCGCGGTATGGATCGTGTGGTGGTCGATAAAATATCGGACGCCGCATGGGAAGAGCTTGGCGACTATCTCGGGGCAGACTTCGAGAATCCCAGTAGCATCCGTCGCCTGGTGGAAGCTCCTGCGCTATCGCCAGGCATGGGGCTTCATGCTCGGCAAGTTCCTCACCGACCCCGTATGGTGGTTTTTCTTGTTCTGGCTGCCGCAGTATTTCAATTCGCGTTTCAAACTCGATCTCTCGCATCTTGGGCCTCCGCTGGTCATCGTTTATGTCGTTTCAATGTTCGGCAGCATCTTTGGCGGCTGGTTGCCGCGCGGGTTCACGCACCTGGGGATGCCGCTCAAGAAGGCCCGGCTCACGGCCATGTTGACCTGCGCATGCCTGGTCGTGCCCATTGGCGTTGCGGGGGGATTGCACTCGGTCTGGCTTGCGGTAGGACTGTTGAGCCTCGCGGCAGCCGCACACCAGGGATGGTCGGCGAACATCTTTACGACTGCTTCCGATATGTTTCCCGCACGATTTGTTGGGACAGTGGTCAGTTTCGGCCAGGTTGCCGGAGCGCTGGGCGGCGCGATCTTCCAACCGGTTTGCGGGCATATTCTCCAACTCACCCATAGCTTCGTGCCGCTGTTTCTCTATTCGGCGGTTGCCTATCTCATCGCGCTGCTGTTGCTGAGGACCCTGGCTCCAGGGCTGCGAGAGGCATTCCCCGAGGACTGAAGCATGAGGGATTTACAGAGCGAATGAATTCCCGCCGGCCAGTTTTGTTTGATCATGAAATTCTATGGAAGGAAGCGATATGACGGCAGAACGCAAACTGCGCATGGGAATGGTCGGCGGCGGGCCGGGCGCATTCATCGGGCCTGTCCATCGGATTGCCGCTGAACTGGACGGAAAGATCGAGCTCGTTGCAGGCGCCTTTTCTCAATCTGCCGAACGGTCGCGCGAGGCCGGCGAATCCTACAAGATCGATCCCGATCGAGCGTATGCCAATTATCAGGAAATGCTGGAAGCGGAGCGACGTCGGCACGATGCGATCGACTTCGTCGCAATCGTTACGCCAAATCATCTCCACTTGCCCGTTGCCGAGGCGGCTCTCAAGGCCGGCTTCCCGGTGATGAGCGATAAGCCGGCGACGGCCTCTTACGCCGAAGCACTCACCCTGGAGAAAGCCGTCGCAAGGTCGGGACTTCCTTATGGACTGACGCACACCTATGCGGGATATCCGCTGGTTCGCGAAGCGCGAGAAATTTGCGCGAGCGGAGCGCTGGGCAAGATTCGAAAGATTGCCGTTGAGTATTTGCAGGGTTGGCTCAGCCAGCCCATCGAGAATACCGGACAGAAGCAGGCTACGTGGCGCTCCGATCCAGCTTTGAGCGGACAAGGCGGCTGCATTGGCGATATCGGTACCCATGCTTTCCATTTGATGGAATATGTCACTGGACTCCAGGTGACCGAGCTGAATGCGACTCTGCTTTCGGTGGTCGCGAGCAGGCGGGTCGACGACGATTGCACCGCTCTGTTGCGCCTCGATAATGGAGCGAACGGAGTGCTGATGACGTCTCAAATTGCAGCGGGTGAGGGCAACGGTCTTCGTCTGCGCGTCTATGGCGAGGCAGGTTCGCTGGATTGGAAGCAGGAGGACCCAAACCGGCTGCGGCTGAAATGGCAGCATGGTCCCGAAGAGATTCGCCATGCCGGAGGAAGCTATCTGGGACACAGCGCGCGCAGCGCGACGCGACTGCCGGGGGGCCACCCTGAGGGATATCTTGAGGCCTTTGCCGTGCTTTATCGTGAATTT
Source organism: Acidobacteriaceae bacterium (assembly GCA_003140785.1). Taxonomy (GTDB): domain Bacteria; phylum Acidobacteriota; class Terriglobia; order Terriglobales; family Acidobacteriaceae; genus Telmatobacter. The sequence goes on along the minus strand of PLKY01000216.1, from coordinate 30,849 downwards.
GCCGATGGCATTGAAGCATGGAAGGCTGGGCAGTCTGCGCCTTTGCCCTTGACGCTGCCAGGCATTGCGGCCGGGGTGCGTGGGATGCGATTCATTGACCGCGCGATCGAAAGCAGCCAGCGCAAATGTTGGATTGAATTCTAGCGTCGGATTTAGACGCACAGGGGAAACGAAATGAAAACGATCAAGGGACCGGGAATCTTTTTAGCGCAGTTTGCCGACGACAATGCGCCATTCAATTCACTGGAGGGACTGGCAGGCTGGGCGGCAAAGCTGGGATTCGTTGGAGTGCAGATTCCCACCTGGGATAGTCGCTTGTTTGATTTGAAGGCGGCAGCGGAGAGCCAGGATTATTGCGACGAAATCCTTGGCGTGCTCAATGAAGCGGGCGTCGCCGTGACCGAGTTGTCAACGCACCTGCAAGGTCAGCTCATCGCCAGCCATTCAGCCTACGACGCCTTGCTTGAGGGTTTTGCTCCGCGCGAACTGGCTGGGAATCCCAAGGAGTGCCAGGCATGGGCTGTTCAGCAGTTGGAGTGGGCTGCGAAGGCAAGCCGGAATCTCGGTCTGAACGCGCACGCGACTTTTTCTGGTGCGCTGGCATGGCCGTTCTTCTATCCATGGCCGCAGCGGCCTGCCGGATTGATTGAAGAGGCCTTCCAAGAATTGGGCAGACGGTGGCTGCCGATTCTGAACGATTTCGATGACGTCGGAGTGGACGTATGTTTCGAGTTGCACCCTGGCGAGGATCTCCACGACGGCGTAACCTACGAAAGATTCCTATCGCAAGTCAATGACCACAAGCGTGCCAACATTCTTTACGATCCGAGCCACATGGTTTTGCAGCAACTGGACTATCTCGAATTCCTGGATTTCTACCACGATCGCGTGCGCGCTTTCCACGTGAAAGACGCCGAATTCCGGCCCAATGGCAAAAGCGGGGTCTATGGCGGTTATCAGGACTGGATTGATCGGCCGGGGCGCTTCCGCTCTTTGGGCGACGGCCAGGTTGATTTCCGTTCCATCTTCAGCAAAATGGCGCAGTACGACTTTCCGGGTTGGGCCGTGCTTGAGTGGGAGTGCTGCCTTAAGCATCCGAAGTCCGGCGCCACCGAGGGCGCGACGTTTATCCGCGACCGCATCATTCATGTGACCGATCGCGCCTTCGACGACTTCGCTGGATCAGCGGCGGACGAGGCGAAGAATAGAAGGATTCTCGGTCTCGATCCGCCGCCCGAGATCCGGTTGGAATGGTCTCGCGGCGAGGGAAAAGGAGACCGCGGGAAATAGAGTATTGCATTCCAATCTCAGTCTGCAAAGAGAAGCCAAACAGACCCGGGCAGGGCGAATCACTCGACCTGTACCGTAGTCCCATGCAGGTTCTACCATCGGATTTATGGAAGCATTAGCTCTCGATGGCCAGCCGCTTACGCTGGCTCAGATTGAAGCCGTCGCACTGAATGCCCGTCCAGTGGAGATTGCTGATTCCGCGCTGTTGCGCGCGCAAGCCAGCCGGGCCTGCATTGAAGAGATTCTGGCGGCAGGCGAAACCGTCTATGGCGTGAATACGGGATTCGGAAAGTTATCCGACGTTCGCATAGCACCAGACAAGCTGGCGGAGTTGCAAGTCAACCTTGTGCGCAGCCACGCAGGAGGTGTTGGGAACCCCCTGAGCGAAGCGGAATCGCGGGCCATGCTGTTGCTGCGTGCCAATGTGCTGGCGAAGGGATTCAGCGGCGTTCGACCAGTTTTGCTGGAATTGCTGGTCGCGCTGCTCAATGCCGGCGTGCATCCGGTCGTTCCGGAAAAGGGCTCAGTGGGAGCGAGTGGGGACCTGGCTCCGCTGGCGCATCTGGCGCTCGTTTTAATCGGGGAAGGTGAGGCTTTTTATCGCGGAGAGCGGATAGCCGGTCGCGAAGCCTTGCGCCGTGCCGGGCTGCAGCCGCTGCAATTGAGCGCCAAGGAAGGCCTCGCTCTGCTGAATGGGACGCAGGCCATGACAGCTGTCGGCGTCCTCGCTGTGACAAGAGCGCAACGTGTTGTGCACCTTGCCGATCTGGCAGGAGCCATGTCATTGGAGGCGCTGATGGGCACGCCCGCAGCTTTTGACGAACGCATCCACCTGGCTCGTCCGCATGCAGGACAAGTGGCCAGTGCCGCGCACTTGGTGAAGCTGCTCGCGAATTCAGAGATTCGCGAATCGCATCGCGAGCACGATACTCGCGTGCAGGATGCGTACTGTCTGCGTTGTATGCCGCAGGTTCATGGAGCGGTGCGCGACGTGTTGGCTCACGTAACCGGAGTGCTTGAGATTGAAGCGGGATCGGCGACCGACAACCCGTTGATCTTCTCCGACACATCTGCCAAAACACCACACCGCGGAGAAGTGCTGTCTGGCGGAAACTTCCACGGTGCCCCTTTGGCGTATGCGTTCGACTACGCGGCTCTGGCTTTGACCGATCTCTGCGGTATCACAGAGCGACGCATCGACCGCTTACTGAATCCCGATATCAACGAAGGGCTGCCCGCATTTCTGTCTGCCGATCCGGGATTGTCGTCCGGGTTCATGATCGCGCAGATCGTGGCCGCCGCGCTGATCAATGAGTGCCAGGTGCTGTCCCATCCATCTTCGACGGGCAGCATTCCTACCGACGGCGGCAAGGAAGATCATGTGTCGATGGGCATGACGGGAGCTCTCAAACTGCGCCAGATTGTGGAGAACGCAGAACGCATTCTTGCCATTGAGTTGATGTGCGCTGCCCAGGGACTGGAATATCGCAAACCGCTGCGGCCGAGCCGAGAGATCGAACGCGCCCAGGCAGCAGTTCGTTCCGTGATTCCGCGCCTGGATCACGACCGAACCCTGGCTCCCGATATCGAGGCGCTGACCGCGGCTATACGAGCAGGGCAGCTCGACCCGTGGCGCGACTGATTGCGACGATCTCGAAATCCATTCCTCTTCAATCCAGATTGTGAAAGGATGCGGCCCATGTAGGATGAAGGACGGGCACAGGGGGCTAAAAAAGGTGAAGCTTTATCGCACTCCGGAGGGATGCGTCGTTGAGGAAGATAACCAATACCACCCGCTGGGTGCGATACCGATAGACTTTTTACTGGCGCGCGAGGATCTGCAGGAATATCTTTCGGAATTCATCGAGACGATCGCGCCGTCGGACGAATTCCAGCAGTCGGAAATCCTTGCGCCGATCGGGCATCAGGAAGTCTGGGCGGCTGGGGTCACCTATTTTCGCAGCCGTGGCGCACGCATGGAAGAAGCGCAGGACGCCGGCGGAGGCGACTTTTACGATCGCGTTTACTCGGCGGAGCGGCCGGAGCTCTTCTTCAAATCGACGGCAAGCCGCACGGTAGGCCCCGGTGGCAGGGTGCGCATTCGCGCCGATGCCCATTGGTCCGTCCCCGAGCCCGAATTGACGCTGGTGGTGAGCCCAAAGGGCCGGATCGTCGGCTACACGATTGGAAACGATATGAGCTCGCGCGATATTGAAGGCGAGAATCCTCTCTACCTGCCGCAGGCGAAGGTCTACAACGGCAGTTGCGCGTTGGGGCCGGCGATATTGGTGAGCGAGAGCCCCTTGCCGCAATCGACCGAGATCACTTTGGAGATTGATCGGCACGGTCGTGTGGAGTTCTCCGGCTCAGTTGCACTGACGGAATTGAAGCGCGATCCCAAAACTCTCGTCGAATATCTGCTTCGCGATAACTCATTCCCGAGCGGCTGTTTTCTAATGACGGGAACAGGAATTGTGCCGCCCAGCTCGTTTACGCTGGCGAGCGGCGATCGGATCCGCATCAAGATTGAGCCGATCGGCACGCTTGAGAATGAGGTTGCCTGACGAACAGCGGCGCGACTCTTCAAAGAAGATGCTTCTTCAAAAACGCCAATGCGCGGCCACGCGCAAGCGCAGCCGCCTGCGGATTGTAACTGGCGCGCATATCGCAGTTGAAGCCGTGTCCTGCACCTTCATACCAGTGAATCTCAACTTCAGGATGGGCGGCGTGCACCGCTTCCACCTGCTCGGCGGGGATGTGCGTATCCAGTTTGCCAAAATGCAATTGAACCGGGACCTTAGGCACTTCTGCCGCGAAATTCCCGATGCGCCCGGCATAGTAGCCGACCGCGGCCGCAGGATGTAACCGCGTTGCACTGAGCCATGCCAGCAGGCCGCCGAAACAATATCCAATCACACCGGCCTTCTTGCCGGTCTCCTTGACAGCGAAAGCGAGGGCTGCATCGACATCGGCAAGCGCCTTCACGATGTCAGTCTTTTGCAACAAGGCCATGCCTTTCTTCGCATCCTCGCCTTCGTCGGAAAGCTCAACGCCACGTTCCACTCGATCAAAGAGCGCCGGAGCCACAGCAAAGAATCCGTCCTTCGCGTAGCCGTCCGCGATCGAACGAATGTGCCGGTTCACACCAAAGATCTCCTGAATGACTACCAATCCCGCAATCGGCTCCCCTGCAGGCTTCGCAACGTACGCGTCCAATTCGTGGCCATCAACGGCCTGAACTCTTACCGTTTCTCCCATGATTCACCCTCTGCTCAAGATAAATGCATCAACCTCGGCTCGGGTTGGCATAGAAGCTTGCGCCCCGCGCCGCGTCACGGAAATAGCCGCGGCAGCGGAGGCAAATCGCGCCGCTGTCCACGGATCGTGCCCTTCGAGCAAGCCGACGGCAAAGACTCCGTTGAAGCAGTCGCCGGCGGCCACCGTGTCGACGGCTTCCACAGCGAAGGGCCGCACCCACTTTGCTTCTCCGCCTGCCACAGCCACATACGCGCCCTCGGAGCCACGCTTCAACACAACCCCCTTCAATCCTCGCGTTAATAATCGCTTCGAAGCTTCTTCGGGGGCGCCGACATTGCCAATGTAAAGAGCCGCCTCCGTTTCATTCGGTGTGAACCAGGCAATTTGCGTCCACACTGAATCAGGCAGATTCGCCGCTGGCGCAGGATCGAGCATCACCGGAACGCGGGCCTCCGCGCACAATGCAAGGGTGCGGCTTACTGTTTCGAGGGGCAGCTCAAGTTGGCAGAGAATCATTCCAGCGGAGCGGATCAGATCTGCGTGTTTCTCGACGATTGCGGGAGTCATTTTCCCGTTGGCGCCTGGTACGACGACAATGCTGTTCTCTCCATTCGATGCCACCAGAATCGGCGCCACGCCCGAAGGCCCGGCTACGCGTGTGACCCCTTCGGTCTCGACACCGGCCTCTTTCAGATTGTCGAGCAGCGCCTGACCAAACACATCCTCTCCCACGGCCCCGATCATATGGACCGGATAGCCGAGGCGGGCAACTGCCACAGCCTGGTTTGCGCCTTTTCCGCCTGGCGTCGTCGTGAAGTCTGTGCCGATGAGAGTTTGTCCAGCAAGCGGAATGCTGGGTGTGCTCGCGACCAGATCCATGTTGATACTGCCCACGACGACGATAGGCTTTTTCTGAAGCGGCATTTTTCTCGTCCAAGTTTAATAGAGAGGTGCGAGGGCGATAGCTCCCAGTCCCAGAAGAAAAAAGATAAACATCAGGACCAGATACTTCTTAGCATTAGGTGGGGAACCGGCAAATTCGTGCCACACAAAGATGCCCCAGCATGCCGAAATCATGGTTGCGCCTTGCCCGATTGAATAGGAAACGGCCGGCCCGACCTTGTGTGCCCCGGAGCCCAAAAAGTTTGCAACCGCGCCAGCACACCAGATCATACCGCCAAGGATTCCCGCAAAATGCCAGCGCCACAAGGCAACCCAGTAGCCTGATCCATCCACGCGCGGTTTGCCATCCAGCGGCTTCCACATCAGGATCAGGTTCGCCGGCACAGTGGAGAGAAGCACGCCGACTGCGAAGAACGTGGCAATCGCATAGGGCCCGGGGCCCGGGTCTCCGCGCTCCCCCTGCATGGCACGAGCCACCAGCGGATAGAAACTGCCCATCAAGACGCCCGCTATGAGGCTCAACACAATCCCACGTGTCGACGTGGCCTTCGAGCGCTTTTCGCGGGCACGATAAGCGGCTGCATCCAGAATGATGGCGACCGTCACGAGAGCTACTCCTCCGAAAAGCAAGATGGGATTCGCCTTCGGATTTACGAGGTAGCTCCAGACGGACCCGACGACGAGCGCAAGCCCGATTCCCACAGGGAATGCCACAGCCAGACCGGCTATATCGATCGCGGCAACCAATAGGAGATTCGCGACATTGAAGACCACGCCGCCAAGGGCTGCCATCTTCATCGATTCCAACGGAGACTCGACGATGTCACTCAAAAAAGGCAATCCGACGGACCCGTGGCTGCCCGCTGTGAGGCCGAGGAACAGGGCGCCGAGGAATACGCCGATGGCGTAGTCCCAATAAAAGAGCTGGAAGCGATATCCAGGACAAAGCTTGAGCGTGTTCGCCCACGAACCCCAACAAAGCATGCTCAGCAGCATCAAAAGAAGTGCGGCCTGATAGGTCGCAGGAAGAAGCATTCCTGTTGCCCCCATGTATGCGGACGACAGCGGTTCCACAGTTGCTATACCCCGAAGGCGCTACTACCCANNGCACATGAATTGTGGAACCGCTTTCATAGCTGTAACGATGGAACCATAGCGTCTTCCCCCGTCCCGACGCAAATGATAAAAGAGGGTGGCGCGGTTGAAATCTGATGGCCGCAGCTAATGTTTTGCAGACTTCACGGCCTCAGTCAGCGCGGGAACTACTTCGAAGAGGTCGCCGACGATTCCGTAATCAGCGATCTCAAAGATTGGCGCATCGGAATCCTTGTTAATGGCAACAACGCACTGCGATCCTTTCATGCCCACCAGGTGCTGAATGGCTCCCGAGATGCCCACCGCCAAATAAAGCTTTGGGGAAACGGTCTGGCCTGAACTGCCCACTTGCCGCTCGATTGGCAACCAACCGTTGTCGCAGATTGGCCGGGAGGCGGCCAACTCCGCTCCCAGTGCGGTCGCGAGCTCTTGCACGATGGGAAGATTGTCGGCCTCTTTAATGCCGCGGCCCACACTCACAATGAACTGCGCCGACCCTAGATCGACAGTCTGCGCTGAGCCTCGGAATGGCTGGCCGGGCTTGGTGCGAATCTGTGCTTGCTCGATTTTGGGCGTGAATATCTCGATCGACGCAGGAGCCGACTCCGCCTGGTCCGCGCGAAATGCTCCCGACTGCACTGAGACGAAGCAAGTCCCATTGCCGGAATGGCTGTACTCTCCATTGAGACGGCCTTGCATTAGCTGACGCACAAAGACCGGGGTCCCCACGGACGGGTCCTTGTCCGTGGGGTGTAAGACGGGGCCGGCACCGATTCCAGTCACATCACCGATGAGCACCTGGCCAAACCGCGCAGCCAGTGACGGGGCGTAATCTCGCACCTGATAGGTATGCGGAAAGACGACGAAGTCGGGCTGCTCGGCGCGAATGAATTGCTCCAGCGCCAAAGTGAAGGCGTCGGAAGTGTACACGGCCAACAGCGGATGCTCGAGCCGCACAATTCGCGCGACTGCCTTGGTTGCGATTTCGCCGGCCAAAGAATCCGTTTGCGCACCGGCCACAACCGCGTTCACAGAAAGACTCGATTGCGCGCCCAGCGTGTGCCCCGCAGCCAAAGCCTCCCAGCTCATCCGTGCGATTCGTCCATTCCTTTCTTCCAACACCACCCATACGCCGCTCATAGAATCCTCGCTTCGAACTTCAATTTTTCCACGAGGGCCGTTGCTGCCTCTTTTGGTGAACCACCCAAAATCTGCGTAGACTTTTGTTTCTGAGGTACGGAAATTCGTTCGAGGACGACAACCGGCGGTGCGACCTTGCCAATATCTTGGGAGGTCACGCGTCGAATCTCTTTGGTCTTGGCCTTCTTGATGCCCATGAGCGTGGCATAGCGCAGCTTGTTGCCTCCTGACTGGATGGTGAGCACGGCCGGCACCGGCAACTCGATCGTCTGGAACCAACCCTCCTCAAGCTCGCGTTTCACTGTGAGGCCTGCTTCGGTCTTTTCGACATGCAGAATGAGCGAAGCGTGGGGCAACCCGAGCAACTCAGCCAGGATCACTCCGGTTTGCCCATAGCCAAGATCATCCGACTGCAGCCCAGTTAAAGTCAGGTCCGGCGTCTCAGCCCGAATCGCCTCCGATAGCAATCGAGCTACACCGAGCGCATCGCGTTGGTTGAGATCGTCGCAGTCAATGTGAATCGCGCGGTCGGCGCCTTTGGCCAGTGCCTCACGGATCGTTGAACCCACGCGCTCTGGTCCCGCGCTGACCACGACGACTTCGCCGCCGTGTTTTTCCTTCAATTGCAGCGCCTCTTCCAGCGCGTAAGCGTCGGACTCGTTCAGAGCCCATTGCATATCTTCTTCCTCAATCCAATTGCTGGTTGAGTGGATGTGTACCTGGGCATCGCGTTCCGGCACTTGCTTGATGGCAACAACAATCTTCATAGAAAACGCTCTCGTACATCTTATTTGGTCGTGGGAGCCGCCGACGCTGGCAGCGCACGTGCCGTCAACTGAGCGATATCCAGCAACTGCGGAGCTCCATTTCCTTTTGATGCCAGCGCATCGCGAAACATCGTGTTGCAAAACGGGCACGCAGTTCCGATGATGCCCGCTCCCGTTTCGACAAGCTCGGCAGCCCGGACATGGCTCACCCGCTCGCCCTTCTCTTCGCCAAGAAATGCCAGGCCCCCACCGGCCCCGCAGCAGAAACTTCGCTCATGGGAGCGCGGTGCTTCCACCAGCTGCCCCGCGTGCGAGACAACCGCCCGCGGCTCCTCGTAAACATCACGATAGCGCCCCAGATAACAAGGATCGTGGTAGACGATCTTTTCCTGGCTTTGGACTGTCGGCAGTTGGCTGAGATGCCTGGCTAGAAACTCACTGTGATGTTCGATCGCAGGCGGTGTGCCATATTCCTTCCAGTCCTCTTGAATGGTGCGGACGCAATGCGGGCAGATAGATACGACCTTTTTCACCTTCGCTTGGGCCATCGTTTCGAGGTTCGCTTCGGCCAGTTGCTGGTAGACAAGATCGTTCCCAAGCCGTCGAACCGGGTCGCCGGTGCATTTTTCTTTGCGCAGCACGCCATAACTTGTGCCGAGATACTTCATCACGCGCACAAAGTCGGCCACGATCTCGCGGCCTTTGGGATCGTAGCCGCCCATGCACCCGAGCCAGAGGCAAAACTCCTGGGAGCCATCGAAATAGGGAAGCTCTTGCTTCTGAATGAATTTGTCTCGCTCGGTTGCGCTCATTCCGAGTGCATTCGAGCCGCGCTCAAGAGCAAGAAAAAGCTTGGCGCCATAGTCGTCTTCCCATGCGCCCGTGTTTACCGCACCGCGCCGCAGGCCAATGAGGATGGGGAGATGCTCGATGCCGACAGGGCATTGGAACTCGCAGGCCCCACACGTGGTGCACTCAAACGCAGCCTCCTGGGAGTTGTATTTTCCGAGCAAAGGCTCGGCGGATGCAGGACCGCACTCGTTGAGGTAACTTCGCAGCCCGAGAATAATTTCCTTCGGGTTGAGCAGTTTGCCCGTGTTGGCGGCAGGGCAGTGTTCGGTGCAGCGGCCGCATTCCACGCAGGAATAGGCCTGAAGGCTTACAAGCCGAGTCAAGTCCGTTCCGGCGACCAGGCCGAAGTCTTCATCGCCTGCCAAGGGCGGAATGTGGCTGAAGCTGCCGCGCGAAAGAAACACAGTGGCCGGACTGAGCACGAGATGGAGATGCTTGGTATGCGGAATGATCGGCAGAAAGACGAGAAGCGTGATGGTATGAGCCCACCAGAGCAGCCTCGCTGTGGCGCTGGTATCCGCCACGAAGAATGCGGCGAGATAGGTGGCCATTAAGAGAAAAATCAGCAGCGCAATAAAGCCGGATTCCCACGAGAGTTTGTCGCCTAGCCAGCGGGGTCGAACCAGAAATCGCCGAACGAAGAGACCCAATATGCCTGCAGCGCATGCGACAGCGAACGCCGCGGCAAAATAAAAGTAAAAACGGCCAAACCAGCCGGATGGATCGAGAAAGCCAATGCCCAAACCCACGGCACAATGATTCAGCGTGACAAGAGCAAACGCACAAAATCCCCAGAACACAAAGGCATGAGCCAAACCTGGAAGAGGCCGTTGGCGGATAACTTTGGCCTGGCAGACCACCTCCAAAAAGAAATCCCACACGCGTCTGCCCAGCGGAAACAAGCGAAAATCTGCATCTCTTTTTGAGGCCAGAATCTTCGTGAGAATGGGACTGAAACGTCGCCAGAAGAGCAGGCCCGATCCGGCCGCGAGCACGACAAAAAGGAGCTTTTCCTGAAATAAAAAGTGCTGTGGCTCGGACAGCGTGGGGAGGGAGGAAATCATAGGCGAACGAAGCAACGATACATGATCGGGGGCCGGGCCGTCGCGCGATGATCACTCCAAGATTAAGTGATATGGGTCACGTACACAGAATTCGGGGGAGAGGATACTTGCGTTGGTCAGATGAGGCAGATTCTCAAACTCGCAGTGCTGGCGGTTGCGTCGCTTGTCTTTTTGCAACCCCTTCTTGCAGACGGATTGTGCGCGCCAGAGGCCTGTTCGGTTCAAAATTGCGCCCCGGGATGCTGCAAGGAAATAAGCCGCGCGGCTTCCAGCCCAGCGGCTGATCACTGTCATTTTGCGCAATCACCAACCCCGATCAACTCGTCCCAGAGCCAACGCCACTGCGGCGCGACGTCTGGGCGGACTCCGCTTCAAGTCACTACTCAGGCGAAGTTCAGAGTACCGGCCGGTTCAAAATTCGTTGCAACGATCGAGTCGTCGGTAGTTCCGGCCAGAGCTCTGTCGACCAGTTTTCCGATCAGCTCTTCCGGCGGGATGCATGGGCGATCCCACCTTCTGCAAGTTCTCCGTATCTGAATATCTCCTTGCGACAAAGCAACATAAGAGCCATTGGGCCTGAGAGCCTGCGGCGCGCTTTGAATACAACCCATGAATCGCATAGGAGATTCCAATGAAAAACATTCTGAATTCACTTTCGCTCTCGATCGTTTTAGGTCTCAGTCTCACTGCAGCTTCCGCCGCAACTCTGCCGAAAGCCGAGAAGCTGAACAAGCAACAACTTCAATCACTAATCGCCTCGGCGAAAACCCCCGCAGAACACGAGCGCATCGCGCAGTATTACGAAGCCAAAGCGCAAAACGACCTGGCGCAAGCGAATGAGCATGCGCAGATGGCGAGTCAATTCAAACAAAATGCGGTAACAAGCTCGCCAAAATGGTCCACCGGCACCGTGAATCACTGCGAGTATCTGGCGCAAAGCTTCACAGAGGATGCCGCAAAGATGCAGGCACTCGCCCAGGAGCATGAACAGATGGCCTTGAGGGCCGGAGGGCGGTAAGCATTAAGGGCCAGAGTTTCTCAGGTCTTTCGCCGTAGCGAAGGACCTGAGCGCTCACCCAGGAATCGAGACTCATCGCTCTCCATACTCCGAAAACTGACGTCAGCCATGGGATCGCCAGCGTATACTCCGATAGCCCAGGAGGGGCAATCCATGCGTATGTTATTGAAAGCCACCATGCCGGTCGAAAACGGAAATGCAGCAGCTCGAAGCGGGGCCCTCGGAACCAAGATCCAGCAGATACTGGCTGACCTGAAGCCTGAAGCCGCTTACTTCTCGGAGGAGGGCGGTCAACGGACGGCTTACATCTTTTTCGACATGAAGGATTCTTCGCAGTTGCCGGCGGTTGCCGAGCCCTGGTTCCTTGCATTCAATGCGAGCCTTACTGTTCGCCCTGCAATGACTCCCCAGGATCTTGCCGATGCCGCTCCTGGAATCAAGAACGCTGTGAAGAAATACGGCAAAGCATAACCTTTATGATTCACATCGCCTTGCTCGCTGACTGAGGATCTCGTCCACTCCCGCACGAGGTCGCATCAGCCCGCTTCGCCTTCAGCACCGCACAATCTTCGGCGAATCGATCCCCTTCGTCGCATTGCGCGTATCGACGACCAGCCGCGCCTGCTCGACGATGGCGTGGTAATCGTAGGTGGAGTGGTCCGTGACGATCACGACCGCGTCGTACTCGCCGAGATTGTCGAGTGGCGTGTTCGTCATATTGAGAGCATAGTGGCGGCCCTGCCCAACCGTGGGGAAGAATGGATCGTTGTATGCAACGGTTGCGCCTTTCTCGCGAAGCAATTCGATGATGGTGAGCGAAGGAGACTCGCGCAGGTCGTCGATGTCGCGTTTGTAGGCGAGCCCCAGCACCAGCACTTTGGACCCATTGATCGACTTCTGGGCGCGATTCAGTCCCTCGGCGAGCTGTTCGATCACAAATCGTGGCATGTTGATGTTGATTTCGCCAGCGAGTTCGATGAAGCGCGTGCGGAAATCAAACTGGCGCGCCTTCCATGACAGATAAAATGGGTCGATCGGGATACAGTGCCCGCCGAGCCCCGGCCCTGGATAAAAAGCCTGAAAGCCAAACGGCTTGGTCTTTGCGGCGTCGATCACTTCATGAATGTCGATGCCCATGCGCATGCAAAGCTGCTTGAGCTCATTCACCAGCGCGATGTTGACGCAGCGATAGATATTTTCGAGCAGCTTGGTCATTTCTGCGACCGATGGACTGCTGACAGGAACTACGCGGCGAAAGATCGCGCCGTAGAGTGCGCCGGCAAGTTCAGAGGCGACCATACCGCAGCCTCCAACAACTTTGGGAATATCGTGGCGGGCAACCGTGTCGTTGCCGGGATCCTCGCGCTCCGGCGAGAATGCGACATGAACACCTTGCTGTTCCGATTCTCGGGGGACCTTGAGGCCGTGCGGATTGCCCTGCTCAAGCAGCGGCACGACGAGTTCTTCCGTTGTACCGGGGTACGTCGTGCTTTCGAGAACGATCAATTGCCCGTCGTGCACATGGGGTGCAATAGCCTGGACCGTGCTGGTCACAAAACTGAGGTCAGGCTCGTGGTACTCATTGAGCGGCGTGGGAACGCAGATGATCACAACATCCATCCGCTCGACTTCAGAATAGTCGGCCGTCGCATGGAAACCCGCCCCCTGCGCCTTCTGAATCATCTCCGGCAGGATGCGAACGATGTAGGAACCTCCGGCGTTGAGCGTGGCGACCTTGTCGGTGGCAATATCGAACCCGGTAACCCGAAAGCGCTCTCCGCTGAAGAGCAAGGCCAGCGGCAAACCCACGTAGCCCATGCCGACAATGCCCACGCGGGCCTGCCGGGTTTCAATCTTGCGCTTTAGCTCTTCCAGTGGACTGAGGGCCGCAGTGGTCATAACTCAAATTTTATGACATCGCCAATCGAAGCGCATTGCGTCTGTCTAAAACAAACAGCCGCTGATACAGGAGTCCTGAATCGGGGTCCTGTATCCTGTCGATTGTTGTCCACACGGCTCTGCGACGCACGATCTTGGGCAGCGGAGGAAGAAATTGGCGAAGTACCTGGTGACAGGCGCGGCAGGGTTTATTGGGCGCTCGATTGCATCGGAGTTGCTCAGGCGCGGGGAGAGCGTGCGCGGTATCGACAACTTCATTACCGGCAAGCGGGCGAACCTGGTCGGCCTGGAGGCGATGGATTTCATCGAAGGCGATTTGTCGGAACCGGCAGCTTGCGCACGCGCATGCGCGGGCATCGAGATTGTGTTTCACGAGGCTGCGCTGGCAAGCGTGCCCCGTTCGGTGGCCGATCCTGTGGCCACGAATCTGCACTGCGTAACTGCGACGCTGAATCTGCTGGTGGCAGCGCGCGCGGCCGGGGTTCGACGCGTAGTGTATGCAGGCTCGTCTTCGGCGTACGGCGATACACCGACGTTGCCGAAGCGTGAGGACCTGCTTCCCAATCCGATTTCGCCGTATGCGGTGGCAAAGCTCGCGGGCGAACAATATATGCGGGCGTTTGCGCGGGTCTATCGATTGGAGACAGTCGTGCTGCGATACTTCAACGTGTTCGGTCCTTACCAGGACCCCACATCGCACTACTCAGGTGTGATGGCTCTCTTCTGTCGCAAGATGCTGGCCGGAGAACAGCCGACAATCTACGGGGACGGCGAACAGAGCCGAGATTTTACCTATATCGATAATGTCGTCCACGCCAATTTGCTGGCAGCTCAGGCCCCAGCGGAGAAGGTCAGTGGACAAGTCATGAATACGGCAACCGGGAATAAAATTAGCCTAAACCAAATCTTTAATCTGCTCCGAGAACTTACAGGATATAAAGAGGAACCATCCTATGCATTTCCACGTGCGGGCGACATTCGCGACTCGCTCGCCGACATCCAGCTGGCCGGCGAATTAATCGGCTACAAGCCAATCGTCGACTTCCCTGAAGGGTTGCGCCGCACCGTCGATTGGTACCGAACCTGCCAAACGAACATCTGATAGCTAATTCCGTTACCTGCGCGCATGAATTCGGTTTGTCGGGTGACAAATCTCACCGTCATTTCGGGGCCAGATTGCCCAAACTGGGGGCAGTCCTTCGCAGCGGCTGTGCTCGCCAGGGGATTGCCCTGTCGAAGGGGTCATGGAAAGGATCCTGACCGTTGCCCGAACTGCCAACCGCCAAACGCACCCGAACCAGAGTTGCGAAGCGCAACCAACCCAATCCGCCGGATGTGCGATTGCAACCTGATCCGATCCGCGTGCAGCCCGATAGGGGTCATGTGCAGCATGATCCGGATCGTGTGCAGCCCTATCCAGGTGACGAGGCCCCGTCCACGTCCTTTCGCACTCTGGGTGCGGCTCTTCTCCGGCATCGGCGTTTTGTCGTCTCTTTTGTCGGCGGGCTTTTGGCCGCGTGCATTTTATATTGCCTTATCGCCCCCAGCGAATATGAAGCCGGCGCCAGGATCGCCCTGCGCTCATCGCCTGCCACGGCCCTCAACCTGGACGCGACGACTGGCGCGAATTCGGGCGCATTTGCATCCGAGCAGACGCAACTGGAGACGCTGGCCAATGTCTTTCGCAGTGACCGGTTGGGATGGGCAGTCATCACCGATCAATCGCTCTACCGGGCGCCAGGGTTTGCAGGAAGGTTTGAGCGGAAATTCCCCGGATTTCGCATGGACACTCCCGGACCTGAGGCACAGGCTTATCTGTTGGACCGATTTCAAAAACGGCTCAATGTCAGGACTCTGCCGCGCACCCTAATCCTGCAAATCCGCTTTCGATCGAACGATCCCGCGCTGTCGGCGGCGGTGGTGAACGGGCTGATTCGCCTCTACAACCAGCAGGAAACGGCGGCGCGATCGAAGGCCGCAGAAGAAGCTTCTGTTTTGCTTACCGACCAGTTGAACGCACTCAAGTCTCGTGTGACCGCCGAAGACAAACGGCTGGTGGAGTTTCAGCAGAATCATGGGCTCCTCGACACACCTGAGATACTCGCGAACGGTCAGCCGGGAGAGGCGCAGCACAACCCGGCGCTTGGCGAGGTTGACGATCTCGGTCGAGAACTCGTTGCGGCCACGGCCGATCGGACACTTCGCGAGGCGGAATACCGCGCTGCCATGCGAGGGAACCCGGAGTTGGTCGCGGCATCGGATCCACGGTTGCAAGCCGAGAATGCCGGCTTTCCAAGGGCACTTTTACAGCAACTCCACGCGCATCGGAGCGACCTCAAACAGGAGGAGAGCCAACTCAGCACGGAGCACGGGCAAAACTTTCCGCGAGTAGTCGAAATTCGCGCGCAGTTGCAGGATGTGGACAAACAAATTGCCGTCGAAGATGCACAGCTTCTGAAGCGGTTCGAGGAAGCCTGGAAGACCGCGGTTGACCGAGAGCTACTCTTGCGCCGGAGTCTTGCGAAAAGCACCGGCGAAGGCATGAAGCTGAACGCAGCGGCATTCCAATATGCAGCGATGCGTCAGGAAGCGAATTCAAGCCACGAGCTTTACACGCGTATTGAAGAAAAGGTTGAGGAAGCCGGGCTCACTGCCGCCGTTCGCAGCCCGAATATCGAGGTGGTCGACTATGCCAGGCAACCGGTGAAATCGGTGGCTCCCGATCCGCCGGTGTATCTCTCGATCACGCTGTTTGTCGGTTCATGGCTGGCGGTTGGAGGCGCTCTCTTGCTTGAATCGCGAAATCCGGCAGCACGGCGGACGGTTGTGCTGNNCTGCTGCTCGCTTGCGGCATGGGAAGCGCGCAAGCCCCCACGCCGAGCACCTCCGGCCTTCCCACCGGTGTGGCGCGCATTCCGCAAACAAGTGAGACAAAGAACCAGCCGAACGCCAAAGATGCACCCGCCGTCTGGAGCGATGCAGCAGGTCAAGTCGTCTCTCCGTCGAGCAGCCCCACCTCGACGCCTTCTCCCATCAACGCGCCGATCGGCCCCGGAGATATCGTTGCGGTGAGCGAATACCATACCCCCGACTTCCGCACCACGGCGCGTGTGGCCGAAGACGGCACTGTGGCACTACCGCTCGTTGGTGAAGTACAGGTGAATGGCATGGATGATCGCGCTGCCGCACGCGCGATTGACTCAGCGCTGCTGAATTCCGGGATGCTGTTGCACCCGCGGGTCACCGTCCTCATCACCGAGTACGCCGGATTGGATGTCAGCGTTCTCGGCGAAGTAGTTCGTCCCGGGGTTTATCCGTTTGCAACGCATCATCGGCTGCTCGACCTGATTTCTGCAGCCTCGGGACTCGCGCCGGTGGCGGGAGGCCTGGTCACCATTACTCATCGAAGCAGTGGGAAGGCTCCATACGCCGTCGTGGTACTGAATTCGGCGGTCGGAAATGACACCGTTGACCGGAATCCAGAACTCGAACCTGGCGATACCGTGCAGGTGAGCCGCGCGGGATTGGTCTATGTCGTCGGCGATGTGATGCGTCCAGGAGGTTTTCCGGTGGATCCCGTGCTGCGGCTGACCGTTGTGCAGGCGCTCACCCTCGCATGGGGTCCGACACAAAATGCAGCGCTGACGAAGGCACTATTGATTCGAGACCAACCGGGCGGACGAACCGTCACTTCGCTGAATCTGAAACGGCTGCTGAGAGGTGAGGATCCCGATCTGCCAATTCAAGACCGCGACATCCTTTTCGTCCCCGATTCGACCGCAAAGAATCTTTGGAACCGGACCATGGAATCGGTGGTCCAATCCGCGGCCGGAGTGAGCATCTACGCGGGTCTGGTCTACTCGCAGAGGTTCTAGACATGCGCAGGACCGCTAGAATTCTGTTGCTGATTTATGCATTCACCATTCCCTGGGAATACTCGCTCGACTTGGGCGCGCCCTTCGGCAACATCGCCCGAATCGTCGGTCTTCTGCTGCTCATGGTGGCCATCCCCGCCGTGTTGCAGGCAGGTAAAATGCGCACGCCGAATGCGCTCGAGTGGCTTGCATTGGCAATGTATCTATGGTTCGCCTGCACGTGCTTTTGGACGGTCGACACCGTGACGGCCGCGGCGAAGATGCGAGGCTACGCGCAGGAGATGATGGTCGTCTGGTTTCTGTGGGAATTCGCCGAAGATCGGCACGAACTGCGCGCGATCCTGCGGATGTGGCTCGCAGGTTCGTGGGTGCTGGCAGCGCTTACAATCGTGGACTTGTCGTCTGCTGCTGCCATGGCTGCTGGGCAGATTCGCTTCGCGGCCATAGGTCAGGACCCCAACGATGTAGCACGCTTCCTCGATTTGGGGTTTCCTGTCGCGGCGCTCCTTCTGGACTGGGAGCCACATCGGCCTGGGCGGGCGCTTGCGATCGGCTATTTTCCACTCGGCGTTGCAGCTGTGCTGCTCACCGCATCGCGCGGAGGCTTTTTTGCGGTCGTGGTGGCTATGATCGGTTGCGCGATCGTTTTGCACCGCAACCATTTTCGTATAGTGCTGCTCGGTTTTGTCGCTCTTCCAATCGTTGCAGCTGCTCTCTGGTTCCTTGCTCCGCACGAAACGCTTGGGCGGCTTGCGACCATCGCCGATCAACTCCAGAGCGGCGACCTGAACCAGAGATGGAACATCTGGGAAGCGGGCTGGCACGCGTTCGTGGGTGCGCCGTTCCTCGGGCACGGAGTGGGCTCCTTTGTAAGTGCGGCCGGCCTCGCGCCTATCGACACTGCGCACAACACGGCGCTGTCGATTTTGGTTGAAGCCGGAATCTGTGGGTTCTCGCTGGTGTTCGCAATCGTGGCCATGTCAATCCATTCGGTTTTGCAAATGCGCGGAACGCTGCAGACAGCTCTGCTGACACTGGTATCGGTGTGGATTATTTNNATGTTCGGCGTGATCGCGGTGGCCGCGCGGCTCACGGTTCATCCAATGACGCGCTTCGTAACAACGTCTGCATCGACAAATGAACTATTGGATGATGCGGCAGTTGTCCACGCTCGATAGGGGACGACGATGGGCGCGACTTCAATTTCAATTCGCGAGGGCGCCATCAATCGCCGCATTCTGGGTGCGGCTGCGACTGTAACGGCGGCAGGAGTGATTGTAAAACTGGCTGCTGTCGGCAAGGAAATCACGCTCGCCGGCATCTACGGTCGCTCGGATGCCATGGATGCGTATCTCGCGGCGGCTCTCGTTCCATCTCTCCTGATCAATCTGATCGCTGAATCGATGAACCAGGCTCTAGCACCAACGCTGATTCGTGTAAGGGAAACCGAAGGTCATCTTCGCGCCCAGGAACTATTGTCAAATGCGATGCTTTGGGCATGCGGATTGCTGGTTTTGGTTTCAGCGGCACTGGCGCTTTGCGCTCGAGGTGTCTTCTCAATGACGGCTTCGCATTTCGGGCCGGAGAACGTGAATCTTGCAGTACGTCTTTTCTACGCGCTGCTGCCGATGGTGCTTCTGACTGGCATCGCGTCCAACTGCACGGCGGTTCTCAATACGGTTGAGCACTTCGCCGTTCCCGCAATCGTTCCAATCGCGACCTCATTGACCATCATTGGATCCTCTTTGCTCTTTGGCATGCGGATCGGGATCTGGGCGATCGTCTATGGCGCCTTGGCAGGAGCATTGATCCAGGGAATCTGGATGGGCTGGCTGACCAACCATAGCGGATACCGCTTCCGCCTGCGCTGGTACGGAATGAATGAGGCGACACGCGAAGTGGCGCATCAGTTTGGCCCTGTCTTGTTGAGCAGCTTGGTGGCGTCGGGCGGCCTGCTGGTGGACCAGTCGATGGCCGCCATGCTTCCGGCAGGCAGCGTCTCCGCACTGGCTTACGCCACACGGTTTGTCAGCGTCGCTGTAGCTCTCCTCGCTGGCGCAGTCTCATCGGCGCTGACGCCCTATCTTTCCAGCATTGTCGCGCGGGGAGATTGGTGCGCCGGCCGCCAAACGGTTCGCAATTGGACAAAAGGTATGGCCCTCGTTTCGGTGCCCATCGCAGCAATGCTGATCGCAGGTTCACACTTCCTCGTTCGCCTGACGTTGCAGCACGGGAAGTTTGGGCCACAGGATGCGGCCGTCGTCACGCAAGTGATGGCAATGTCCGCAATTCAAATTCCGTTCTTTGTTTGCAGCCGCGTACCCTATCGTCTCATTCTGGCGATGCGCCGAACCGATCTGATTTTCTATTGCGGTTGTTAAGTTTAATTCTCGATGTTTTTCTGAATCTTGTGCTAATGCGCCACTTTGGTGTTGCCGGAATCGCGCTAGCCACGTCGCTGTGGTGCATGACCACATTCATCTTTCTTTCGTGCTGGTCGCACAAACTTCTTAGCGCGAAATGCGGAGATTAAACGTGATTCCGCACCCCGCGCAATACCTCCTTCGCTTCGACGACCTTTGCCCGACCATGGCGGCTGAGCGGTGGGTGCTATTCGAAAACCTCATCGCTGAATTCGGCGTCCAGCCGATACTGGCTGTGATTCCGGAGAATCGAGACCCAGAACTGGCAATCGCGAACCCGGCACCGGATTTCTGGGCGAGAATGCGTTCGATGGAGGCTGCCGGGGCCGCGATCGCACTGCATGGCTACCGACACCTCTGCGCATCAAGCGGCCGTAGTCTACTGCCACTGCACAAGCTTTCTGAGTTCGCCGGCGTGACGGAAAAGACGCAGCGTGACTGGATCCAAAAAAGTCTTGAAATTCTGCGAAGTCACGAGCTCAATCCGCGGCTCTGGGTGGCTCCACGCCATGGATTCGATCGCCGCACATTGAAGGCATTGCAAGCCGAAGGAATCTTCCACATCTTCGACGGCTTCGCGCGCGTCCCCTACACGCGGGCTGGCATGACGTGGATTCCTCAACAGCTCTGGGCCCCAGCGGTTAAATCGGGCGGCGTCTGGACCATCTGCATTCACAGCAATAATGCCGGCGAAGAACAGGTAGATGAACTTCGCGAATTCCTGAGGGGGCACGCAGGGCAGTTCACTTCGTTTGATCGTGTGATCGCGCAGTTTCAACTACGCCCGCTCGATATGCGAGAGAGATTTTACGAAATGGCNNGCGATTTATTGTTTCGCGCCAGATCAAGCGATGCTTGTATTGGAATTGACCGGAGAAAACCTCAAACTCGGTGGAACTTCTTCCATAGCGGCGCAGAGGACCGTTCTCGAAGAAGCTCTGCGTAAAGAAATTCCCATCGATCGAGAACGCGTTCCATGCTGAATTGCTCGCTGATCGATTTTCGCGCACAGTTGCCCATGGCTTCCCGGACCTCGATTGGCATTCGCATAAGGCGGGTCATCGCCGCTGCAAGGCCTCCGACGTCGCCGGGAGCAGCGAGCAACCCGGTGCGCTTATGCAGAATAATCTCCCCGGTGCCTGCTACGTCTGTGGCCACAGCGGGCAGAGCACAAGCCGCTGCCTCAAGCAGACCATCGGCAACCCTTCCCAGAGCGATGAGAGTACAAACCCGTCAGCGGCCTGCATCCATCGGCAGACATCGGTCGCGAATCCCAGGAAATGAACACGATCCCCGATGCCAAGCTCCATCGCGAGTTGGCGCAGCGACAATTCAAGGGCGCCGGTTCCAGCGATCACAAGTCGTACCTGTCTCCGGACAACTGCGAACGCGCGAAGCAGAGTCGGATAATCCTTCACCGGTTCAAGCCGGCCTACGGCGAACCATAGAAACTCGTCTTTCAGACCTAGATTATTGCGAATGGTGTCGCGAATTGTTCGGTCAGGCCGCCATACCCACGTTTCAATTCCATTCGGCACCACCAAAGTGTGCCTATTAGCAACCATGCCCGCGGAAAGGTATGCATCTGCCGCCGCTGTACTTACAGCGGTCACTTTGTCCGTGAGCCGATCACTGAGCCGATAGCCAAACTGGCGGCCCCACGTGCCGATTGCCGACGTGTGGATTGTGTCCACGACCTTGGAGCCGGGTGCAAACAGGTGCGACCAGCGTGCGAACCAGGCTGCATGTGGCATATGCGCGTGAACGATGTCAGGCTTGTTCGTTGCAAGCCAACGGTGAAAGTGAAACCAGCCGCGGGGATCCGCAAGACCCTTGCGCATTTGCAGGCTCAAGAACCCAATACCGGCTCTGGAGAGTTCTTCAGAGGCTGTGCCGCCCAACCCCGAAAGTGCGATGACACTGACCTGCCAGTTCCGCCGCGCGAGGCCCTCAGCTAAAAGAAGGACCTGCCGCTCTGCCCCGCCAATGCAATCGATTGTAGGAATCAAGAACGCTATGCGATTCAAGCGGGTCTCATCTGTGCAGTTGTGTCAAACAGTTCCTCATATGCCTGGATCGCGTGTTCGAGCCTGAACTGCTCGATCCATGGATGGGCGAATCGTTCACCGGGGCACAGTGCGCCGAGCGCAGTTAGTAATGACTCTGCGAGCGCGTCGGCCGAAATCTCACGCGCCAGCCAGACTCCGGGCTGGCCCATCAACAACTCGACCAGTCCTTCGGAAGCTGGTACCGAAACAATGGGCAGTCCACTTGCAGCGGCTTCGAGCAATGCATTTGGCATACCCTCACTGCGCGAAGAGGCCACAATGAGAGCTGCTCCAGGGAAGTGAATCGCAGGAGTACCCACCAAACCGAGAAATCGAACAGCGCAATTCAATCCCAGCTGCTCACACTGCGCTTCGAGCGCCCTCCCTTCAGGGCCGACACCTGCAATTGCCAAATCCGCAGTCGGAAATCGACGCTTCACAATAGCAAAGCTTCTTAAGAGCAGATCGAATCCCTTTTCCCTGGACAAGCGTCCGACAGCGAGCAGATGAGGGCCCGGGCCATTCCATTCCTCTGCACAATGATGTGAGGCGGACCGGATTCCTTCAACATCGACCGGATTCGGAAGAACGGCGAGAGACTCGAGCGGAATTCCAGTGAATTCCGAAACCTCCTGAGCCATGGAACGGGATTGGCAAATCACTCCATCCGCGCTCCGATAAAGAAAGCGGCGCACCAGTCGCATGACCCTGGATGAACCGGGGGTGGCAATCGTCGCCGATACAGGTCCGTTCTGGCGAACAATGATTCGGGTCTTGCGGGGAAGAAACGGGCGCAGCAGAAGCACAAGAAGATTCAGGTGCGCGATCCCGGAAAAAATCACCGCAGGGCGTAGACGCCAAATCAAGAGCATTAAGCGCAGTCCTGAATACCGAACACGTCTGGCTCCCAGCGCATGCACGATCACGAACTTCGGCAGCGAAGCAAAGTCGACCACGGCTTGCGTGACAAGACAGAGATGGATCTCATGCTTTTCGATTGGCAAGTTCCGCGCCAACAGTTCCGTCACGCGCTCAGCGCCGCCACCGCCAAGATGAGGAATCAATAGAAGAACCGTAGAGGATCTTGACATCGATGTATATACGTTAAGAGCGTAACGGATCGGTGACCAAGATGAAGTGACTGTCCGCACACGCGACAGTGTTTCAAAATGCTACATTCAATTGAATTCGATTAGAAGAAACACACATTAGATATTTAAGTTTGCAAAGAGGGTGACCCTCTTGAAACTATTCCGCGCATGGCGACAATTCAAGACACGAGACTTAGCAGTGCACTCGCCTCATATCGTTGTCGGAATCACCAGCCCGCAGACCTGCCTTGTCTTGGGAGGGCGTTTGCGCGCGCTGCGTGAGACCGGGTTTCGAGTGACGCTGGTCGCGAGTCCGGGAGAAATGCTTGACCGCATAGGGCAGAGCGAAGGAGTCGAAACAGTCGGGATTCCGATGGCGAGACGAATGGCGCCGGTTGCAGACTTCGTTTCATTGGTCCGGCTCTGGTTCCTTTTGATGAGGCTCAGACCCGACGTGGTTGAGTTCAGTACGCCGAAAGCGGGACTGCTTGGAATGATCGCGGCCGTGATCTCCCGCGTCCCCCGCAGGGTTTATCTCTTGCGCGGGCTCAAGCTTGAATCGGCATCCGGGCTCAGGCAGACAATATTGTCTGCGGTGGAGTGGACGGCTGCGGCTTGCGCGCAGATTGTCGTTTGTGTCAGTCCGAGCCTACGCGAGAAAGCGCTCGACCTCGGCCTGGCACCAGCCGGCAAACTGCAGATGTTGGGCTCGGGTAGCAGCAAAGGTGTTGACATCGAGCACTTCCATCCCGGTAAGAGCGATGTGCACAAAAGGTTTGGAGTGCCGACCAATGCGAATGTCATTGGATTTGTAGGCCGATTAACCCGCGACAAGGGAATCCCAGCCCTCATTGAAGCGTTCGATCGGGTTTTGAAGTTCATGCCGCAGTCGTACCTTTTGTTGGTGGGGTGGTTCGACGAGGCGGACGACGCGCTGGACTCGAGAGTGCGCGAACGAATAACAAGGCATCCTCGAATCATATGTACTGGTTTTGTGGAGGATACCGCACCGTATTATCGCGCCATGGACTTATTGGTCTTGCCGACGCAGCGGGAAGGCTTCCCAAATGCGGTTCTGGAGGCGTCGGCGACCGGAATTCCGGTGATCACAACACCGTCTACCGGCGCATGCGATTCAGTAGTCGACGGCGTCACTGGGATGCTTGTTCCAGGCGATCCGGAGTCAATCTGTGAAGCAATCGTGAAGCTCTTGCGCGATCCCGACGAACGGGCGCGCATGGGATCAGCCGGGCGCGCATGGGTCCTTGAGCACTTCACGGACCAGCGTCTTTTCGGGCTCACGACATCGTTCTACAAAAGCCTGCTCAGGCCAGGTACCGTCGGTGTACACAGAGAAGAACCTGCTATGGATTTGGCCGTGCGTTTGCGGTGATAGGCGGCGTTACCTGAACCTCTGAAGGAGGCCTCAATGTGTGCGCTGCGGCCTCCGATGCATGCAGAATCTTGTCCGGCACAATTCCAAGAATAAGCGTGGCAGCCGCCGCGAAGAGAAGAGCGGCAGCGACAGCGATCCCCATCGGTGTCGAATGGACCGGCGCGTTCGCTATCTCCTCCGCAGGACGTTGCGCGGATGCGAAGGCCAATCGCAAGTAATAAGCAGATGCGAGCCCCGAGTTGAGCAAGCCGATCACAGCCAGCCAGACTGCGCCTCCACCCACTGCGGCAGAAAAAGAATAAAACTTGCCGAAAAATCCACCAGTGAATGGAATACCGATCAGAGAGATCAGAAAGAAGATCAGCAGGCTGCCCAAGGCGGGCGAGCGGTAAATCAATCCGCGGAAATCCCGGACCAGCGGCAGTTTCTCGTCATAACCGCTGACCAGCGTAACTACGGCAAAGATCCCCACATTCATCGCAGCGTACGCCGCAATGTAGAAGCACGCCGCTGCGACGCCGCTGGCGCCGAGGCCCGCGAAGGCCGCCAGCAAATAGCCAGCGTGTGCGATGGAAGAGTACGCCAGCATGCGCTTCACGTTCTGTTGACGGAGCGCAGCGAGATTCCCGACAGTCATCGAGAGCACAGCCACAATCCAAAGAACCGGTACCCAGATCGAGTGCAGGGTAGGGAACTCCTCATAGAGGACGCGCAGTAACAGGGCGAAAGCTGCAGCCTTTGGTGCCGTTGAAAGGAGAGCAACCACTGGCGAGGGAGCGCCTTCGTAGACATCCGGAGTCCATACATGAAACGGCGCTGCAGAAACCTTGAAGAGGATGCCCACGAGCATGAGACAAAGCGACGCCAGGACGAGCGGCAAATTCGGCACATTCGGCATGGGCGCGAGAGCGTGCGCGATCTCGTAGATCTGCGTGGACCCCGTCGCCCCAAAGATGAGCGCGATTCCGTAAAGCAGAAAAGCCGTGGCAAACGATCCAAGAAGGAAATACTTGATGGCTGCTTCAGGTCCACGCCCCGTATGCTTGCGATAGCCGGCGAGGACATAGGTGGAAATGGAGGAGATTTCTAGCGCGATGAATACTACGAGCAACTCGATTGCGCTCGTGAGCAGGCACATGCCGACAGCGCCAAAAACTACGAGTGCGTAGTATTCGCCTTGATGGTGGCTGTCTTCCGGGAGTGTATCGAGAGCGAGCAACAACGCAACAAGCACGATGCCGCAGATCAGCACATGGAAGAAAACGGTAAACGGACTCGTCTCCACAGTCCCATAGAAGCCCGTCCCAACAGGAAGCGAGAGCTGCCAAAGACTGCTCCAGAGGGCAACGGTAGTGCCCAAAGCTGCTACCCACCCAAGGCCGCGGCGCGGCCAACCCGGCGGCAGTGAAGCGTCGATGAGCATAACCAGTACGCCGGTGAGCGTCAGGATGATTTCGGGAAGTATACGGAGAGAGTCGCCGGGATTCATGGCTGGGATCCTTCCGAGAGTGCGGCAGACTGACCGGCTTGCGTTGACGGCACGGAAGTTTTCAAAGAAGGCGGCCCGCTCCGCGTCTCAATAATGGTGATCCATGCCGTCGGAGCAATCCCCATCACCAGCATGAGCACAGCGAAGGGCCACAAAATTGCGAGTTCCCCAAAATACAAATCCGTCGCGGGCTTCGACGTGGCTAGAACGCTTTCAGGTCCATAGAAAAGGCGCTGGATCAGCCAGAGCATGTAGGCCGCACTCAGAATCACTCCGAGCGTAGCCACGATAGCCCAACCACGGCTCACTCCGGAAAAGGTGCTCGATAAGATAAGGAACTCCCCGACGAAGCCGTTGAGCATAGGCAGTCCGATCATCGCCAGCGATGCAATCACGAATAGTGTCGCAGTCTGTGGCACCTTGCCTGCCAGCCCGCCGTATGCTGCGATCTGGCTTGTCAGGTAACGAAGTTCCAATGCGCCGAACAGAACGAAGAGCGCGGCATCAATCAGTTCGTTGTTGAGGATTTGGTAGATCGCGCCGTCCCAACCGGTAAACGTGAAGCCATAAATCCCAAGAACGATGAGGCTGAGATGGCCCAGCGCGGCGAATGCAAGCAGCCGCCAGAAATCCCTCTGGACTAAAGCCAAACATGCGCCGTAAAGAATCCCAATCCCTGCCAACGCAATCATCACCGGCGCAATATGTCGCGCCTGCACCGGGAAGAGTCCCACATGAAAGCGCAACATCGAGTAAAGGCCAAGCTTGCCGGCGACTACCATCGCCATGGCGACGGGTGCTTCGTTGAAGGTGTCCGCAAGCCAGCCATGCAGCGGGAAGATGGGCACTTTGACTGCGAAGGCAAACAGGAAAGCCAGCGCAACCCAGTAGAGCGGGGCCACAGGAAGAGCGCCCGACGCGACATACATCTGCAATTGAGCGAAGTCGAACGTGCCCGTTTTCTCGTAGAGCCAAAGAATTGCGACCAGCAGCGGAGCCGAAGGAATAAAGGTAAAGAGGAAGAATTTGGTGGCAGCTTTGGGTCCATCTTTGCGCCCGTACATCGCAATCAGGATCGCCATGGGCACCAAAGAAAGCTCCCAAAAGCCGTAATAGACCATCAGATCGAGCGAGATAAAAACGCCGTACATCGCCGTCTGCTGTACAAGGAAAAGCGAGTAGAAAGTTTTGCGCCGTTCCTTAATAGCATTCCAACTCGCCACTACGCCCGCAATAGCGAGGAGGCCAACCAACACAACCATCCAAAGGCTAAGGCCATCGATCCCCACGTGATAGTGAATCGCGGGATTCTCGATCCACAGGCGGTCGATCTCAAACTGAAACCCACTCTGCCCATGCACAAAATGCACCGGCAGGTGCAGCGTGAAAACAAACGTGATCAGAGACGTGAGAAGAGCAATCCACGCCGGAAGCTTGCCGCGATCCGGCAGCAGAGTAACCAAAACGGCTCCTGCCAGCGGTGCTAAAAGAATCAGAGTGAGAATCGAGTCGTTCATCAGTGCCCCACCATTCCCACGTGAAGGCCGAAACCGGCCAAAATCGAAGTCCACGGCATCAGCACGAATAACAGCAGTGCTGCGGCGCCGAGCGCAAGCCACGCAGCATAGGAGCGAAGATTCCCCGACTGCCAGCGCTGCAGGATCGCTCCGCCGAGCATTGCAATGCCCCCGAGCAGCCACGCAGCCCCGCCGAGAATGGCGATATCTACAACCCACTCAAGAACGAACTTCGACAAAAGCAGCAGCGGCGTGACGATGAGAAAGTTGTAGATCTCGTCCACATAGTATTTGTGAACAAGCACGTTGTACGCGGCGGGAACAGCCGCGGCGAGGCGCGCAGGGCTCTCTGGATTCGTGCGGTAGAGACGGTCCGCGATGAACCAGCCCAGCGCTGCGACACCGACGGCGAGGACGCTGAGAATCAACTCCAGATTGCTACTCGCCGCCTCCGCCGTCTTTGTCCCGACCGCTGGCGCAAGAAACGCGCCGAATCTTCCCGCGCCAATCCATCCTCCGCAAACCGAAAGCACCGCTAGAATTACAAGCGGACCGAGCATCGACCAAGGGCTCTCGTGCGGATGGATGTCAGCACTCCGCGATTCGCCGAGGAAGGCAAGGTACCAGAGACGGAACATATAAAAGGATGTGAGCAAAGCCGTGACGAGTCCGACGAACCATACGACCGTTCCGAGGCCGCCCTGCGTGAAGGCCGCATACAAAATCGCGTCCTTCGAAAAGAAACCTGCGAAGGGGAAGAACCCGGCAATCGCAAAGACAGCCATCGTCATCGTCCAGAACGTGACAGGAAGCTTCTTGCGCAGCCCGCCCATCTTCCTCAGATCCTGCTCCCCGCCCAGTGCGTGAATCACCGAGCCTGCCGCAAGAAACAGCAGCGCCTTGAAGAACGCATGCGTCATCAGATGGAAGATCGCAGCCGAATACGCCGCGACCCCGCATCCGAGAAACATGTACCCGAGCTGCGAGACGGTCGAGTAAGCGAGCACACGTTTGATGTCTGTCTGTACGAGCCCGATTGTTGCGGCGAACAGTGCAGTAGCCGCACCGACAATCGCGACAACACTCAGCGCAAAGGGCGAACGATCGAAAAGAAAATGTGTCCGGGCGATCATATAGACGCCCGCAGTCACCATCGTGGCCGCGTGAATCAGCGCGGAGACAGGTGTTGGACCCTCCATCGCATCCGGCAGCCACACATACAGCGGAAGCTGTGCACTTTTCCCGGCAGCGCCGACAAGCAGGCAGAGCGCAATCGCAGTCAGGACGCCGCCAGTCCACGCCGGGTTAGCGGCGAGCTTTGCGGAAATTTCACTGAAAGTCAGTGTGCCGAAGTTTGCCAGAAGGAAGAACAGACCAATAAGAAACCCGAAGTCGCCAATGCGGTTGACGATGAACGCTTTCTTGCCGGCATCGGCGGCCGACGTTTTCTGAAACCAGAAGCCAATAAGCAGATACGATGCAAGTCCCACGCCCTCCCATCCCACAAACATCAGCAGGGCATTGCCGGCCAGCACCAGCACTGTCATGAAGAAAAGAAACAGATTCAGATATGCGAAGTAGCGCCAGTATCCGTCCTCGTGCTCCATGTACCCGGCCGAGTAGAGATGGATCAAAAACCCCACGCCGGTAATAACGAGCAACATGATCAGAGTGAGTTGGTCAAATACGAAGCTGAACTCGATGCGGAGTTTGTCGGCGCTGATCCAAGGAAACGGAAGGGTTTCAGTAACTGGAAGTGACGCGGACGACATGCCGAACGATTCCCCAAGGACCACAAGGAACGAACCAAGCGGAGCCAGAAGCGCAATCGCCGTTACCAGCGCCTTCGGCAGCTTGCGCCCCAGAATCCCGTTCAGCACAAATCCCGCAAAGGGCAGCAACGGAATCAGCCAGAGATGAAGAGATCCATTCATAGTTTCATCAAGTCGATTCGGTCGACGGCCAGTGTCGCTCGGGCGCGGAAAACAGCAATAATGATGGCCAGACCCACGGCTGCTTCCGCGGCGGCAACCATCATGACAAAGAAGACAAAAATCTGGCCCTTCACCGCATGCCACTGATGGGCAAAGGTGACAAAAGAAAGATTCACGGCGTTGAGCATCAACTCGATCGACATGAAGACCGTGATCAAATTGCGCTTGATCAGAAAGCCCACGATGCCCAGCGAAAACAGCACCGCACTCAACAACAGATACCAGGAGAGCGGAACATCCTGTTGCAAGAGTTGAACGTATCCAGAACTCATTCGCTTGGCGTCCTTTCTCCATCGCCCGGTCGCGCGAGAGCCACCGCGCCGAGGATGGCGATGAGGATGAGCACCGAAGTGACTTCAAAGGGGAGCAGCAACTTGGTAAAAAGCACCGTGCTCAGCTCCTGTGTCGATGTAATGCCGTCGCGCATTGCAGCAGTACCGAGGCCTTGCGTATGAAGGATCACCGTCGCAGCAACAGCGAGGAGCGCCACGACCGCAGGGAATCCAACCACCATCGCCGCACGGCTCCCGAGCGTTCGCTCCTCGCGGCCGGCATTCAAGAGCATCACCACAAACGTGAAGAGCACCATGATGGCGCCCGCATACACAATCACCTGCGCTACAGCGAGGAATTCCGCGCCCAGCAGTAGATATAGCACCGCAAGCGAAGTCATCACCACAATCAGCGAAAGCGCGCTGTTGATGGGATGGGTCTGCATGAGAAGATTGACCGCTCCAGCCAGGCAGAATCCCGCAAAAACGATAAAGAGGATCAGATGCATCGTTCGATCACTTATACGCGAGCCAGAGACTCGTGGCGACAATGTTGAGGATGGCAAGCGGCATCAGGTAGCACCATCCGAAGTTCATCAGTTGGTCGTAGCGAAAGCGAGGCAACGTCCCGCGCACCCAGACATACAAAAAGAGAAAGCTGAAGACCTTGAGGACGAACCAAAAGATCGGCAACAGCGCGAGAACCAGAATATTCTGCGGCAACGGAATCAGGTTGCCGAAAGGGCTCGTCCAGCCGCCCAGAAACAGCAGCGTGGCCACGCAGCCAACGGTGATCATGTTGCCGTATTCGGCCATAAAGAACATGGCGAATTTCATCGAGCTGTATTCCGTGTNNAAGCCGCCATCAGGTAGATGAAAAAGGCAACGAATTGGAAGCCGCCAAAGAGATTCCACGTAACGATCCCGTGTGCACCCTGGCTCTCCACAATCTCGCGCAAATTGAGCGATCCCGCTCGCAATACCACGCCCACAAGCGAAAGACCAAGGGCCAATTCATAGCTGATGAGTTGTGCGGAAGACCGCAGCGAGCCAAGCAGGGAATACTTGTTGTTCGACGACCACCCCGAAAGTGCGATTCCGTATACGCCAATCGACGTGATGCCAAGGATCACCAGGAGCCCGATATTCACGTCGGAGATTTCGAAGAAGTGAAATCCGCCGGGACCCGTCACATTGGGTGCGCCAAACGGCACGACGGCGATCGAGACCAGAGCGCAGCCGAGGGCAATGACCGGAGAGATGAGATAAAGCGGCCTATAGACCGCCGTTGGAACCAGGTCCTCTTTTAAGAAAAGCTTCGCGCCATCGACCAGCGGCTGCAACAACCCGAACGGACCCACGCGACTGGGCCCCCAGCGATTCTGGATTCGGCCAACAAGCTTACGCTCAAGCAGCACCGTGTAAGCGACGCTCATCAGCATCACCACCGTCACCACG
>PLKY01000379.1 GCA_003140785.1 Acidobacteriaceae bacterium | reverse complement strand
TTGTGGCGGAAGACTTTGATTTTGGCTCTGGACAGACGCGCGCCATCGATGATGCTGGCGTGGTTCAGTTCGTCGGAGAGAATGAAATCTTCTTTGCCGAGAATGGCGCTGACGGTGCCGGCGTTGGCTGCGAAACCACTTTGGAAGACGACGCAGGCTTCGACATTTTTGAAGCGGGCGATCTTTTCTTCGAGCTCCATGTGGATGCGCATGGTGCCGGCGATGGTGCGGACTGCGCCTGAGCCCACGCCGTAGGTGCGCGTGGCGGCGAGCGCGGCTTCAATGAGCTTGGGATGGTTGGCGAGGCCGAGGTAGTTGTTGCTGGCGAGATTGATGACTTCGCGCCCGTCGTAGTGGCAGACCGGGGCCTGCTGATCGTCGAGGACGCGCAGCTTGAAGTGGGTACCCTGCGCCCGCATCGCATCAAGCAGGGTGGTCAGGTAGGCAAGCTGCGGGCGCGTGGCGGTCTCAGTCATGGCGGTGTTCCTCAAAGAGAAAGGATAGCGGAAAGGCAGGGATTAGGGAGTAGGGAACAGGGAACAGGGAACAGGAACAGGAACAGGGAACAGGGAACAGATAGGCACTCGCTGAGCTTCGCCCTAAGACCACAACTTGCTTGGGTGGTCGCGCGTCTATATCTATAGGAACGTTGGGGGAGAGTTGTGCGGAGATTCGCTTTTTGCTTTTCGTTAGGATCGATTGCCTGGGTTCTTGTCGGCGCGCCGTCCGCGACTTCGGCGCAGGAAGTGAGTTTTACTGTAAGCCAGCACGGCAAGCCGGTTGGTACGGCGAGCTTTCATTTTGCAGCGACGGCGAATGGGTACGATTCTTCTTCGGTGGTGCGCGTGGCGATGCAAGGGCTGGATTATGCGCTGTCGAAGAATGAGGAGCTTTCGTCGGCCAACGAGCTGAAGCATGTGCAACTGAGCGCGACAGTGAATGACCAGGCGGTGAACGTGACGGCAGCTCCTGACTCGGCGCAGGTGCTGATGAACATTTCAGCAAATGGGCGCAGCAGCACGACGCGCCTGGATGCTCACGGCAACGCTGTTTTTCTCCCGGATTTTGATCCAGGCGCGCTGGAGACGCTGGTTGCGTTGGCTGTGAGCCACAACAATCGCGACCTGTGGGCGATCATGCCGAAGGGAGCGGGGTCGATGGCGCCGATCAGCCTGGCGACGTATGCCGATGAGCAGGGCACGCTGGACGGCAAGCCGATCGAGGTGCATCACCTGGTAGCGAAGATTAGCGGCGGGAATACGGATCTGTTCTTTGGTCTGGAGAGCCAGCTGCTGCAGGCCGAGTTGCCGCAGGCGGGTTTTGCGCTGGTGCGGAAGGGATTTGTGCTGAAGCCGCCCGCGAAGCCGATTGTGCCGGCGGAGTAGATTGCTCGTGTTGGCTCCGAAGGATGCTCAGACCGTGCGGCCCGCGGCCGCGGCCGAGGACCATGCCCACTGGAAATTGAATCCGCCGAGATGGCCGGTGACGTCGACGGCTTCTCCGATGAAGAACAGGCCTGGCACGGAGCGAGCTTCCATGGTGCGCGAGTTCAGGCCATCGGTGTCGATGCCGCCGGCGGTGACTTCGGCTTTGGCGAAGCCTTCGGTGCCGGTGGGGTGAAACTCCCAATGATGCAGCCGGCGTTCGCAGTTTTCAAGAGCGGCGTTAGTCCAGCCATTAGGAGTGGCGACGTCAACAAGTCGATCCGCGAGGCGTTGTGGGAGCACGGTGCGCAGGGCCAACCGCAGAGCCGCCGGGTCACGCCGCGCACCGGTTGCGAGGAGCGGACGGAGCATTTCCACGTCGGGCGCGAAATCGACGAAGAGCGGTTGGCCGGGCTGCCAATACGACGATGCCTGCAACACGGCGGGACCGCTGAGGCCCCGGTGGGTGACGAGGAGTTTTTCGCGAAACTGCGTCTGGCGGGCCTGGACGATCGCTTCGGTTGAGACTCCTGCAAGCGTTGTCCATCCGGCTTCCGCGCCACCGAGGATGAGCGGAACCAGAGCCGGACGCGGCTGGATGACGCGCAGACCGAATTGGCGGGCGAGATCGTAGGCAAGGCTCGTTGCGCCTAGTTTGGGAATGGAGAGGCCGCCCGTGGCGACAACAAGTGCGGCGGCCTCGAAATCGCCGTGTGACGACGCGATGCGAAACGCGTCGGAGTTGGCTTCAACAGCAATGTCGCGTGTATTCAGAACGAGCTCGACGCTCCCGCTTGCCTCCTTCGCTTTTTCGCATTCGGCGAGCAGCATGTCGAGAATTGCTTGTGCGGAGTGATCGCAGAAGAGCTGGCCCAGGGTTTTCTCGTGCCAGGGAATTTGATAGCGCTCGACGAGTTCGAGAAAATGGCTGGGTTGATAGAGTGCCAGCGCGGACTTGGTATAGTGCGGATTCGCCGAGAGAAAATTTGCCGGAGTGCAATGAACGTTGGTGAAGTTGCAGCGGCCTCCGCCGGAGATGAGGATTTTGCGGCCGGGCTGCGGGTTGTGTTCGAGGAGAGCCACGCGGCGGCCGCGCTGGCCTGCGACGGCGGCACACATCAGACCGGCCGCGCCGGCACCGAGCACGAGGACGTCGAAGCGGCGCAATCCCGACGAAACTCCTTCGACTGGCTCAGGCATAGCTCCATTCTCTCCGAGACGTACGGCCTTGAACGGTCATCCAACAGAAAAGGCGAGTTTCGGCCGGATCGCCCGATACACCTGCGGTTCGGATTCTTCCTATCAAAAGGAGCGTTCATGTCGTCAGTCGTAACCAATCCCATAACGCCGCCGTTCACGCGCGAGACTGCGACCTTGAAAGTGCGTGCGGCGGAGGATGCGTGGAATACACGTGACCCTGAGCGCGTGAGTCTTGCGTATTCGATCGACAGCCGGTGGCGGAATCGGTCGGAGTTTATCAATGGACGCGTGGAGATTATCGCGTTTCTCACCCGCAAATGGGCCCGCGAGCTGGACTATCGATTAGTTAAGGAATTGTGGGCATTCAGCGATTCGCGGATTGCAGTCCGCTTCGCATACGAATCGCACGATGCGGCGGGGCAATGGTTCCGCTCGTATGGGAACGAGAATTGGGAGTTCGGCGAGGATGGGTTGATGCATCGCCGGTATGCCAGTATCAACGATCTGCCGATCGATGAGTCTGAGAGGCTTTTTCATTGGACAGATGGCCGCCGTCCCGAAGGACATCCCGGCTTGAGTGAACTGGGGCTGTAAGAAGACGCATCGCTCGATGCAGCGGAGGGGCCGCTGCGACGCGCTCGTTCCATGAAATCGGCTAGCGGTGCGACTCGATCAGTTTTGCCAGGGCCACTGTGCGCTTACCGGTTCCTGCGTTGCCGAGGATGCTGACGGCCACGCCGCCCTTCGAGTCGAGGATGCTCATGTTGTAGCCGCCCTCGGTTTCATCATTGCCCGCGGTCCCTACTGCGCTGGTGCCGATGCCCGGCAACTGCGTGGCTCCGGATTGCAGCTGGGATTGCATTGTGACTTGCATGTGGGAGGTGTCGGCTAGAGTGAGGATGATTTTTGTGCCATTGCTGCCTTGCCACGTGCAGTTGGAGAGCGAGCCGGAGATCGGCGGCCCCGGTTTGCCATTGGCTACTTGGAGGCCGGTTGCTTTGGCGATCGCGGCGCGGGAGAGCAGGCTGCAGGCATTGGCGTTGGATTGGGCAGAGGCGGCAACTGCAACGGCAAGCAGGGTAACGATGAGGATGATGTGGGGAAAACGGAGCATTTGATTTCTCCAGCGTGGGCGCACGCGGCCATGAAGCAAGGCGCGACGGGCAAGCGCCACAGAGAATTGGATGGGCCTTGCCCGCAGCCGGATGTCTTAGCCTTCGTCGTCACGGAACATGGGGTGGGGGATGAGGCGGCGGTAGTCCTCCTGATGCGCGCCGTCGAGGCAGGCCTCGATGATGCGATGGCCGAGGGGATCGAGGTCGGGCACCTGAAAAGGCTTGAGCTCGCGTGCGAAGAATTCACGCCACTGACGCGCGCCTTCTTCGTAGACGTCGAGGCCGCCTTGGATCTGTTCTTCAACGCGAAGAAAGACGCGGGCAATCATGGAGCCCTCAATTTTGAGCTGACGAGGTATGTAGCCGAGCAGCGGGAAGAGCGCTTCATCGACCTGCTCGCGGCCAAAGCGAGCGCTGCCCCGGCGGGCAAGGTATTCGCGGGCGATCCACTCGGCCATGTAGCCGACCTTCCATGCGCCGATGTGCTGATTGGGTAGCAGCACGTAGCGAGTTTCAGGCGTGGCGACGATTTGCTGAAGAAGCAGGTTGGCCTGATCGACGCGGCGGCCGGTGGCAAAGGCCCAGTAGGAGCCGACGCCTTCCGATTCCATGGGCGTCTCCCCGCTGATACTTTCCTCCGAAAGGCCGCCTCCAGACGAGGGGTGAATGCTGGGGTTGGCGTGGCCGCGCGGTGCGACCAAGCGCCAGAGCCACGCGAGGGCGGGGCTGAGCACGTGCATCATGGCGAGGATGCCGTAAAGGCGGCTCCCGCTATGCGTGGGCGGGCAGCGCACACCAAAACTGCGGACGTCGACCGGGCGCGTGCCAGTGGCGATGTCTTCGATCATGCGGCGGGGCAGAATGACGCGCGGATTGGGGCAGAGCTTGCCGGGCGCGTCTTCCACATGCTCCCAAGTGAGGCAGGTGCCCCCGGGGACAACGTAGTGATTGAGAAAAAGCAGCGGCTCAGGCGGGTCGATGCAGAGGCGTTCGAGGTTGGGCGCGGTGCCGTAGCTGTGGATATGGTCGACGCGGACGAACCAGGCATTTTCAGCGTCGGCGACGGTGAGGCGCTTGCTTGTGCCCTGATAGCTGGGGTGCGCGCAGGCCATGTCGTCAGCGATGGGACGCAGGTGGCAGGCCTCGGGAAGATTGAGGGTGCGCTGTTCGTGCGTGACCACATTTTCGCCGAGGAGCAGGCGGCCGTCTTCCATGCGATGGATGTGCTCCGTCATCTCGCTTTTGCCGCCGCCGCTGGCGCCTTCGTGCATGAGGATGAGTTGGTTCTCATAGGGCGTGACGACGGAGACGGCCGCGCAATGGTTGGTGGTCCAGCCCTCGCGCTCGCCGATGTCGAGGAGCATGGAGTAGACGCCTTTTTTCGCGCTTGGGCCGGGATAGAGGTTGTATGCGAAGACTTCCTGATGCGTGGCGGAGCGGTCGTGGACGACAAGCTGGCGGCCGCCGAAGTGGGTGTGGCGAAAAGGCGGCGCGACAAAGAGAACGCCGCCGGTGATTTTGAAACTCTCCGGAACCTGGCTGCGGGGAATCATGCCTTGCAGGTCAGCCAGCGCGGCAGCGAAAAATGCAGCCTGACGCGGCACGATGAGCAGCGAGCCGTAGCCGAGCGCATCGGGCCCCGCGTAGAAGGGCATGGCGACGAGTTCCTGCGTCTTGAGCCAGTCGAGGGTCTGTTGGCGCGTGTTGTCGAAGGGTTCGCCGAAGCGCTGATCGTAGGTCGGCTTGTCGGTGGGCAGGCTGTCGCCGATGACCATGGCATCGGGATCGCGGCGGCGCATGGCGGGATCGGGGAAGTTGATGGCGAGGCCATTGCGCGCCTTGGTGATGACGGCTTCGACGATGCGGCTTGTGCCGTTCGAATTTCCTGGAAGATGAAAGACGGCCTCGTAGACGCCGTGATCGTCGCGATTGCCGAGAGTCCAGTCTGTGGTGCCGGTGGAGCGGCCGAGAGCCCAATCGAGGAGCTGCGGGCGATTCTCGGGGGTTTGGACCAATGGCGCGGCGGAGAGGACTTCGCGCACGTGCGCAGGTAGATCAAGGTTGGCCCAGCCCGCCTGGAAGTCGATGGCGGGATCGCTCGCAGCGGTGGTCATGATTACTCGCTTTCCGGGGAGCGGATGTTGCGTGACGGGTCTTTTGAAGCCAAAGGGGCCCGAAATCCTTTATCGCATCGGCCAATACGCTTGGCAGTGCGCTTCGTCACGTTTGGGGAAATCGCTCGCGGATGAGGGTGAGGGCTTCACCGGTCGTTGCGATCGTGCCTTCGAGTTGCGCGTCTTCCACGGTGCGTAGCATCTGCTGGAACTGGGGGCTGGGTGCGTAGCCGGCGGCGATGAGTTCGCGGCCGGTGAGGAGCGGCTTGGGGCGGACCAGTTCTTCGGGCGTGGATTCGTAGCGTTCGCGAACGAGATTCCAGATGTCGAGATTGGCGCGGGCGGCGAGGCAATCCATGCGGTGCAATGCGAGATGCTGGTCGAAGTTTTCGAGGCGAAAGAAGCGCTTGAGTGTGGAGGCTTTCATACGCGGGGCGTCTGCGAAGCGCATGTGGTTTTCGATCAGCGCGAGGATCATACGCGTTTCGTCGTTGGAGAAGCGGAAGCGGCGGCAGATTTCGGCGCCCATGGCGATGCCGACTTCGACGTGGCCGTCGAAGCGGATGCGGTCGGGCGCGACGCGGAAGGTTGGTGGCTTGCCCGCGTCGTGGAGCAACGCGCCCCAGGCGAGCGTGAGCGGGCAGCCGGGTGGAAGCTGAGCCAGGAGCAAAAGCGTGTGGACCCATACGTCGCCTTCGGGGTGGAATTGCGGCGGTTGCGCGACGCCTTTCATGCGCGCGACTTCGGGTAGGACTTCGGCGAGGAGGCCGGTTTTATCGAGCAGTTCAAAGGCGCGGCGGGCGTGGCCTTCGGTGAGCATCTTGGTAAGCTCGTCGCGGACACGCTCACGGCTGACTGCGTGAATGCGCGGGGCGAGAGCGCGGATGGCGGCGTGAGTGGCGGGTTCGATTTCAAATCCGAAGCGCGCGGCGAAGCGGACGGCGCGCAGCAGGCGGAGTTGGTCTTCTTGAAAGCGGCGCTCGGGGCGGCCGATGGCGCGGATGATGCCGGCATCGAGGTCGGCCAGGCCGCCGACGTGGTCCACTACGGCAGATCGCAACTTCGCGGGCGCGGTCCAAAAGTCCGCGGCCCGTAGGGCATCCAATAGCAGGCCGTTGATGGTGAAGTCGCGGCGTTGCACGTCTTCGGCGGCGCTGAGGGTGTAGCGGACTTCGTCGGGGTGGCGGCCGTCGGAGTAGATGCCGTCGGAGCGGAAGGTGGCGACCTCCACCTGCGGTGGGGCGGACTCTTTCGAAGACTTCTCAGGCTCGGCAGCAACCAGAACCACGCCGAAGTGCGCGCCCACGGCGAAGGTGCGCGGAAACATATCGAGCACGACGTTAGGCGTGGCGCTGGTGGCTACGTCGTAGTCGGCGGGCTCGCGGCCGAGGAGCAGGTCGCGCACGCAGCCGCCGGCGAGGTACGCATCGAAGCCCGCTACGCGCAGAGTCTTCAGGATATGCAAGGCGGATGCGAATTGGGGCGAGGTGTGCATGACTCTTCGTCCATTGTCGCCCGGTTCGGTCAAGTGTGAGTCTGAACATTGTCCGTTCGGCCAAACGCCGGTTGTTCGTTCGAGTCCTCTTGATAGCGAAATCTGCTATCATATTAGTGGCCGGTCAATGAAAGACCGGCTTACGATTCCTTGCCGTGAACAAAACACAACAGGCCACGCTGAACGCCATCTTTGCACGTCCGACTAGGGCGGACATTCGGTGGAGGGCGATTGAATCGCTGATACGGTCATTGGGAGGCGAGGTTATGGAACGTGCAGGAAGCCGCGTTGCCGCGAAGCTGAATGGTGTGACGGCAGTTTTTCATCGTCCGCACCCTCGACCTGAAACCAAGAAGGGCGCGGTTGATGCCGTTCGCCAGTTCCTGATGAACGCAGGGGTGAAGCCATGATGGAATACAAGGGTTACAGTCCCGGTCCGATTGATTTTGATCCGGATGAGAACACTTTCTCCGGAACTGTCGTAGGGCTGAGGGACGTGATTCATTTCGAAGGAAAGACGGCCAAGGAGTTAGCGCGCGCCTTTCGCCAGAGCATCGACTCTTACCTGAAACTGTGCGCAGAGACCGGCCAGAAGCCCGATCGGCCGTTCAATGGAAAGATTCTGGTGCGCACCGAACCGGAACTCCACCGCAAGGCGGCTTTGCGCGCGGCGGTCGAGGGGGTGAGCCTGAGCCGGTGGATCTCTCGCCAGATCGAAAGCGCCCGGTGAGCGGACGCGGCCTGATTTTGGGCATTGAGAGCTCGTGTGATGAGACGGCTGCGGCGGTGGTGGAGCGCGGCGCGCGCACTCTGTCGTCGGTAGTGGCGTCGCAAATTGCGACGCACGCGAAGTATGGCGGCGTGGTGCCGGAGCTGGCTAGCCGCGAGCATTTGCGTGCGATTGTGCCGGTGGTGCGGGCGGCGCTGGCCGAGGCTGGAGTCGTGCTGGCTGATCTCGACGCGATTGCTGTGACCAGCGGGCCGGGGTTGGCTGGGGCGCTGCTTGTGGGTATCACTTATGCGAAGGCGCTGGCGTTTGCGCAGGGACTACCGTTGATTGCCGTGAATCATCTGGAAGGGCATATTCATGCTGTGCTGCTGGAAGAGCGGCAGGCCAGATTGGCGGGGGAAAGTCCGGAGAAGCAGCTCCTTCGCTCCACTTTCCCCATCGCGGGCGCGCCGGCGCCCCATACGCGCTTCGCTCAGGATGACAACGCTATTGTGGAAGCGGAACCTGCGCTGGCGTTGGTTGTTTCGGGCGGGCATACGCATCTGTATTTGGCGCGGCCGGAGAGTGGAACGTGGAGGTATGCGCTTGTGGGCCGCACGCTGGACGATGCGGCGGGCGAGGCCTTTGATAAGGTGGCGAAGTTGCTGGGGCTGGGTTATCCCGGCGGGCCTTGGATCGATGGGCTGGCGCGTTTTGGCGATCCACGGGCGGTGCCGTTTTCGTTTGCGCAGTTCAAGGCCAAGGTGCATCTTGGCGGCAAGGCTCCTCGGACCAAAGGCGCAACAGCGGCGCCGATTTCTGCGCTCGATCCGCATTTTCTGTTTTCGTTTTCGGGGATCAAGACGGCGGTGCTTCGCTACGTCGAGTTGCATCATTTACGTCCGGAGGCGGAGGCACGGCGTGAGGCATTGTTTACAGGACCTGATGCACCCGCGCGACCGACGATTGAAGAGGCTCTCGCGACCTGCGATCCGACCACGCTCGACCTGATCGCCAGCTTTCAACATGCGGTGGTAGGCGATTTGATGAAGAAGACTTTTGCCGCGGCAGAGGCGCTGGATGCTGAGCGGATCCTGGTGACAGGGGGCGTTGCGGCCAATCGGGAGTTGCGCGAGCGGTTCACGGCAGAGGCGTCGCGGCGCGGGATTGGGATTGCGTTTCCTACGCCGGCGCTTTCGACAGATAATGCCGCGATGATTGCGGCGGCGGCCTGGCCGCGGTATGTGGCCGGGGAGTTTGCGCCGCCGGATCTGACGGCCGATCCGTCGTTGGTGCTGGGCCGGTGAGAACGGCAGAATGAAGGCGACCGATTTTGAGTGGCGCCATCCGACCTTGATCCGTCATGGATTGATTGCGGCGGCGGTTGCTACCTATCTCTTCGATCCCGACGATGTGGTTTGGAGATTGATCAAGGCGAGCCCGGATCGGCGAGCACTAGAGCACGGCTTCTTTTTTGTTGGCACGATACTGATTGGCGTGGGTGCGGTGCTCTGCACGACGGCCGACGCGTTCTATCGACGCGAGGAAACTGCCCGGAACAATCAATGGATTCCTGGCAAGGACGACTCAGAAAGAATTCGCAGGCGATCCCTCGGCGAGTTTCTTTATGCCGTGGGATTTGCTTCTCTCGTGCCTTTGGCGGGATTTTTTCTGCTGGTTTGCGGCGAGTTGGTGCGCATCGTTCGCCTTGTGCGGCGCGAAAATGCGGAGACGCGACCGGGACAAACTTCGGATGCACGACCTGCGGAAGTTCAGCCGAACTGGAAAGCCGCAAAATGGGGCGTAGCCATTCGCCAGCAGGCAGCAAAGTGGGGAATGTTTGTCAGCATGATCGTATTCATGATTACGCTCAAGGACCGGCTGGTGGAGATCTTGGCCTGCTCCAGTGGGGGCGTGTGGGCGATCTTGAATCTGCCCACACTGTGGAGGAACAGAGTCTGATGGCGAGCGGCTATCGGGCGGGGGCGGCTGGTTTGCGAAAGGTGAGGCAGTAGAGCTTGCCGTCGGCGATTTCGCGGGCTTTGATCTCTTGCATCTCTTCGGGAACCAGATCGATGGGGCAGCGGACGGCTTCGGTGCCTGGCGGGAAATAAGCCTTGGTGGCCGGGTTCTTCTGGTAGTGATCGCGGACGACCTTTTCGGTTTCGTCGACGATCACGATCTTGGTTCCTGGTTTGGCCACCCATATCATTTCGCGGATGGAACGGGCGGGGTCGGAGAAGAAA
Organism: Acidobacteriaceae bacterium; assembly: GCA_003140785.1. Lineage (GTDB taxonomy): Bacteria > Acidobacteriota > Terriglobia > Terriglobales > Acidobacteriaceae > Telmatobacter. Next base: position 900 of record PLKY01000379.1, on the reverse strand, counting down.
TTGATGCCGCCGACATGGAAGACGCAATCGAAGACCTCGGCGCGAAAAGGCAACCGGGAGGCCTCTCCCTGGAAAAGCTGGGCGTTGCGACGCCATTTCTTGAGTTTCTTGCGGAATTTGTGCAACATGCTCCAGGAGAGATCGAGGCCATAAAAATCAATGTCCTGAGGGAGATAGCGGAGGTTTGCACCGGTGCCGACACCGACTTCAAGCACCCGCGCACCGGGAGCGATTTCGAGTTCGGCGACGACCTCGTGGCGGTAATTCGGTTTGCGCTTGATCCAGTAGTAGAGCGTTTCGGCCAGGTCGTAGCCAGGGGCGATACGATCGTACAAAGACTGATACTTCAGATTCGATCCGGTTAACGTACTGACAAACAAAGGAATGCCATCGCGGATAGGATAGACGCGGCCCGTTGCGGTGTTGCGGAGAGTACTCCCTTCCAACTCGAACTCGTAGCGCGAATCAGGGTCACAGAGCAGAGACAGAACTTCGCTTTCCATATCCTCCTTTCAGGTGGAGAGACAATGATGGGGGGAGTCTCAACACATCTATACACCAGGCGGGCTGTGCAATTGCAGGAATTGAATAGAAATCGCGCAATATTTTACGCTGCTACAATCGGAGTGAGTATTGCACCAAATTACCGTGAATTCGAGCGCCAGTAAGACGTAATGACTCTCCGCCTCTTCAACACCCTCTCGGGACAACTGGATGAACTGGCGCCCTCGGATGGCAAAACGCTGCGCATGTATGCCTGCGGGCCNNNNTGGATGACAAGATCATCCGCAATGCAGCGGAGCAAGGCGTCCCGATCGGCGAGTATACGGCGCAATACGTCGCGGCATTTTTTGAGGATCTGGAATCGTTGCGGGTGGAGCGGCCGGAGGTGATCGCACG
>PLKY01000377.1:12026-17158 GCA_003140785.1 Acidobacteriaceae bacterium | reverse complement strand
GTGAATGGATGAGGCGTCAACGAATGGGAGCACAACTCGGGAAGCACCGATTGCACGCGCCCAATGGAGCATGTCGTGTAGCACTCGAAGCCGCTCTTCATGCTCAGATTCCGAGCAACGAATCAGAGGGTAATCCATCAACCAGTCGCCGCAAATGGCAGGTGTCTGAATACCATATTGCTTTTTAAGACCGCTGATCTTCGCTCTGCCTTCCACGGTGGCAATAGGATTAGCGGAAGCGCCGTAGTCATCGTAGATCCACTCGATATAGCTAATGCCAGCCTCGCGCGCACGAATGAATTCCTGACGCCATGAATTTCTGGGAAAAGATTGAAAGCGACCCTCTTCCGGCGGACTGAGGCGTCCTTGCATCACTCCGAAGACGGGTTGCATACCTTCTCCTATTCGGGCAGGGGCTTCACAATCATGTTGGCCAGAAACTCTTCGCGCGGCAGGAATGGGAATAAATCTTCCAGCGGTTTAGAAACGAACGATCCGTCCGGTTTCTGATAGGACTGCAGACGCGGTGCACGCACTTCATCCGGAAGGACATTGACATCGCAGACTACCGGGCCCGTCATTTGAAGCACTCTGCGAAGATCTGCGCGGAGATTGCTCTGATCTTTGATGACTGCTGTACCGAGCCCAAATGCCGTTCCCACCTTAGCGAGATCGGGGATGGTAAGACCGCTATTGCGATCCGCACCAATCGTCGCCTCACCAAAATAGGCCCTCTGGGATGCCCGGATGGAAGAGTAACCATCGTTGTTCAGCACAAAGAATTTGATTGGCAGTTGGAGACGGCGGATGGTCTCCAGCTCCTGAATGTTGAACATGAAGCCTCCATCGCCGTCAATCGCGATGACCTCTCTGCCAGGGTTTGCGATTGAAACCGCGATCGCCATTGGAATGGCATATCCCATCGCCCCGAGGCCGGCTGTGTGGTAAAGACGTTGCGAATGCAGGGTGGGGCAGGCGAGCAGAAAGATTTCAATGGCTGAACCGGAGTTCCCAACCACGAGTTTGTCTTCGGGCTTGACCTCCGTTCCAATCAATTCCGCAAGATTGAACACCGAAACCCGACCCTCCGGCTTGCGGTGCTCATCCGTGACAACCGGATAGCGTGTCTTCCAGTCAGCGCAGCGCGCATCCCATGCGGAGTGGCTCTTAAGCCGGATAGAATTCTTCTGCCGCAGGAGTTCCTGCAAGAAAGTACGAGCATCGGCGCAGATGGGCTGCTGCAGATAAGGATGGAGCTTCTGGAGTTCGGCCGCGTCAATGTCCACAGCGACCTTGTGTGCTTCGCGAGCGAGATTCTGCGGTGCATACCCCGTAATTGCAAAATCCAGCCGCACGCCGATGGCGAGAAGAAAATCTGAGTTCTGCAGCGCGAAGTTGGCTCCGCGTGCTGCCACCGAACCGGGTCGACCGACATAGGTTGGGNNAGGTTGGATCATTGCTCGGGACGAGATCGGCAGCGCACCACGTTGCCACTGTGGGAATTTCCAGCAGTACTCGGAGTTCTTCGAATTCCTTTTCCGCATGTGCAAGGCGGATGCCATTCCCGGCAAACAATAAAGGTCGTTCAGCGCGGTTCAGCTTCTCAATCAGGAGACTGACTTCCTCCTTTAGATTTGAGTAGCCGGATTGCTCTTCCAACTCCGTTGGATCAAAGCTACGCAGATTGAAGGGTTCATCAATCGGTGAGGCCTGAACATCGAGCGGGATATCTATCCACACCGGGCCGGGACGGCCGTTGAGTGCGAGATACAAGGCCTTCTCCAGGTGGTAGCGGATTTCCTCGGGATTGAGGACCGTGACCGCGTATTTGGTAATCGGCCTTACGATCGAAACGATGTCGACTTCCTGCACGCCGAGCTGCCGCATGCCCAGTGGTCGGCCATCCTTGTCGAACATGCGATCTGGCCGCTTCACTTGACCAGATACGTAGAGAGTCGGAGTCGAATCCAGCCAGGCGCCAGCGACGCCCGTGACAGCATTCGTACCTCCAGGGCCTGTGGTCACCATGCATACGCCGAGGTGATTCGTGGCTTTGGAATAGCCTTCCGCGCAGATTGCGCTGGCTTGTTCGTGCGAATTACATATTGCCGTTATTGCGGGCTCTGCGCCAAGAGATTGGTTCAGGTGCATTGCGCCGCCGCCGGTGACGAGAAAAACATGCTTCACGCCGTGTTCGGCAATGAAGCGCACGACGTAGTCGGAAAGCTTCATGATTTAACTCTTACTTTGTTCGTAACAGCTTGCTGGCAAGCTCTCATGATCTGGAGAAGACTTCGATGGGATTCAAGCTGCGGGCCATGAAAATAGCATCTACGACTTCGCGGACAGCGCCGCTTCCGCCTGTAGACCCGGAGACAAATTTCACTTTGGTAAGTACATCGCGTACGGCGTTCGCGGGACAGGCAGAAAAGCCCGCAATCTGCATGGCAGGCAGGTCGTTGATGTCATCCCCGATGTAGCAGATTTCGACCAGGTCAATGCCACTCGACGCTGCAAATTCACGAAGAGCAGACGCCTTATCGCGACACCCCTTGAACACATGCCCGATGTGCATTTTAGCGGCGTAACGGTCGACAAGAGGGCTATCTTCGCCCGAAATAAGGGCGAGCTCAATGCCTGCTCTCCGCGCCAGCGAAACTCCCATAATGTCGGCGAAGCAGAAACGCTTCCATTCTTCGCCATTCGGGCCCCACCAAACGCCGCCATCGGTGAGCACCCCATCCACATCCATTGCAACGGCTCTGATCCGCTCCAAAGATCCCTTGAAAGACTCAACCTCGGCCATCTCGACTAAACCGCGGCGCCGACGCGGCGAAGTTTCTTGATGATCGGGACTTCACGCTCGTACACCCTCTTAATCCCATCGCCCTTCGACTGTTCCCACAGGCGGATGTCGCGAACCAAGCGCGATATTCCGTTTGGCTCGAGCGAAGCAGCCTGATCGGAGCCCCAACTGGCACGATCCATGGTGATGTGGCGTTCCACGCTGCAGGCGCCGAGTGCAGCCGCGCAAACGCTGCTGGGGATTCCTGTCTCGTGTCCGGAGTAACCGACGGGAACACCGTAGCGCTCGATCATGGTCGGGATTGCGCGCAGATTCAGTTCGTCGTAATTCGCTGGATAAGTGCTCGTGGCGTGCATCAGGATGAGGTCTTTCTTGCCGAGAACTTCGACGGCATGGTCGATCTCGGCGTAGGTGCTCATTCCAGTCGAGAGGATGATTGGCTTCCCGGTCTTGCGTACATGGCGAAGAAGGTTGTCGTCAGTGAGCGATGCAGACGCGATCTTGTGGACAGGCACGTGAAACTGTTCGAGGAAGTCCACCGATCCCTCATCCCAAGGCGAGGCGAACCAGCACATCTTGACCGATTTGCAGAACGCATCAATCTCTTCGTACTCTTCCTGCTCGAATTCGAGACCGAATTTGAGGTCGCCGTTTGTCGGGCCGAAAGGATTCTCGCGAGGCTTAGCCAATTCCTCGGGAGAGTACACGACCTCGATCGTACGCTTCTGAAACTTTACGGTGTCACAGCCGGCAGCTAAAGCCACGCTAATCAAGCGCTTCGCGAGGTCGACATCGCCGTTATGGTTGATTCCAATCTCCGCGATGATGAAGCAGGGCTCATCGCCACCAACCAACCTGCTGCCGATTTTGACTGTGCTCATGGAAAGACTCCTCGTGGTACTACATTCAAAGACGGGCAGAATCCGACGCGCAGAACCGTTCCAACTGCCACCGGACGCCATTGTCGAATTTATCAAAGTCGGGCAACATAGGTATCGTTTATCTTCCGCTATTGGATAACTACGATACCACATTGATACTGGGGTGATGGTGCGGATGCGCGGCTCCAAAGGCCAGTTGTCCAGCAATTTCATAGCGTCACCGTAATGCGATCCCATGCGCGTCAACTTCAATCCGGCCCTATGGATCCCACCACGCACGATCCAAAGTTATAACCCGCTGAGCAACGACCCATGGATTTATGCTGGATGCGTGAAACCCATCGCGACCAGGGACCTTGCGCACATTCTGTCGTTGACGCGGCAGGTTTGGGAAAGAGCGCGGGGGAAGCGCATTTTTCTGACCGGAGCAACGGGATTCTTTGGCGCATGGCTGCTGGAAAGTCTGGCCTATTGCGATCGCGAACTGGAGCTTGGGACGAGCGCCACAGTGCTTTGCCGTAACCCAGGAGCGGCTGAAGCGAGAATGCCACATCTTGCGGGCGAGACCTCGATTCGGTTCGTTGCTGGAGACGTTCGCAACTTCAGTTTTCCGGACCAGAACTATGACTTCGTCATCCATGCTGCCGCAGCAAGTTCGGGCGCTGAGGCTGCCCAGCCGCTGAACCTGCTCACGACTCTGGTAAGCGGCACAGAAAGAGTGCTGGAATTTGCAAAGGCACGGAACACGGAGACCTTTCTCTTCGTGAGTTCCGGAGCCGTCTATGGACCTCAACCGGAAAATCTGAGCCATATTCCGGAGAATTATCGTGGAGGACCTGACTGGCTCGACCCGAATGCGGCTTATGCGGAGGGTAAGCGCGTTGCGGAGCAAATGTGCTCTTTTTATGCGTGTAACTCGGAGATTCAGTTCTCCATTGCGCGGTGCTTCGCTTTTGTTGGTCCGCACTTGCCGCTCGACCAGCACTTCGCGATCGGGAATTTCATAGGAGACGCCTTGGCAGGCAGAAATATCTCCATACGAGGCGACGGTACGCCGATGCGTTCCTATCTTTACGCGGCCGACTTGGCAATCTGGGTGTGGACAATCCTGCTTTCTGAAAATAAATCGAATGCCAAACCTCGAGTTTTCAATGTCGGTTCGGGAGATGCAATCAGCATCCGGGATTTAGCGACCACTGTGGTCGACGAACTTAATCCCTCCCTCAAGGTTGAGATTGCGGCGAAGCCGGCAGCCGGCGCTCCTTTGCAGCAGTATGTGCCCGATGTGACAGAAGCGGAGACTCGACTTGGATTACGGCAGACGATTGGGCTCCGCGAAGCCATCAAGCGCACGGCGGATTGGTACAGCTAGTGTAGTGTCTCATTAATAGAGTCTATTATGTATCGGGGCTCATCTTATGATGAGGAGACCTCGATATGCGCGT
>PLKY01000377.1:0-11993 GCA_003140785.1 Acidobacteriaceae bacterium | reverse complement strand
CGCATGGTCACGCTCTGGCGCGGACGTTTTCTTGGGCAAGGCCTCGAAGGTCTTCTGAAAGATGCGCCCCGTCCCGGACGCAAACCGTCGATCTCCCCAGAAGTAACGGCAACCGTGATTGCAAAAACCACGCAGAGTACGCCGGGCAACGCCACGCAATGGTCAACTCGGACGATGGCCAAAGAGATGAGCATTTCAAAGGCATCGGTGTCGCGTATCTGGCGGGCTAACGGCCTCAAGCCGCACCGCGTGGAGAGTTTCAAGGTCAGTAACGACCCACACTTCGCCGACAAACTGGAGGCGATTGTCGGACTCTATCTCAACCCACCCGAGCATGCACTGGTGTTGTCTGTGGATGAGAAGAGCCAGATTCAAGCGCTGGATCGCACACAGCCCGGCCTGCCTCTCAAAAAGGGGCGCGGCCAGACCATGACGCATGACTACAAACGCAACGGCACGACCACCTTGTTCGCCGCGCTCAACACCGCCAATGGCGAGGTCTACGGCGTATGCCAGCAGAAGCACCGCCATCAGGAGTGGCTGAGGTTTCTGCGCATGATCGATCAGACCGTCCCCGCTGACAAAGAAATCTACTTGATCTGCGATAACTACTCCACGCACAAGCATGAACGAGTGCAACGCTGGCTGGAGACGCATAAGCGCTTCCATGTGTGCTTCACGCCCACCTCGGCTTCATGGCTCAACATGGTGGAACGCTTCTTCCGTGATCTGACCCACAACCGCCTTCGGCGTGGCGTCTTTCAGGATCTCGAACAACTCATCATGGCCATCGGAGACTACATCGACGGCCACAATCAGAATCCCAAGCCCTTCATCTGGACCGCGAAAGCAAACGACATCCTGGAAAAGGTCACTCGCGCTCAGACCGCCCTCAATAAAAGACGATCTGCTTGAGACACTACACTAGGCCCTCCCCTGAACGAAGAGATTTCATGGAGCCGGTTGGAGCAATTCGATCACAGTCCCCGTCAAAACGGCCTGTGGTAAACCATGCCTCCGAGGCCGAAATGACGACAGCGCTAACATCGCCACATTCCGTTACATTGCCGGATTTGCGGACCGGCGACTGTCCAGGTACGAATTCTCTCGAACTTGAATGGCTCTGCGAAGTTTTGAGCAGATAGCTCGAGAATCTGCTCCCGAAGTCGTGTTGCGCTATCCGTCATCGAGGTCGGCACGATGGAGAAACGGGCGTTCGCGGGAAAGTGCAATGTATGATGAGAATCAGCTACTTAACGGGCCAAAGTTTGATCCTCAATGGGAAAGCGCATTCAGGTTCTAAGAGACGGAAATGAAAACGGGCATGCTGGCGGGTGGGCTTGGAATGCGCGGGAGCGGAGAGACAAGTTTGCGTCCTAAGGCAGTGGTGGAGACCGGCAGCCAGCCGACGCTATGGCACCTTTTAAAGATCTACTCGCGTCACGTAGTCAACGATTTCATTATCTGATGGGGATGCAAAGAGCTATCTGATCAAAGAGTGTTTCGCACCAGATAACCAGGTGAATCAAATATGACATGTCGAGTTTGTGGAAACAACGATACAACTATATTGCCCGTAGGAAAGTACGCGGATTTTTTCCTCCTTCGCGTCGATACCAGCAAAGATGAATTCCGCTTATTCTCCAGGATCGATTTGATTCGGACTCGGGCCGCGATTCTACCCATTCGGGCTCTGCGCAGAATACGAAGAATGCTTATGCCGCCAATGCTCAAGCCGGCAGTACCGTTCAGAACCGATATGCAGTCATGCACCTTGTGCCACAGCATTACTCCGTGCCACGAGTATTCAGCTGAAGACCTGCTTGGGCTCTACCGCGATTATCGATCGGAAACCTACAACCGGGATCGAATCTCCGTAGAGCCCTGGTATGCACAAATTGTGAATGATGTCGGAAGCCATCCGCTGGAGATCAAGAACAGAAACGCCGCTGTCGACAGCTTTCTCAACAAGAACGCGAGCCATTTCGCAGGTGGATCGATGATCGACTACGGTGGCAGTGACGGGCGAATGATTCCATCTTTTGCTTATAATCAATTTGACAGCATCTTTGTCTACGACGCGTCGGGCGCGCCGCTACACGCCTCTGTGGATGCTCGAAAGGTGAAAAAGATTGCAGATCCGAGGGCTAAGACATATTCATTTCTGACCTGCATGCATGTGCTCGAACACGTTGGGAATCCAAAGGCGTTGGTGATCGAAGCGGCGCGTCTTTTAGCTCCCGGAGGCTTGATGTACATAGAAGTCCCTCACGAATTGACCAAGATAGTTCGGGAAGACTTCGAGCAAAGAATCATAGACACGCCAATCACAATTCATGAGCATATTAACTTATTCGACCGCTCAAGCGTCGGCGCGCTCATTGGCTCGATCGACGGGCTGGAACTTATCGACGACGCGGAAGATGTAGTGGACCTGGGATGGATAAGTGGGCTCATTGGGCGATTCTTGGTGAGAAAAGTAAAGTAGCTTCTGCTGCGAAGGCGCACACGAAGATTGGACCGGCTGACAGAGAAGTAACGAGCCGGTAGAGCAACGCTCGAAGAACTCTATACCCATAGTCAGCTTGTCGTCTAAGAAGATGTTCCAAGATGAATCTGTACAGACCGATACCGAGGCGTCCATAGTGCCAGAGATGACCGAGAGCGTGGGGACCCGCGCGTGGCTGGCACGGCATTCCAGGCACGGGCGAACATGGTTGCTGGCGGGACTCGGGATTGACAAGGCAATCGCCTTTACAATTCTCGCCAGGGGCTGGGCTAGCTTAGCAGGATTGGTTACCGTAGCTCTTATCGCCCGCTTTCTGTCACCGGCGGAACAAGGCTACTATTACACGTTCGGGAGCCTTATCGCGCTGCAGATCGTTTTTGAACTAGGCTTCTCATTTGTCATCCTTCAAATGGCCAGCCATGAACGCGCTCATCTGACATTTTCCTCAGGCGGTCTCATCTCAGGAGACCCGATTGCCCACGCAAGGCTCGCTTCTGTACTTCAAAAAACGATTCGCTGGTATACGAGTGCAGCGGTTCTTCTGGGTGTCTTCCTTCTGACCGCGGGTTCGTATTTCTTTTCCGCGCACCCCCATTCCGGCGAAAATATCTCCTGGCATTTCCCTTGGTATGCTGCTGCATTCGCCGCGATGTTCACGTTCCAGCTTGATCCGCTTCTGTCCTTCATGGAGGGTTGCGGCTTTGTTAAGAATGTCGCTCGGCTCCGGATTGTGCAGGCTGTGACAGGAAGCATGCTTGCGTGGCTGACGCTCGCGACGCATCATGGATTGTTCGCCCCCGCGATGATTATCGGAGGCAATGCCGGCGTCGCATCAATTTGGCTCTTCCGGCGGCGAGATCTTTTGATGCCGCTGTTGCGCAAAAATGCGGGGGAACATCGCATTCATTGGACGAGAGAGGTTTGGCCCTTTCAGTGGCGAATCGCTATAAGCTGGCTTTGCGGTTACTTCATTTTCCAGCTCTATAATCCGGTCCTGTTCGCCTTTCGGGGCGCAGTCGCTGCGGGTCAAATGGGTATGTCTCTCAGCTTGGCGGGGGCCCTTTCGGCAGTCGCAGTCGCGTGGATCAATACCAAGGCCGCGCCCTTTGGAGCAATGATTGCACGAAAGGAATTTCAGCCGCTAGATCGTCTCTTTTTCAAGACCCTTTGGCAATCCGTGTCCGTGTGTGCAGCGGGCGCTCTTAGTGTTTGGTTGGGTGTGATCTATTTGAACTGGGCGCACCTTCCGTTTGCCCGAAGGGTCCTGGATCCTATTTCCATGGGGTTTCTCCTTGCGGTCACTGTGTTGAATATCGTAATTAATGGGGAAGCTCTTTACCTGAGGGCTCACAAACAGGAGAAATTCCTCCTGCCCTCAATCCTGGGAGCGCTCCTTGTCGCGCCATCCACTTACTTCCTCGGAAGAAGCTATGGCTCATTCGGCATCGTAACAGGATCGCTTGCGATCGGATTGTTCATGGGTCTGCCCCTTGCCACCTACATCTTCATCAAATATCGGAGAATCTGGCATGAGCAGTAGTGGCCCGATCCTGACGATTGGAATCCCAACCTGGAATCGGAAACAAGAGCTTCAAGAGTGCCTCGATCTTGTCATACACCAGGCACTCGCTGAAGAAGGAGTCGAGGTCATGGTATGCGACAACGCCTCGGACGACGGAACCCAGGCTCTTGTGGAGGATCTAGTTCGCCTGCATCCACTGCTTCGTTACGAGCGGAATCAGACTAACATTGGCGCCGATCGGAACTTCATCGAAGTTCTGAGACGCGCTTCCGGCACTTACGTATGGATTCTCTCCGACGACGACTTCGTTACGGAGGGGACCGTTCGCCAACTTCTCCACATTATCAAGACAGATCGCCCCTCCTACATCTCCGTGAATTATGTATATTGCGACAGCGAACGGCAGGTCACGAAATTCCAACCAGACCAGCGGTACATGTTAAAGCAGGATGTCCCGCACGCCGATATCAATCGCACGTTTCTGGTGCGAAATCATTGGCTGAGCTTCTTAAGTTGCAGCATCTACCGGCGCGATTTGGTCGATTTCGACGATATTCTGGGGAGCATAGCAAAGGTTCCGAATTGGATCCAGGTATATATGACGGCGCAGGTTCTGGCGAAGGGAAAGGACGGCTATCATTCCAGCTTTAACGGAGTATTAGCCAGGGTGGGAAACGACCGAGCGGACTCGACCCCCTTCGTTGCTTATATGCCCGAAGCGTTCATGTACATCTTTGAACGATTCGGTGTGAATAAAGCGGTCGTCGATTCAGTCATTCAAGGGATCCGAGAAACATTCCTCTCTTTCCCCGGTTTTTTGGCATATCGAGCCAGAGGGCTGTCGCCAAGTCCTCTCATTGTGCCTCCTCATTTCAAACTTGCTCTCATTCTTCCAAGACCACTTCTCGTGGGGATAAGAAAGATCTACCGTCTCCTTAGGTCGCGGACCAAGGTCCAGCAGTCGGGATAATTCTCAGATGCTTCTTCACAGCCAAGGTCTTTTAGGATTTGTGCCAGCTATGAGTGGATTTCATCAAATTCGGAGTGCTCAGTGAAATTCGATGTGCTCGTCGTTGGTGCCGGCTTTGCCGGAAGCGTGATTGCAGAACGCTGCGCGTCGGCAGGTCATCACGTCCTTCTGATCGACAAGCGGGAACATATTGGGGGCAATGCATTCGATGAACTGGATGGGAATGGTGTGCTCGTCCACCGTTACGGGCCGCATATCTTTCATACCAACGCGCCTGTCGTTTCGGACTATCTTTCACGATTCACAGAGTGGATCCCGTATGAGCACCGAGTTTTGGCGTCTCTAAACGGCGTGTTCTATCCGATTCCGATTAACCAGACGACGATAAACCGTCTCTATGGTCTGTCCCTGGATGAAGCCGGCGTTGCCGAATTCCTAGAACGCGCCCGTGAGCCTAAGAACCCCATTCGTACGAGTGAGGATGTTGTTTTGTCTTCAGTCGGTCGCGATCTCTGCGACAAATTCTTCCGCGGCTACACGCGCAAGCAATGGGGACTTGACCTTTCCGATTTGAGCGCAACTGTGGCGGCGAGGATTCCGGTTCGGACCAACACCGACGATCGCTATTTTACTGATTCCTTCCAAAAGATGCCGGCTCAAGGTTTCACCAAAATGTTTGCGCGGATGTTGGATCACGCTCGCATTCGCATCGAATTGGGGGCCAGTTTTCAAGAGCTGCGCCAGCGCGCTGAATGGAAGCTGCTCTTCTATACCGGCCCGATCGATGAGTATTTCGATTTTCGGTTCGGGGCGCTCCCCTATCGGTCACTTCGTTTTGAACACGAGCATTTACCAGAGGTAGAGAAGTTTCAAGCTGTCGGAACTATCAACTATCCCAACGAGCAGTCCTTCACGAGAATCACAGAGTTCAAACATCTTACCGCTCAGAAACACTCCGGCACTTCCATCGTCCGGGAGTATCCCACCGCCGAGGGCGATCCCTATTATCCGATACCTCGCCCGGAGAACAACGAAATCTATCAGCGATATTGCGCGGAAGCGGCGAGAGAAAGAGACACGTTCTTTGTCGGCCGACTGGCCCAATATCGCTACTACAATATGGACCAGGTCGTTGCCAGCGCACTGAAAGCCACCGAGTCAGTGCTCAGTGGCGCTTAAGATGCCGGCCCCTGTGAACGCCCAGGTTCCTTTAGAATTGCGGTATGGCCCCGAGAGATTCTATGTGCCAGTGGGTGCCGGGTGGAACGCCTCCAATGTCGAGAAACATCTCGGTTGCTGCGGTCGTAGTGACTTTCAATCGCAAAACTCTGTTGGCAGAGTGCCTTGATGCACTACTTTGCCAAAACCGGCCCCTGGACCATGTCTTTATCGTTGACCAAGCAAGCACCGATGGTACCGGGCACATGCTTCAAGCGCAGGGTTACCTTCAACGTGGAGCGATCACTTACTCTCGCTCAGAGAAGAATACAGGCGGAGCCGGAGGATTCAAGCGGGGCGTTGAGATGGCCTATAGCTCCGGCTTCGACTGGATCTGGCTCATGGATGACGATGCCATCGCTAAGCCAGATGCGCTCGATACCATGCTTCGCTATACTTTGGTCCCACAGACAATCGGCATCGCAAATGCAAAAATCCGAAGAGACGGGACCCTGGACACGGGACACTTTGTTTACGAAAAAGGATCTTCGCCTGGATCCCAACCCGCCTATCTGACATTCTCGTCTTTTGTAGGGCTGATGGTTTCTAATGCTGCGGTCAAGGCGATCGGCTTTCCGAAAGCGGAGCTTTTTCTTCAGGGAGATGATACCGAATACTGCATCCGCCTTTGCGAGGCAGGACGGATCGTCTTCGCGCAAGATTCTGTTCTAGTGCACAAAGAGGTCAGCCGCCCGCCGGAATTGATCCGCCGTTTTGGGCGCGATTTCACGATCTATCCCAAGGATCGCTTCTGCTTTCAATACTTTCTTTGGCGCAACCGAGTTTGGATCGAACTGTACGCGCGCGGCTTTCGGCCCGATCGGATCGCTTGGCTGGCAAGCAAATTCTTGCGGGTCGTGCTGCGTACCTGTCTCGTTGATCGAATTGACCTTCCCTTTAGACTGTTTATTCTTCTAAGGGCGCTCATGGACGGGGTTCTTGGGCGATTCGATAACGAGTTCCCATTTCGAATGCGCGACCGGTTAATTCCGTCCTCAGACCGGGAACCTCGGCCAGCCGATTTCCAAGTCAATCCTGAGGGCAAATGAAGACACGGTCCAATGCTGAATCAATTCGTGAACTGCCAGCCGCCCGGAATCCTAGCAGGTCTCGCCGGTCCGATCCAATTCCTGAGGATGCGTTAACATCCCGAATGCAATAGTATAAGTTCGCGAAATCGTATATCAGAGAAGGAAGATGAATTCTAGAGCTCGCGTCCTCTTTATTTCGCCCATCGATATGATTGCCAAGAATGGGATGGCTCACGGGCAGCATCAACTGCTTTCAGCGCTTTGCTCGGTTTATGGAGACTCCGTCGACTTATTGTCAGCTGGTGCTTCGCCCACGAAAGCTCGTCAATGGCTGCGGAATGCTGGAATACAGGTAAATCTCCTACGAGGATTCTTTCCCGCTCTCGTTTGGTTGAATACGATGCTCTGGTATGGCGGTGGAGTCATCTTGTGCAATAAGCTTCGCATAATCGATCGCTTCTACTTCCCGATTCGAACGCCGCTACCTCGGTCCTGGATCGATCGATATGACGTAATTGTTTGCTACTATGCANNCTATGCATGGCATTATTGCCTTCTGAAATTGGACCGTCTTGCAGAAAAGGTGATTGTCGATACCGGTGACGTGATGGCAGATCGGCACGAAAGAATTGGCGTTCGCCGCTCGATCAGCCTCGCATTGGATGACGAGAGATCTGTTCTGCAGTCGGACAGCCGATGCCTGGCCGTTTCGCAGGACGACATTGATGAATTCGAACGAATGTATGGGGTACGCCCCCGGCTTCTCTCGTTCGTTCCCTCGGACCACGCGAAACTTGTTCAGGTGGCATCTGGTGACATGCCGCCGAGGCTTGGATTCATGGGGGCGCCGAGTTACGTCAACGAGGAAATCCTTCGTTTGTTGTCCACGCCCACATTCTTGAATCGCTTGCGGGATGCAAATATCGAGTTGCTCATTGCCGGTGGCATTTGTGACACAATCGATCAGAACGTTCTGAGGTCGCTTGCGAAGTCTGGAGCACGGGTGCTCGGAAGGGTCCGCTCCACGGCAGAATACTATGCGCAAATTGCTGCGACGGTAAATCCAGTAGGCCCTTCGACCGGCGTCAAGATCAAATCGGTTGAGACGCTGATCGCAGGGCGAGCGCTCATCACGACTCGCTGGGGCGCAGACTCAGCACTCGTGGCAGCTTTTCCTGGGCAGGTTGCGTACATCGACTGGCCCACCGATCCTGACGCTTTGGCAGACGCTTGTATCGCCGCCGTGCGAGCGGCTGGGCCGGGAAAACAAGCTGCAGCGGAAGCATATGTCCTCAACGCAACACGCCTCCTGCGGGAGTCACTTGTGCTATGAATCGCCGCTCTCTCGGTTTCTATTTAATTTTCGGTTTGTTCTTTTGGGGCATTCCCGCTGCTTTAGTGGCTGGACCGTCGGCGATCATTTATACACTCGCTGCCGCGCTGCCCGTCTGGTTGTTTTTCCGCAACAATCCGTTGATGCCGACCGATAACGCGGAATCAGATCGCCTCGGGGAGACAGCCGTCACGATCCTGGCAGGCTTTGCCGTTCTCTATATCATCGCGGACGCACTCGTTGGGCAAAAGCTCTTCCAATTCAACCTCTTCTTGGTCGGCACCAAGTCCATCGACCGTGTTATCGAACAAACCAATGCCGGGACCTCAGCAGGGCGAGGAGTGTTCCAGCTCGTCGGTGTGATCCTTGGCCTGCTTCCATTTTGTCTGATCGACGTTACATCGCAAGCATCCCGCCTTGGACGTGTCGCACTGTGGATGGCCGCACTTCTCATGCTCTTCTACGGCGTTACGTCAAGCAGAGGGGCAGTGATTCTTTGTGTCTTGACAATTTTCTTAGGCAAATCGTCAAATTGGCGTCGAACAGTTATCGGAGGGGGCGTCGCCTTCCTCCTATTCACAGTTGCAAGCCACCTGCGCGGCGACTACGGAAACTCAGGTTCCCCGCTAAGGGATGCTGTCTCCGGTCCCTATATCAACCTTACCCTGATGCGCCTGTCCAATTGCGGCTCTGCTGCGTGGTATCAATTCGTCGCAGAGTTTTTCAAAAAGTTCATTCCTGCGTTCCTCTTTCCCAAGAGCATCTATTCGTTTAATGTGCAGACCAGTTTATGCATTTATCCAAGTGCGGATCAAACTGTAAGCGCGGTTTCCATCTTCACATGGCTCGGTGAAATCTATTACTACCGTCCCTCCATCCTGACCGCTATTTCTGCTGGCATCATGTTAGGGGCCATGGGTCGTCTTATCGACCGGCAGCTGATTAAGAATCGCTTGCCTGTTTCACGAGTGGCGATCGGCTTTGCGTGTATGATAATGCTCCGGTCAAGAACTCTTGACGTCCTTACGTACTTAATTGGGGAGCTCATCTTTCTCCTTTTTTGGCCTCATCTTCGCCGCTTGGCAAAATACTTGCGTAACTGCCTGCCCTTGCCAGGTTCGGCGTCAGCTCTGCCTCAGCCTCAGAAGGATACGCCATGAGCGGAAGAGCTCTGCTTGTTTCTCTCCGTTGCAATCCTGCCCATATTCAGCTTTTGATCGCATATGCCAGGGCAATTCAAACTCTTGGCATGGAAGCCGTATTCCTGCTTGATCCCGCGTACAGCCGGTTCTCCGAATTGGGGAATGCAGCCCCAGTCCTGGAACCTGGGAAAGCCCGACTGGACAGTGGTTGGGATTGCGCCATTTTCTTCAACCCTTCGCTCAAGAATCTGGAAACCGCAAAGTCTCTAAAGAAACATGGGACGCGAATCCTCTACATTCTTCATGAACCCTGGCAGATGTCGGCAAAATATATTAAGGCTGAGGGGCTGCGCGCTGCCGGGAGGGCCATCCTCGCCCACCGCTCGACCGTGCCGGTTCTCCGTGTTGCCCACCATATTATCTTGCCTTCTCAGTACGGTCTCCGCGTCTACCAATCCACCGACGCCAGGTACAACCGCAGCGCCAGTTGTATCCCGCTGTTATATGACGATGATTTGCGCGACGATATTTCGACTCTGATTCAGAAAAAGAGATACTTCAGCTATATTGGAAACCCCTGTCGTTCTCATGGATTCGATCAGTTCCTCAACGTTGTGCGTCTTTCCTTACAACGAAATCTCGATATCCAATTCCTGATTGCATCTGGCGGCCATGCGTTGCCGAAGGGATGCCTCAGCGATCCAATCTTCACCCAGAATTCGCATCGAATCGATATCCAGTCCGGACGGCGCCTTTCGAACGATGAGATCAATGGTTACTACAGTCAAAGCATCTGCGTGTGGAACGTTTATCGGCGCTCTACCCAGAGCGGCGTCCTCCCAAAGGCATTCATGTTTGGTGCCCCCGTTCTTTGCAGCGAGGTTGGCTCGTTTCCCGAATTCGTCACATCGGGCAGAAACGGCCAGATCGTGCCGGGTGCTGAACCGGAATGTATAATTACGGCATTCCAGCAATTCCAGAAGGAGATAGCCTCATTTGCAACACAGTGCCGACGCGATTTTATCGATACCTTCTACTACCGGGCACATTTGAGGACTCTTTACGATCTCCTACCGCACGCAGCTCATACGCATGCGGGAAATTGTACCTGAATACAGCTCTGGCCTTGCCTCGTTAGCGGCCATTGCAACTTGCATATTATGAGTCGTCTGAGTTTCGAGCAGCGGTGAAATCCCTGCTGACGCAACATGACTTGGCATTGGCGCATTTGATCCGCGCCCGCCAATACCTCGAGGATCTACAGGGGCGCAAGATTCTGGGAATGAGGGACGCGATTTCAATGACCTACCTGCGAATGCGCCAGCTCAGCGGAAATCACAACCGGAGGAAGCTGGTCTTTGTAGCCGAGCGAGAATCTATGAGGCAGGCGTCCGACAATTGCGCCGCTGTTGAACGCCTTCACCATAACCACTTGACCGCGCGAATAGACGATACAAGGATGATCGGATTACGACGGGGACCAATCTTACCGGTAACCGCAGGCCGATGCTGCACAGCGCTTCAGGCGTACTTAGAAAGCCCAAGGAGCGAAAGTGCCAGAATAGCGACGCTTCGTGCAACACATAACTCCATCCTCCCCGCCTTTGGTGCATGCCGTTCCCGCACCGCGCAAACATGCACACAGTTTCCAGGTTGTGGAACCTTGAGCCGTTCAATAGCATTTGGACCCATAGGGCATAGTCCTCAAACCCGGGGCGCGATGGATAGTTGCCGGCCGCAAGAACTGCCGATTTACGAAATACGACAGCCATATGGTTCACGGGATTGCGGCGCTTTGCGAAAATGACAATTGAAGCGTGCTCGCGGGGTAGGCGGCGTTCCGAGATCCAGGCCTCGGGATCCAAATTGAACTCCCGAATTGTACCGCTCAACACATCCACTTCGGGATGCGCCTCGAGGAAACCAATCTCCAGCTCAAATCGCTCGTCAGTGCATATGTCATCGGCATCCATTCTGGCGATAATTTCGAATCGACATTTTTCAACTCCAGCTCTTAGTGCTGGACCAAGTCCTCCATTCTCAGGAAGCTGTAATGTCGTAACTGGCAGCTTTGCAGAATAAACCTTTATGACGTCTTCAAGGGCGCTTCCAAGCGGGCCATCCTTGACAATTAGAATCTCGCTTGCAGGTCTAGTCTGAGCTTCAAGGCTATTTAGACATTGGGCAAAGTACTCGGGAGAGTCTCTATGGTATACGGGCAAGAGTACCGAGAAATTCGTCATGAGGCTAGAACCTATCTCATAAACA
>PLKY01000406.1:3915-7613 GCA_003140785.1 Acidobacteriaceae bacterium | reverse complement strand
TATTTATTTACACTGCCTTAGTCAGCGGAGTTCTGCTCGGCTTGGCTCCGGCCTGGGCCGCTTCCCGGCCGATGCTGACAAATGCGCTGAAAGGCGAGGACGCCCTGACGCGTCCGGGCCGACGCTGGACGCTGCGCAACGTGCTTGTAGTGGGACAGATTGCGATGTCGGTGGTACTGCTGTCGGTCACTGTTCTGTTTCTGCGCAGCCTCGAGAGCGCGGCGAGCATCAACATCGGTTTTCGTCCGCACGGTGTGTTGATTCTTTCTCTCGACCCGCGTGTTCATGGGTTTTCGCCGGAAAGAACGACGGCATTTCTGAAGCAACTTCGCGAGCGTGTCACCGCGCTGCCAGGTGTCGACTCCGCGGTGTGCACCGATGTCGCGCCTTTGAGTGGCGGCAATCGGAGCGACGGATTCACAGTTGCCGGGCAATCGACGAAGAGCGATGCAATGATCTTCGCCGATCTCTACATGGTGACGCCGGGCTATTTCGCGGCTCTTGGCATCGCGCAGTTGGCGGGCCGCGATTTTGGCAATGAGACGGCCACCGGGCCGAAGACAGCGGTGATCAACAAGGCATTTGCCGACCGGCTCTTTGCAGGAGTCAATCCCATCGGCCAGCACGTGAATGGCGGCCACTTCACGTACGAGATTATCGGCGTGGCGGACAACGTGAAATCGAGGACTCTGGGCGAGGATGCGCGCCCTTTGCTCTACCGCTCACTGGACCAAAGCATTGCCGATGATCCGTCGCTGATGGGCTACACGCTGGTGGCGCACACGTCGGGTAATCCCGCGACGCTGATTGAAGCGGCAAGACGGCAGGTGCACGCGCTCGATCCGGCGATGGCCATTTATAACGCCGAAACGATGGACGAGCACGTGCGCACCGCCTACATTTTGCCCCGCCTTGCAGCGACGCTATTTGGCATCTTTGGCGGCATTGGGCTGGTGCTGGCTGGCGTTGGGCTTTATAGCGTGATGAGCTACTCGGTCAGCCGACGGACGCGGGAGATTGGCATACGCATGGCGATGGGCGCACAGCCCGGTAGCGTGGAGCGGCTGGTATTGCGACAGGGACTGGTGCTCTCGCTGATTGCGGTGGCGCTGGGCTGGCCCGCGGCTTGGATGGTAGCGAAGTTTGCAACCAGTTTTCTCTACGGTATCCAACCGCACGATGTCTTTACGTTTACGGTGGTACCGCCGTTTCTTGTGGTCATCGCGCTTGCGGCCTGCTGGATCCCCGCTCGGCGTGCGGCGTCGGTCGATCCCATGCAGGCTTTGCGGACGGAGTAGGAGGTTCAGATGCGGAAGCTACGAGCATTGTGGTTGAGGGCGCTGGGCAAACAGCAGATTCAGGACGAATTTGAAGCGGAACTCGAGAGCCACGTGGCTATGCACACGGACGAGGGTGTGCGCGCCGGGTTGAGTGCAGATGAAGCGCGGCGGCAGGCGCTGATTCGTCTCGGCGGCGAAGAGCAGGTGAGACAGGCTTATCGCGATCGTGCGACGTTGCCGCCAATGGAAGGTGTGTTGCAGGATGTGCACTTCGCTTTGCGGCAGATGCGGAAGGCGCCGGGGTTCACGATTACAGCCGTGCTGACGCTGGCGCTGGGCATTGGCGCAAACGCAGTGATTTATACGCTGGTGGATTCGATTCTTCTGCGACCGCTGCCTTTTGCGCGCCAGGACCGGCTGATGCGGATTACGGGTACAACCATGCCGGTTGCGCCGAAAGGATGGATTCGTGCATTAGGTGAGAACTCGAAGGGGTTCGCTTCGCTGGCGGGGTTTGGCCCCGATGCGGAGTCGAACGTGTCGGAGAGCGATACGCCGGATCGTG
This sequence comes from Acidobacteriaceae bacterium, assembly GCA_003140785.1. GTDB lineage: Bacteria > Acidobacteriota > Terriglobia > Terriglobales > Acidobacteriaceae > Telmatobacter. Next base: position 5,768 of record PLKY01000406.1, on the reverse strand, counting down.
TATTTGGCACGTCGGTGACCGTGAACGCGCTTGACACGCTCGGCATTCGTCCCGCCGTGGGCGATTTTTTCAGTGGGGACGATGCGATTGCCGGTCAGGACCACGACGTGGTGCTGAGTTATGGCTACTGGCGTACCCATTACGGTGGCGAGACCTCTGCAATCGGTCGGACGATGCGTATCGACGGCGTATCGCGGAGAATCATCGGCGTGATGCCGGTCGGCGTTCATTTTCCCTACGCGGATACGCAGTTTGTCATCCCGGTTTCATTTCGTCGTGCCGATCCGCGCGATCCGTGGACTGTGCTCGATCTGCATATTTTTGGCCGGCTCTCCGATGGCGTGACGCCGGCGAAGGCCCAGGATGAACTGCGCAGGTTGCATGGAGTGCTGTTGCCGTTGTTTCCGTGGCGGATGCCGGATGTGTGGGCATCGGATATGACCGTGGTGCCGCTGTTGGAATCGGAAACCGGGGCGATGCGGCCGCGTCTGCTGCTCCTCTTCGGCGCAGTGGGGTTGATTCTGCTGATTGCCTGCGCCAATGTGGCGANNCGCATCGAGAAAGCGGCTGATCCAGCAACTGCTGTCGGAGAGTGCGGTGCTGGGCGTAACGGCGGGTCTCGTCGGGTTGGGCGCCGCATTTGCCAGCCTGCGCGTATTCGTGGGTTTGCTGCCGGCGGACACCCCGCGCATCCAGGATGTTTCGCTGCATGTGAGCGACATTTTGTTTACGATGGGCGCCTCGGTTTTGGCGGGCTTGCTGTTCGGCGTGATTCCGGCAATCAAGATGGCGTCGCTGAATCTGCTCGCGGCCCTGCGCATGGGAAGCCGGGGCCTCATGGGGAAGAGCTCCGGATTTGGCGTGTCGATAGCCCTAGTGATGGCGCAGATCGGTCTTTCGGTCATGGTGATTACCGCGGCGGGTTTGATGCTTCACAGCCTGTATCAGATTTCACGCGTTGATCCGGGGTTCCGCACAGGAGGCACGGTAACGGCTGAGGTCGCCCTTGATGCTTCGGCGTGCAGAGAGGTGGGCCGATGCCAGTCGTTTTATGCGACGCTGCTCGAACGCACGTCGGGAGCATCGGGCGTGGAGAGGGTGGCGCTCACGGATTCCCTTCCGCTAAGCGGGCGCGACAACAACTATGTGTACGACGCCGAAGGGCATCCGCGCAATGCGCAGCAGGGCGCCCTGTTGGCGACTGGGCGTACCGTATCCCCGAGTTATTTCGATGTGCTCGGGATGCGACTGCAGCGTGGGCGGCTTCTGACGGAAGAAGACGCGTCGGGAGCGAGTCGCGCCGTGGTGGTGAACGAACGTATGGCTGAGCACCTCTGGCCCAATCAGGATCCCATNNGGGCGGATTCGACGATGAAGTGTATTTGCCCATGACGCCAACACGCGCGCAGCCCGTGATGTATGTCCTATTGCGCACGCATACCACGCCCGCCGAGACAGCCGCCGGCCTGCGGCGTGCCGTGGCCGGCATCGACTCGCTGGTTCCGGTAACGCGGGTTCGCGCATTGGATGAGGTTGTGGCGTTGTCGGTTGCCGCGCCGCGTGCCCTTGCCGTATTGTTGCTGGGCTTCGGTGGGCTGGCAGTGGTGATCGGCTCGGTGGGCGTGTACGGCTTGATTGCGTACATCGTGAGCTGGAAGACGCGCGAGATCGGNNCGGCTTGCGCTGGGCGCGCAACGTTGGCAGATTGTGATGGCGGTGGTGCGGCAGAGCCTGATGCTGGCTGGAGGAGGCTGCACTGCCGGACTGCTGGGAGCGGTGGCGCTGAGCCGGATGCTGCGCAGTTTTCTTTTTGAGGTGAGTGCGCTTGATCCTGTGACGTATTGCGCTGTTCC
>PLKY01000406.1:0-3870 GCA_003140785.1 Acidobacteriaceae bacterium | reverse complement strand
TTTTCTTAATGAAAAAGCCACTTGAATTTCTACTTTCGCTGGATAGCAAATCCGAAATTGCTGGGAGGCCTTAATGCTGCGAAAACTTCGGGCGCTGTGGACGCGTTTAGTGCGTGCGCGCAAAGACGAGATCGATGCCGAGATTGAAAGCCACGTGGCGATGCATACGGAAGATGGTGTGCGTGCCGGCTTGAGCCCTGAAGAAGCGCGGCGGCAGGCGCTGATTCGGCTCGGCGGCGCGGAACAGACGCGACAGGCGTGGCGCGAACGCAATACCTTGCCATGGGTTGAGAGCTTGCTGCGCGATGTGCGGTATGCGCTGCGCGGATTCGGACGCAATCCGATTTTTACTGTGACGGTAATTGCGACGCTGGCGCTTGGGATTGGCGCTACGACGGCGGTGTTCAGCGTTGTGGATCGCATTCTGTTTCGCAGTTTGCCGTATGCGCATGCGGATCGCTTGGTGTCGGTGGGCTTGACGGCGCCGATCATCCCGCAGGAGTTTATGCTCGGCGGGTCCTACTACGACTGGCAGGATCATCAGAAGCCCTTTGCTGCGCTGACCTCGGAAACAGGCGTGAATGAATGCGATTTGACGGAACGCAATCCTGCGCGGCTGAGTTGTGCCAGCGTTGAAGCGAATTTTCTGCCGACGCTTGGAATCTCGCCGGTGCTGGGGCGCAATTTTCTGCCCGAGGAAGATCGCCCGAACGGGCCGAAGGTCGCGTTGATTTCGTACGGGCTGTGGCTGTCGCACTACCATCGCGATGCTGGAATCCTGAATCAGCAGATTGACATCGACACTCATCTAGTGCGCGTGATTGGCGTGCTGCCGCGCGACTTTGAGATGCCTGCACTGGAGAAGGCCGATGTCGTTCTACCCGAGGCTCTTGACGAGGCAGCCGAACGCAAGGAAGCCCCCGACACAGTGATGTACGCGTTTGCACGGCTGAAGCCGGGCATTACTCCGGAACAGGCCGCCGAAGAGTTGAAACCTGTTTTCGATTACTCGCTCAGCCTGGCGCCACCTCGGTTCCGCAGTGAAGTGCATCTGCGTGTGCGCTCGCTACGAGACCGGCAGATGCAGGATGTGAGGCTGGTGGCGTGGGTACTATTGGGAGCGGCATTTGCTGTGTTGCTCATCGCCTGCGCCAATGTGGCGAGCCTGCTGTTGACGCGCGCCGTTGCACGAGAGCGGGAACTTGCTGTGCGCGCTGCGCTGGGAGCGACGCGGCGCAGGTTGATGCGACAGGCGCTGACGGAATCATTTCTGCTTGCGGTGTTCGGAGCGGCGGCGGGCTGTGCCGTCGCTGAAGGGCTTTTGCGCATCTTTGTCGGAGTTGCTCCGGCAAGCCTGCCTCTTTTGGCGAAGGCGCAGCTCGATCTGCGGATTCTGCTGTTCACGGCAGGGCTCGCGCTTTTGTGCGGGCTGGTTTTTGGACTGGCAGCGGCACTGCATCGGCCTCGTGCGCTTGCGCCCTCTGCGCGCGCCACCGGTACGAGTGCTCGGGCGTGGCTGCGGCGCTGCATGGTGGTTTCGCAGATCGCGATCAGCATGGTTCTGCTGGCGGGGGCGGCATTGCTGGTGCGGAGCTTTGCCAATCTGCAAACACAGAACCTGGGTGTGGGGACACGCGGGGTGGTGACCGCGGCGATTTCGCTGAACCGATACCGCTATGCGACGCCACAGGCGCAGATGCAATTCTTTCTTCGCGCAGAAGCTGCGTTGCGGCGACTGCCAGGTGTTTCCGCGGTAGGTGTTGGAGATTCAGCGCCGCCCGGAGGCTTTCATCAAGATCAGATTTACAGCAACATCGCTGTCGCCGGCAGGCCTGCGCCAAGCGGTGAGACAGGCGGCATGGTGGCCTGGCGCTGGGTGACGCCTGACTACTTTGGATCGCTCGATATTCCGATTGTACGGGGACACAATTTCGGCGAGGATCAACGCACGGCGAAGGAGCAGTTTCTGATTCTCAGCAGCCTGCTTGCTTCGCGGTTGTTTCCCAACCAGGACCCGATTGGACAGCACGTGCAGCCAACGCCGAGCGGGCCGTGGTATATGGTCGAGGGGGTTGCGGCAAATGTGAAGAACAGCGGGCTCGGGACCGAGGACGAACCGGAGTTCTATCGGCTGCGACGAAATCTTCCGGAAGATTGGAATTCGGCGCCCTCGGCGGTGCTGATGGTGAAAACGGCGCTTGCGCCGAAGGCGATGGAGTCCTGGGTGCGAGCGGAGATTGCGCAGATCGATCCCACAGTTCCGGTAGAGATGGAAACGCTGAGTGAGCGCGTGAATGAGCTGAGCGAGCGGCCGCGGTTTGAAACAGCGCTGCTTGGATTCTTCGCCTGCACGGGGCTGGCACTGGCGGTGATCGGGCTTTACGGAGTCATCGCGTTTATGGCGGTGCAGCGCACGCAGGAGATTGGTGTGCGGATGGCGCTGGGAGCTTCGCGTGCGGACATTTTGCGGCTGATAGCAGGCGAAGGCGCGCGCTTGATTGTGCTGGGCGGGGCTCTGGGATTGGCTGCGGCGATTGGCGCGACGCAATTGCTGAAGAGCCTGCTCTTTCAGGTTGGGCCGCACGATCCAATCAGCTTTGTGGCCGTGACTGTGCTGTTGGCCCTGGTGGCATTGGCGGCAACGCTATTGCCTGCGCGCGCCGCGATGAAGACCGATCCCATGGTTGCGTTGCGCTGCGAATAGAGACGGTGATTTTGATCCGCCTCGCGGATGGTACACTCCACAAGCGAGAATGGGAGCGCGGAGTGGAGCGTGGGCGCGAGTGCAATCGAGTTTCGTCTGCGGATGTTGATCATGACTGTCATCGTCATGATGGGCTTTTGGGCGCCGTGGATCGAGACCTGGGGCATTGGCGACCGCATCTCGCTGTTGGAGTGGCTGGCACTTGAGCTGGGCCGTCTGGGCGTTGTGCGCTTCACCGTGGCGACGCCGGTGGTGATCGTCGTGAGCGTTCTGCTCGCCGCGATGGCCGTAGTTTTGCGCGTCTGGGGCACGGCGTATCTGGGCACAGGCACAGTGAACAATGCGGAGATGAAGGCCGGCGCTGTGATGGCGGACGGACCCTATTGCTACGTGCGCAACCCGCTTTATCTTGGGTCGTGGTGCATGCTGGCGGCGATGGCTTTCGTCATGCCGCCAACGGGCGCACTCTTCACGATGGTGCTGACCACGATCTTCCTATTGCGGCTCATCCTGGGCGAAGAGGCTTTTCTCTCTGTCAAGCTTGGCGAGACCTACAAAGCCTATCTGCACGCCGTGCCACGTCTTTTTCCACTGTTGCGGAGCAGCCTGGCGCGCCGCGGCAACAAGCCGCATTGGCTCCGCGCAGTGCTGGCCGAGCTGAATCCCATTGGCGTCTTTGTCACTTTGGCATTTCTGTCGTGGCACTATGACAACTGGCTCCTGATCAAGGCGCTCCTTGTCTGCTTTGGCGTGTCACTGGTTGTGCGGGCGCTGTTGCCGGGGAACGCTAGTTCGCCTGATTAATTCGCCTGGATAGATTCGCGTTGTTTGCCGAGGCGACCGAGGTGTGTCCAGCCGAAACCGATTGAGTATTTGAGTCCGCAGCCGAGCAGGCGGTCAATGGCGATGTGGTTGATCCAGATGAGGGCGATGGGTAGCAACATATCAGTGCGGGAGCCCAGCGCGAAGAGCACGAGCACCGCGGGCAGAACGTAGGTGTGCGCGGCGTTGTAGATGCGCGCGCCCCAGCAGGGACTGTAGAGATAGCCGAGCATCGAGAGATCCGGCAGAAGCCAGAGGGCCGCAAACAGCCACCAGCTTGCGCCTGTGCGCGCGTAGAGAGCGAAGGTGAGTGCGGCGACAGCTAGTGTAGTGTCCACGAATTA
>PLKY01000032.1 GCA_003140785.1 Acidobacteriaceae bacterium | reverse complement strand
AACACCTCGTGCTCCTCCTCGACTTATCATTCAAACAATCCAACCGGAATTAACAAATTGCACGAAGACGGGGGGCGATAAGGAAACCGGTCTGTGGCCGTTTTCACCAATGGACGCGGGTCACTCTGTATACGGATTGAGCGTGCGGTTGATCGAGACGCAAATTCTGTCCAACCTCGCCTGCATCTCGATCGGAACCAGCGATACGCCCTCACGGAATTCGCCCTCGTAGGCAATGCCATACATTGATGTCAGAAATAGAGATGGTTGACTTCTTGGGGAAGGCGCATCGCCTCGGGCCTTCGCATGCCTCGCAATCTTGATTTGCACTCTTTCATGAGACTCCGAAGCATCTCTCTTTCCGTTTGCCTCACATCCGATTTGTAGAATCATCGATTTGACATTATCCGTCTTCGTGTCGTCCCAAACCAGTTTCTCGACTTCCTTAACGTTTACGAGCAATTCTTCCAGAAATGTCTTCTCGTCAGCCGTCAGTTCACGCATTTGACCTCCTTGCGTTTGTCTTGTTGAGCATTAGCTCAGATTACGGAAGAGAGACGTTGTGTCGTCGTCAATCTGACAGGACCCGTTCTGTCTGTGCAGAAAGAGCATCCCGTAGCGCGCGCCGCGCCTTATGCGACTGGGATTTCGAGTTGCCCAAGCTGCAACCTTTCATGGTGGCAATCTCACGATGTTCAAGACCATGGACATCATGAAGGAGGAAGAAATACCGATAACCCGGTGCCAGAGTAGCCACGGCGCGTTCGATGGCTATGCGGTCGACAACGCCAGTTTGCCTCCGATCACAAGTGCCAAAACTGCGCCCGACGTGTTCCTCAGGGATGTCTGTCATCATTTGATCGAGTGAAACAACGGGCAAGACACGCTTGCGCAGGTGCATCAGCACAACATTGACGGTCATTCGATGCAGCCAGGTGGTGAAGGCGGAGTCACCGCGAAAGGATGCAATTTTACGGTGCAACTGAAGAAAGGTTTCCTGCGCGAGGTCTTCGGCCAGGGGGAAATCGTGCACCATGCGCATGCAGATTGAAAGCACGCGCTTCTTGTGCCTGAAGTAAAGCATAGAGAAAGCATCGGGGTCGCCAGCCTGGGCTCGGACCAAAACGTCATCCAAGGGGGATTCGGTCGACGTTGCGAACCTTCCACTCCCGGGAGTTGCAATACGATGTGAATCGAGTAACGAAATCGGAAAGGTGGGAGTTACCATACGCCTCCAAGGCGCACGCGGGCATGGTCCTGAGTGCCAGCGACATTGCTGCTTGGCACTGCTTTGCTCAGGGGGGTGAGTTAAGCAGTCGAGTGGAAGAGCTAGGGCATGAAGACAGTATCGGGGTTCTGTCTTGTCCTGGTGCAGGCCACACCAGTTGTGCCGAAGTGATCGGCGGTTCCGAAGCCCCGCCGTTCTGTACTTCCTAGCTTCCTACTTGCGTTGCGAAACGTCTGAGCCTAATTGCTCAGGTCCCAATAGTCGCCGCTCAGGCCGTTGAGGCCGCGCACCTGAACGCAAGATCGAAGAGATTGAGAGTCGGTCCGGTGCATGGGCGGCGGGCCCAAGATTTGAAAACTATGTCAGGTGACTGGCGGAACACTTACGCTGATCGAAGCTCGCGATGACAAACCCCTGCTAAGTTTCCAGAAGCAACTGGCCAGTTACGAGCTTCTCATCGTCGATGAACTGAGGCACGTGCCTCAGCCCAAAGATCGGTGTTGAACGGCCGTTCGCCATTTTTAGTCAACGCTACGAACGCGCATCAACGCTGGTGATCAGGAACCTGCCTTCGAAGAATGGACTGAGGTCTTCGGTTCTGAACGACTCCCCAGAGCTCTGCTCGATCGCGTTACCGATCACGCTCGCGCCCTGGAGATGAATGGTGGCAGCTACGCCTCAGGCAAAACCGCCCAAAAGGAATTCATCCACCGACCGTTGAGACCTACCCCTCGAACGTACTTCGCGGAGAAGGGCCGCTCCCGCTATGCTCCAGCGAGCTAATGTGATCAGACAAGCGTCTGAGGCCACTCTTAGGGTCATGTGCAGGGAAGAAGTGGGACAGTCGTTACAAGGGCGAGTCCGCTTCCTCTTGCAAATGAGGTCACAATATGTCAACGATATTGATCGTTCTAGTGGTTCTTTTGCTGCTCGGTGGCGGGGGCTGGGGATATTCGCGGTGGCGCAACTAACGCGACTCCCTGATAAACACTTACAAACGCTGCTTGATCCTATTTGCGGGATTGCCGAAGGAATATCGACTCCGAAGATAGACCGGGTATATCTTTCTCAGGTTCCGCAAACTAAGTCAGCTTACAATGATGTATCTTCCAAGAAGACCAAGGTTTATCTTTACTTGGCTTTTCAAGAAAGCCGCGCCCGATGCCCGCTGACGAGATACTACAGGAAGCCAAAAAGCTCCACAAGGTAGGTGACAGTCTCGAGTTGTTAGCGGACCAGAACCCTCCCATTGAAGAAGCACTTACCGTCATCTCAGAAAACGTTCACAACACGGCCAATTTGCTGAAAGTGGCGGTCGCGTTGAAGATCGGGATACCCGCCGAGCTCGATACAGTAATTCATTAATTTGCTTATAGGTCAGAGAAGGGCCACTTTATGAAAAAGAAAAGCCGGATCGAGATTGAAAGAAAGATTGTCTCTCGCGTGAAAAGGGAGATGGATAAGCCGCGGCTGGCGGAGTCGGTCCGCAACGACTTCAGAACCCTGGCCGTACCCGCCATCGAAAGGGCTGCTGCCCGTTCTGGGCGAGCGTGAATCCTGGTCGTCTGCTTTCCGCCACACTCAACTCCGATTTCCTAAATTCTGCTCATGTTAGCCGCGTCTTGTCGGCTTCGGTCGACTTCGTGCAGTGGCCGAAGCTGGCGCTCTGCCAGGGTTCCGATGGACGAATTCTTCGTGAAGGACGACATCGAGCAACGACTTGTGAACCCGGATGCGGCCGTTGTATTCGATAAAACCGAGCTTGCGAAAGCGGTTCATGAAGAAGCTGACGCGCGAGCGGGTGGTGCCAATCATCTCCGCCAGGGTCTCCTGCGAGATCTTGGGAATGTATTGTTCCGGCTCGCCCGGCTTGCTGAACTCGGCCATCAACAACAGAATCCTGGCCAGACGCTTCTCACTGGAGTTGAAAAGCTGATCGACCAGATCGGCCTGAACGCGCATGCTGCGCTCCAGCAGGNNCTTCAAAAATAGGTCCGAGAGACTATGCTCCCCATGAATCACATGGATCATCTCTCCCCGGCTGATTCTTAGAGCGGTGCAGGGGGTAATCGCAGTGGCAGCGGCCAAACGCAACCCAGCAATCGCCGCGAGCGCCTCTTCTCCCACAAAGTCACCGGCGGCGAGGAGCATGATGGTAGCTTCCTTCCCACTGGCGGAAACAACTGTGACTTTTGCGCGGCCTTTCTGAAGATAAAAAATCGAGTCCGCGGGATCTCCCTGCGAAAAGAAGGCATCCTTTGGCGCCAATTGGATGATTGTTCGCCCTAGGCCGGCGCTCGCTAGGAAGGCGTCGGCATCGAATCGGGGCTTTTGAAGTTCAACCATTGAACAGCCTCCTTCCGACTGCGGCCGTTGCAGGATGAACACTGGAGGGAGGCTCGACCGTACTGCCATAAGGTTAACAAAGAAGGTACGCGATGTGTAAGGAATCATCGACTGCGTTTGAGTCGGGAAGGCTGGATTAGTCCCCCAAACGCCGCAGTGTCCATGAATGGGGTGCGCCCCGGAAGCAATCCGGAAGATTGGCGAAACGCAAGGCTGGCATTGGCATGCACCTGGTGCAA
>PLKY01000052.1 GCA_003140785.1 Acidobacteriaceae bacterium | reverse complement strand
GCGTTTCGCACATCATCATCATCCCCAACCGGTCGCAAGCCTCCACCCACTCCGGCGTCGGCATGTTATGCGAGGTGCGGACGGAATTGCACCCCATCCCCTTGAGCACGCCGATTCGATATGCCTGCATCCGGTCGGGCAGTGCAGCGCCTACTCCAGCGTGATCCTGGTGGTTGCATGTGCCTTGAATCTTCATCGGCTTGCCGTTCAGGAAGAAGCCCTTCTCTGCATCGAACACAGCGGTACGAATGCCAAAACCTACGCGCTCCGAGTCGCGGGCTGTCGCGCCAGATGTAACAGTCACGATGGCCGAATAAAGATTCGGCTCATCGACGGACCAGAGGGTAGGATTCTCCAACGTCGCGGTTGCAGTGAAAGCAACGGATCCATCAACAGCGACTGACTGAGCAGGCGTCTCCGCAGTGGCCACAGTCTTTCCGGCGGCATCGAGAATCTGCCAACTCACTTTCGCATTTTCAATTTCTTTGCCTTCATTCACAACAACCGTAACAAGCGTGAGTGTCGCGGTTGTGCCATTCAACGCCGTGCGCACTGTGCTGTCCCATTTGCCCAGGTGGAGTGCGCCGGTTTTGGTCAACCATACATGCCGATAAATCCCTGCACCTTCGTAAAACCACCCGTCGCCGAAACTCGCGTCGACACGCGCCACGATGCAGTTCTTCGTGCCGAGTTCGAGAAAGTCCGTGATGTCGAACTGGAAGGGCGCATAGCCATTGTTGTTGCGGCCCACAAAACAGCCGTTGACGAAGACAAGTACATCGCGGAATGCTCCGTCGAATTCGACGGAGACTCGCCGCCCCTGGTCCGATGCGGGTACTTCGAATTCGCGCCGATACCAGCCGACGCTTGTTTCGGGATAGCGTCGGCCCAAAGGCTTATAGCCATGAGACATTTGCTCATCGTCGTGAACAAAGGGCAGCTCGACAGCCCAATCATGAGGAAGATTCAGGCCGCGCCATTTGGAGTCGTCAAACTTCGCCTTGGAGAATTCGAAGTCGCCCGTCTTCGCAAAATCTCCCTGTCCATAACCAAAACCCAGATCGCCAGCCGGATCGATACCGTGCCCAAACGTAAACTTCCAGCCAAAATCGAAGAGCAAGTGCTCGCGTGGTGCAACAGCGGCCAGAGCCTCTGCGGAAGCGGCGTAGGGGTAGCCTGTTATCAGTTCCGCAGTGCTGGCCCACGCGGACCGCGCGATGAGAGAAGAAGCGGATAAAGCTAGGCCGGAACGTAGCAGGTCGCGACGGGAAACACCAGGCATAAGGCTCCTCTTTCAGTTTTCAGTGGCGTCTTTTCGTAAACATCGGAGTTCCGCAATGCGTGGACAACGCGCAACTATAAATCACAAGCACGCAAGAAGTAAACGATTTCATTCCAACGCGGTGTGGCCCTCTTGAAGCGGAAATCAAAGCGGCTTAACCCAGGTTAAGCCGGTGCGACCGGAACCACATGTTCGGCGCACTCGGTATGGTAGATTCAATGTGGTAACCAACCTTGGAGAGATGGCCGAGTGGTTGAAGGCGCACGCTTGGAAAGCGTGTTTAGGGGAAACTCTAACGTGGGTTCGAATCCCACTCTCTCCGCCAGCTTACAATTCATGTCATTGATTCTACTGCCATATACAACAAAACAAATCAATTATGTGGTGTATTGAGATGTGCGCTGCGTGCGCGCTGTGCGGCTAGGTACGCCCTGTACACCCCTTTTACCTTACAAAACGGGAAGCGCCTTACAAAGGGGAACTGGCAGTCCAACCATTCCATAGTTGTGAACCATGCCCGGACCACCGGGAATAAGGTGAGCGAGGCGTAGCGGCTGAGGCAACTCGAGGAAGAGAACCGCAAGCTGAAGCAGTTGGTGTGCCAGAGGGTTCGCCGCTCTTTAGAACTGCTGTGATGGGTACTGGCAGAGAACCTATTCATTTGCAAGGCAGCGACCCAGAATTCGCATCGGCCGACTCCCACGGGACAACAGCCGGCTCTGTGTCGGGATGACCCTGAATCCGAGTTGAGAAGGTACCATTGGCCATCATTTTCTCCTCTTGGTCCCTACCGATCCGGCCGGTGCGAAAACCGGATCAACGATCCGCGAGCTCGGGAACGCAATAAAGTGAACTGACGAGCCAAGAGAAGTATGTGGTATGGGAAAGGCCGACACGAACATTTGCAAGCTTACAGGCTCTGCTGCCGTAGAGTTCGAGTCGACTTCTTCCCACGAACTGAAGTTAGATAATGAGCTTTGGCGGGAATCCCCAGCTTGAAAAGGCTCTTCGCCAGTACGACTGGCTGAATTCGGGATCTCTCCCTGAGACCGGCTGGTTGGGCCGTCCTTCGCAGCAGAAGTGCCAGAAGGAAATCGACGCGATCACCGACGCTGCCCGCCACTTGCCGCAGGCCATGATCCGTCCCATCGAAGAAGCGCATCGAGACACCCATGGTAACCGTTATTGGATCCTCAATGAACCCGCGACTCTGCCCTTTCTCCCCTAACCCCGCCGGCTCCGCTCGTGGGCTACTGTTTCCGGCTTCCCCACACGCAATCGCCCCGAGACCCACGTAGCTGTCGCAGAGTACCAGGACGTACGGTTAGGTGGTTCAGGTGGTTCGAACCCCGCGCGGAGGTTTTGGACTAGGCAGCCGATGGCGTTACGGCCACGCTCCAACTCCGGTGCGGCGATCCCGACGGAAGAATTGGAATGGTTGCGGCGGGGTTGCGGATGAGCGAAGTTTCGGCGATCCGCTTAGGAGCGCGAGAACGCTTGTTGTACCCATATTCTTGGCGGCCAGGGACGCTACTGAAAAGTCGTCCCAATTGCCTATAATCCGCTGGAAAGCGCAGAATTCCGGCCGAGAGTTACTCCCAAAGCTGCCCCCATCTCGATGGGCATGGCGGCGGACGTTTCCCGGCCGCTCTTCGGTCTGAATTTTGCATACTTGCAGCCGACGCGTTCAGGACGGAGCCGAGCTCCAGAATCAGCCCAGGCACAATGGTCGAATAAAGCTTTCGAAGAATGTACAAGACGGCTGTCCCCGTTCGCGAGATCGCTGCGTGACCATCTTTTGCCGTTATCGATTCTGCGAGCGCGGCTGAACATTGGTTGATTTTGGCTTATGGCGAAAACGCCCTGTCACGGCCGTCCAGGAGCGCCTGGCAGAGTGCCACTGTTCCTTAGCGAATATATTTATTCATTCCTTATTACCTAACTAAGATATAACTGACGGATCGGCCACTGACGGATCGGCCACAATCGAATCGCAATCCTGTCAATGAGTGAGGTGGGCCTGAAGTCGTCATCCAATCCCTACGGCTGTTGATCCAATTTGCCTGTTTATTTCAGAGGTCCATAAACGGGGGTTGAGATTCGGACATCCCGGGTTCGCGCCAAGTCCTCCGACTTTACGGCAAGGGGATGCTTCTACGACCATGGTTTTGATCTGGGGATTTTGATCTGGCCGTGTGGGCGTTTACTTAGCCGTCGCCCCGGGCCGAAATTTCTAATTCTTTCAGTTGAAAGATATGCCGTGGAGGCAGCAAGACCGTGAGGATTACCAGAAGAAGAGCTCTCTCTCTGATTTCTGGAGCGCCTGCGCTCCTTTTGTCCCGCAAATCCCGAGCAGCAAGCTCCATCCTCGACGATGGTGGGCGATTCGAGGAAGAACGTGCGGCAATCCAAGAGGTATCGGCGAATCCTGATCTGGCTATCGCGCCGGGCCCCTTCAAGGGGACACGCCAGTCGCTTCGCGAATGGCAGGTTCCTGACTGGTATCGCGATGCCAAGTTCGGCATCTGGGCGCATTGGGGACCGCAGTCCGCCGTCGAATGCGGCGACTGGTACGCCCGCAACATGTACATCCAGGGCCATAAGCAGTACGAATATCACCTGAAGACGTATGGCCATCCGACGAAGGTCGGATTCAAGGATCTGATTCCGACATGGACGGCTGACAATTTCGATCCCGACCATCTGCTCGGTCTCTACAAAAAAGCCGGAGCAAAGTACTTCTGCAGCATGGCTGTGCATCACGACGGATTCGATCTTTGGGATTCGAAGTACCAGCCACGCTGGAACTCCGTTGCCACGGGACCAAAGAGAGACATCGTCGGTGCGTTCAGGAAGGCCGCCCAAAAGCACGGGCTCCGCTTCGCCGTAAGCGAGCACCTCGCCCCAAGCTTTCACTGGTTCTCCACGTCGCATATGAGCGACAAAACCGGTCCGCTCGCCGGAGTGCCCTACGATGGCGCCGACCCCGACTATGCCGATCTTTACCACGAACTGCCGAAGTACTATCCCTACAGCTATCGGATCCTCAACGACCGCCAGGCGCCGGCTCGGTGGAAGCAGCACTACTTCAACCGGATCAAAGATCTCGTCGACAAGTATCAGCCCGACCTGCTCTACACCGATGGCGACATCTTTTTCGAGGAGTACGGCCTGGCGCTTGTAGCGAACCTCTACAACGTGGACGCCAATCGCCATGGTGGCCGCTGCGAGGCCGTGTACACCAGCAAGTTGCCGAGCGACTGCGAAGTCGGGACGTGCGTTCAGGACTGGGAGCGCGGCGTAGCTGCCGGCATTCCGGCTAACCCCTGGCAGACCGACAGCTGCATCGGCGAATGGCACTACAACCGGGAAGCCCAATACAAGTCGCCCAAATATGTTATCGATCTGCTGGTCGACATCGTCAGCCGCAATGGGAACCTGATGCTGAATTTCCCGCTCCCAAACAGCGGCGAGCTCGATTACGAAGAGCTGGTCATTCTCGACGAAATCACGAAATGGATGGCGATCAACAGCGAGGGCATCTACGCGAGCCGGCCGTGGAAAATGTTCGGGGACGGCCCGGTGGCGACCGCGCCGTCCGGCGATGGCACCCGGTTCAACGAGTCTGGCCGCAGGGAATTGACCGCCGACGAAGTGCGCTTCACGACCAAGGGTGACACGCTCTACGCATTCATCATGGGCTGGCCCGAGAAGCTGGCCCTGATTAAGCCGCTGGCCACCTCGAGCCCACTGTCGCCGCCGAAGATCAGGAATGTGGAACTGCTGGGTTACAAAGACAAGGTGATCTGGACCCAGGATGAACAGGGCCTCACAGTCGTGATGCCGAAACAGAAGCCCTGTGACTATGCGATTACCTTAAAGATCGTCTGAATCCGGGTGCGCCTAAGCGAGAGACCGGAATTCCGCAGCAGTCGGAACTCCAATCTCCGCTGCGATGAGCTTCCTGCATTTCGGTCCTCAATGAGCGCATAATCGCCGAGGCACGTTTCCAGCGCTGGAAGACCGATTGCCAACATCGGTAACGGAAAACGTTAGAATCCTATCGTGACTGCCCCGATAGACGAGGCTGGATTGAGTCTCGTTGTTTTCGCCGGGGCAGTTCGGATAGGGGCGTTTGAAGTAATTCGCTGTCGCGAGGGACGCGGTGATCTCCCTATGGGATTTCAATCGTGTCCGCACCTCTTTGGGAAGGCTGAAAGGGTACGAAGCGCGGCCGATCGAGCGGGGGTGCAGCTCAGATCGAGATGGAATGGATGTCTGATTTTCATCTTCGAAATGACTACACTTATGCTGAAAACCGTTCTTGAGCGCAGGCTGGCATTGCGTGCCTGGACGCGATAGCGGAGACGATCGATAGGGCCACAGTAAGTCATGAGTCTTTCAGGAGCTGTCATCGCCATGGCTCCGTGGTGCAGACCAGGTGAGATTGGAACGGAAATACAGCTGACTGCAGGTCAGTCGTTCGACGACAAGCATAATGCCGGAGCAAGCGGGACAGTGCAGTTTCGGTATCTCTGGCGGATCGACAGATGGAACCACTTCGAGAAGAGCGCGGCAATGTTGGAGCGAGGCACTGCATCTGCGGTTGGCGAAGAAGCCGAAGTGGCGGATGCGGACCAGACCCTTAGCAGCCTGTGGTGCAAGTCTCGATACCTTCCCGAAAGAATGGAGCGGTATCCACAGGAGTGATTCTTAAAATCAGGTCATGGCAATGGGAACACGCAAGGATCGAGAGCGGCAAGAGGATCTGTGGGTGGCGTATACGGATATGGCTGTGGGCCCAGGCCACCCGTTCTATGTTGGTCTGAACGAGGTTCTTGACGGGGAAGGATTCGACGCGTTCGTGGAGAAGTTGTGTGCAAGGTTTTATGCCGAGAAGCTGGGTCGTCCTGGACTGACGCCGGGGATTTATTTCAGGTCGCTGATGATCGGGTATTTCGAGGGCATCGAGTCTGAACGCGGCATCGCGTGGCGGCTGAAGGACTCTCTGAGTCTGCGGCGCTTTTTGGGCATTGGGTTGGATGAGGATACGCCCGATCACTCCACGATTTCCCGCACCCGTCGACTGATCGACTTGGAGACGCATAAGCAGGTGTTTTCCTGGGTTCTTGGTTTACTTGCCGATCGCGCCTTGCTGGCGGGCAAGCGCATGGGCATTGATGCGACCACGCTGGAGGCCAGCGCGGCGATGCGCTCGATCGTGCGGCGCGACACGGGAGAGAGCTATGAAGAGTTTCTGACCGGTCTGGCCAAGGCGTCGGGCATCGAAACACCGACGCGTGAGGACCTGGCGCGGCTTGACCGCAAGCGCAAGAAGCGCACCTCCAACAAGGAGTGGAAGAGTCCTACGGATCAGGATGCCAGGGTTGCGAAGATGAAGGACGGCAGTACGCACCTGGCTCACAAGGCCGAACATGCAGTCGATCTTGATTCGGGCGCGGTAGTGGCCGTCACCTTGCAGGCGGCTGACCTGGGCGATACGACGACCATGCAGGAGACACTGGCCGATGCGGGGCTGGCGGTGGCGGATTTAGTGGAGCGCGAAGCAGAGTTGCATCCTGAAGAGAAACCCAAGGTCAACGTCGAGGGGATTGAAGAACTTGTTGCGGACAAGGGCTACCACAGCGGCGAAGCTCTTGAGCAGATCAAGGAACTGGAAGTTCGCACTTACATCCCGGAGAAGAAGCAGCCCGGCAAGCGACATTGGAAAGGCAAGCAGGGCCAACAGCAGGCGGTTTATCAAAACCGTCAACGGGTGCGCGGCGAGTATGGCAAGAAACTGCTGAGGCGACGAGGCGAGTTCGTCGAACGAACCTTTGCTCATTGCTACGAAACCGGCGGGATGCGACGCTGCACCCTGCACGGACGAAAGAATATTCTCAAGCGTCTGCTGATTCACGTCGGCGCGTTCAACATCAGCCTGGTGCTGCGGAAGATGTTGGGAGCCGGGAAGCCGCGGGAACTGAACAACCGGATGGCAGAACTCGTTTCACGCGCTATCGAGTGCCTCATCAACCCTTTCAGGTCCAAGAGCGCGGACAGCTTCAACACTCGCCCCGCTTATACATTTCTGGATACAGGTCACTTCATCACCGTTCGCTGGAGCAAAGGCTCGGAAATGGTCAATTGCACCACA
>PLKY01000294.1 GCA_003140785.1 Acidobacteriaceae bacterium | reverse complement strand
AAAGGGCGGGAGGTATAGGGGGAGGGGGGAGGGGGGAGGGGGTACCACGTGGTAAAGACCGGTCACATAGCTGACAGATTGGACCGGAGATCGTGGCTGCATTTTTATGCATGGCTATCGAGCTCCATTGTGAAGGAACGCACGCATAAAATGTGCAAGTCTGGATGGACAACGGGGCCAGGTCAGAATCATTGTTGGTCCTGTATTTTTGAAGGCGAAAATAGGCTTTCCCTTTATTTTCGATTCTTGCGAAAAACGAAAAAGAGCACTTCGGCACAAGTCACCGGAATCTAGTGCGTTCGTCCTGCTCTCACTCCGCGTCCAGGACGGTGCAGAACAAACGGCGCAAGCGTAACATCCAGTCAGGAGACGCTAAATGCCAATGTTGTCGAGCCTATCTGGTTGGCCGCCTCAAGGGGGCGCAGGACCATTCGATACCCGCAAAGCCAGCTTTGCGAGTTCCCCGGAGTTGGTGACCGTAAGGAGCGTCGACAGGATCGTGAGCACTCGCGTCGACATCACCTGCGTGTTCGATAAACAAATCGTCACCTTCCGATTCTTCGCAACAAGTCCAGGAATGGCCGAAAATGTTGCCAAGGTTCTCAGGAGCAACGCGGGGCAGAACTTGCGCGAGTTGGGCATGCTCCATGTTGCCGGCAGCGCGTGAGGTCGTGGTGGAGTGTTCTTGCGTTTGACCGATGAGCCTTACACGAAGCTGAAGCGACGAATCCACAGCGACTCCGCTGCGCGTGGTCGATCTGCTGGCGGCCAATCCATTCCTGACGATTACTGGAGCCGCTGTGCAACTGAAGCTGGCTTTTACGACGGTGCAGCGCGCGGTCGAGCGGCTGGAGCGGGCCGGCATTCTCCAACCGGTCTCCGATGCGAAGCGGGATCGAGTCTACTGCGCTCGTGCGCTTCTTGACATACTGGAGGAACCTGCGCAGCTTAGGGCGGCGGTGGTCGAGTAGGAGCAGGTTCGGTAAAAGTTCAGAATGCCTGCGTCGCGAAGGCCCGGAATATAGCTTCATCGAGAGTGCGCTGATTTGGAGGCGACCTTCACAGAGGGATGGCAATGGGACTCTCTGGGGTGTCATCAGGAGCCATCAAGAATCCGCAGGTTTGGCAGATTGCAGTGTCATGGTCCATTTCTGGCATGTACACGAGTTGAAGCCGTAGTGAGCCGCAGCGCCCGCATCGTTCGGGCATCTGACGTTCATGCCTTATCAAGGCATCTCCGAATGCTTCGAGAATTGAATGCGTTGCATCTATCGCCATCGTGCCTTCAACCTTACTCGCGCTTGCTGTATGAGTTAGCCAGTTCACAAGCTCCCAAGTTTCTTTTGCCAGCGCCTTCAAGTAACCCCGGATGCGCTCGTTCCGTGAGCCGGACGCAAGATAATTGGCGGCAAGCTCAGACCACCTGATGAAGTTCGCCGCTTTTGGTGTCTCTGTGTCAGCTGGAACCATCGCCGGATTACACACTGAGCGAATGAAGGCTAAGAGCGTCTCGCGACATCGCATCCCTACCGCTTGCACCTCTTCAGATTCGCTCGATGCGTCTAATGCTTGCGCCGCTTGCTCCGACTTCCTGAAAGCAGCAGCCAGCCGGTCCGCCAAACGCGGGTCGTCCGTACCGGTACGTTCCGAGTTCACACGAAGGGCTAAGCCAAGATGGAAGGAAAGCAGATAATCAAGGCTTGGAAAGAGCTTTTGCGAATACAAGTTGGTCATGTACCCGTCGATAACCCACCATTGCCCCTTATTCGTGTGAACGTTCCAACAGTTGTTTGCGACGCCCATGACGTGTTCGGTCAGCACTTTCTCTAAAAACGTGACTCGTTCATCGCTTCGCTGTTTGTCCTTCCCCCATTGCCATTCGACGTACTCAACGATCTTCTGGCCTTCCGCGTCATCCCGCTTGAAAGCGAATTGATTAATCGCAGCGTTAGGAACACGTGGCGGGATGATGCAGTCGCTTTTTATCTTCCGGCTGCTCTTTTTCGAGGCGACTTTGCGTTTGGCGGTTTTCTGCGCTTTCGGCATGACGAAAGGATAATGCTGTTGCTCGTTAGCCCCGAAAGTATTGCGAGTCTCAAAACCAGGAGGGCGGGACCGGACTAACCTTTTCATTTAAATTGGCTTTGGATCTGGTTACGGTCTGCGCCTAACAGGGGTTGCAGATTTTGCGCTTTTTGACGATAATGGAGGTGAGCAATTGGTGCGCCGGATGGTTTCTGTTAGCCGGGCGAATTGCTTGGTCGTATCTTGAAGGGCTGCCTGCGGGTGGCCCTTCAGCTTTTTGGGGGTTTGATGCGGTCACCCCTGGGGATTACCGAAAACAGCTCTGGGCGGGGGTGTCGGCTCATGCACTCGAACACGGCGCGGTCATGAATCGTGTTTCCTAATCTGTCGATCCTACCCGCAGGGTTTTCAATGGCCTGCATTGGCAGATTCCCGACAAGCACCGAGTCTTCGCTCATAGCACTGACGATCTGCTGCACAACGTCGTCAATCGTGTAATTGTCCCCTTCGATGCGACTGCGATAGACGTGCCCGCCGATGAAAACCACCTCCGCCACGATAAGCGGAAGGGACGCGTTGTGCTTGAGCCGATGCCGATTGATCGCGTCAAGCTGAGCAGCTGTCAGGGTTCCGATTGCTACGGCCCTGGCTTTGCGTCCACTCTGGATTGTTTCGAGGTTCGCACGGATGAGAGCGGCTGCGTGGTGGTAGAGCGGCATTGGGGCTGGCCCTGTTCTGCCCGCTGCAAGATTGTGCAGCGGTCTGCAACGTCCTATTAGGCATCGGGAGGATATGAGCGCGCCAATTTCCGGACCCTGCATGGAAGCGCGCTTTGCTGAAATTTCTATAAGTTATTGATTATGGTGGGCGCTGTAGGATTCGAACCTACGACTTCCACCGTGTGAAGGTGACACTCTACCGCTGAGTTAAGCGCCCTGACGAGGCCGGAGAGGCCTCCGTAAGGTAGAGTAACACCAGCGAGGGTGTGGGGCCAACGACGCCGATTGGTGGCGCTTGGAGCCCTTGACTCGCGCAACGCCACGCATGTTCTGGAAATCCAGACCGCCCCGATCCGCAGACGATCCCGCATTGGACGGCGAGGCATTTCTCCGTTTCCTTCCTGGACTTTTTGGTCTCGAATTCATCCGCTTTGCGCAGGCTGCGCCCGGCTCTTCCGGGTCCGTCTCTGCCGGCCCCAAGTGGCAGCATCGAGAGACCATGGCGGCCCTGCAGGCGGGCGAAAACCGGGCTGGCGGACAGGCTGGCGATCGAGCCCGGCCCGAGTCCAGCGGCGACTCCCCCAAAGGTGCGAATTCGGCTAACGAAACCGGGCATTTAGCGCAACCTTCGAGCCCTGATGGGGTTGATGAAGATATGGCAACCCTGGTCCTGGACAAACCGGCGCTGGGAGCGGGCACCGGCTCGCGGCCGGACCCCCGGATGGCCCCCGTTGGCACGGTGAATTACGGGGCGGATGAGTCGAGCGATGCGGCGATTATGCTGCGCGTGGCGGCGGGCGACGAGTCGGGCTTCAATTATCTGGTGGAAAAGCATTACCGGGCCATGATTCACTTCCTTTTCCGGATGGTGCGCAACCAGGCAGTTGCCGAAGAATTAGCGCAGGAGGTGTTCCTGCGGGTGTACCGCTCGCGCGAGAGCTACCGGGCCGAGGCCAAGTTCACGACATGGCTTTACCGGATTGCGACCAACCTGGCGGTGAATCATGCGCGGGACACCAAGCACGAGCGGTCGGCGTCGACGATTTATCTGGACTCGCCGGACGAGGAAACGGGAACGACGCCGGATGTGGCCGACGATGAGCCGAACGTGGAGCAGAACCTGCTTCGCGATGAGCGCATGGCGGCGATCAAGAAGCATGTGATGGCGCTGCCGGAGCGGCAACGGATGGCGGTGTTGATGCACAAGTACCAGGGAATGGATTACAAGCAGATCGGGGACGTGCTGAAACTGAGCGAGTCGGCGACCAAGTCGCTGCTGTTTCGCGCCTACCAGACGCTGCGGGACAAGTTGAAGGATTTTGTGTAACCACCCCAGCGACGAAGACCTGTCGCTGGGGGCCCCGGTAAGGGATTGAAGCGGGCTGAGGTCGAGTTAGAGCCGAGTTAATGCCGAGTTAGGCCGGCGGGGAGTGGGTGGTAGCAATGGAATCGAAGATGAAAAAATGTTCTGCGACGGAGACCAGGGTGGCCGATGTGCTGCTGGCTCCCGATGCTGTGCCTGCCAAGGTGACTGCTCATGTTGCGGAATGTGAGCCGTGTGCGGCCGAGTTAGAGGAGCTGCGCGCGACGATGGCGCTGCTCGATACGTGGGAAGCGCCGGAGCCGAGTCCCTACTTTTTGACTCGCCTGAAGGTGCGCCTGCATGAGGAGCGGCAGGCGGCGCCGGCCGGCTGGTTTGAGAGACTGAGGGCCCGCTTCACCTACGGACCTCATCTGCATACGCGTCCCATGGCTGCCATGGCGTTGACGGTGGTTCTGCTGCTTGGCGGCGGAACGTATCTAGGCATGACGAACTGGGAACAGCCGGCTGCTCCGCCACAGGCTGCGGTGGTACACGATTTGCAGTTGCTCGACAACAACGCCCAGCTGCTTGATCAGCTTGAATCGATTTCGAGCACTGATAACAACAACGAGAACTAAGATCGAAAAGCAAAAGCGGGGCTCGAAAGACAAAAGCGGCTGGATGTTTATCCGGTCGAAGATTGAATTAATTCGTTGAGAAGGGCTTGGGGGAATTCAATGAAGGGGGCAGCAAATGCGGGCGTCGTAAGAGGGGCGCAGAGGACGGCTTTGACTTTGGCCGTTGCGCTGCTTCTTTGCCCGCCTTCGGCATGGGCGCGCGGCCAGCACCCCAGCGCGCCACGCGCCAGTTCTGCGCCGCATTATTCGGCGCCGCGCATGCAGCCGAATCGCAGCCAGGGTAGACCGCAGGGCCAGCCGCAGTCTAGATCGCAGTCCGGGCCGCAGGGCTATGGCAATCCGCAGTATCGTGGGGCTGGACCGCAGGGTGGTGGCTATCGGCCTATGCCAGGCTATGCGCCGGGGGCTGTGCGGCCGGCAATTCCCGGGTCGGCTTATCCTGGTTCGGCGTATCCCAACTCGGCCTATCAGGGNNGCGCAGGATCAGGAACGGATGCTGCGTAACGATCCGAGCTTCAATCGTCTGCCGCCAGCCCAGCAGCAGAGGCTGGTGCAGCAGCTGAACCGCGTAAACCAGATGCCTGAGGCACAGCGTGAACGGAGGCTTGCCCGTAACGAGAATCTCGAGCGCCTGTCGCCCCAGGAACGCGGGCAGGTGCAGGATTCCGCGCGCCGCTGGAAGACACTGCCCGCGGATCGCCAAGCCATGATGGGAAGTGCGTTCCGCGATCTGAGCGCGGTTCCTCCGGATCAGCGGGAAATGGTGCTCAACTCGGCTCGCTATCAGAACGCGTTCAGTCCCGAGGAGCGGGGGATTTTGTCGAATATGCTGCGGGTTGAGCCTTACGAGGCGCCGCGGTAGCGGAGCGAATTACTGCGCAAGCTCGATCGGCAGCCTCATCCGGATGTCGCGTGAAGAAGCCCCAACTTCAATTTGGAATCTTCCAGGATCGGCGGTCCACGCCTTTTTCGCCGGGTCCCAGTAGGAAAGTGCTGCGCGGTCGAGAGTGAAGCGCACGGTCTTTGCTTCGCCAGGTTTCAACTCCACGCGGCTGAAGCCCTTCAATTCATGCACGGGGCGGTCGATCTTCGCATCCCCGTCATGCACATAGAGCTGAACTACCTCGGCACCGGCGCGGTTTCCGGTATTGCGCACCGTGAGTCCGACATGGATCGTTTCGTCTCTTGTGATTCGTTCCGGCCCAACCACCAGAGCGCTGTACTCGAACTTTGTGTAGCTCAGTCCGAAGCCGAACGGAAACTGCGGTTCAACCTTCTTGGTGTCGTAGTAGCGATAGCCGACATAGATGCCTTCGGCGTAATTTACCTCGAGGTCTTTGCCCGGATAGTTTGCGGCGGCTGGATTGTCTTCGTAGCGCTTCGGCAGCGTCACCGGGAGTTTGCCCGATGGGTTCGCATCGCCAAACAGAATTGCCGCTAGCGCATGTCCGCCTTCCTGCCCGCCGTACCACATGTCCAGCAGAGCAGGCGTCTTGTCGATCCACTTGGTCATCGTGACCGGGTCGCCCGTGTTGAGCACTACCACGGTATGCGGATTCGCCTTTTCGACGGCCTGGATCAGCTCATCCTGACCGACTGGCAGATCCATCGTCTTCACGTCGAAGCCTTCGGACTCGAGTTTGTTGTAGCGGCCTACGACGACGATTGCGACGTCGGCTTTTGACGCGGCATCGGCTGCCTCTGTCAGTGCTTTGGCGCGCGCTTCGGGTGTGTCTTGCGCGGCGTCTTCACCTTCCATACCGACGCCGAGCGCATAGGTCACCTGGATTTTTCCGCCAGCCTTCTCTTTGATCCCGTCAAGCGGCGCGATGGCGTACTTTGGGCGCACCAGCGAGCTTCCGCCTCCGCCCGTGCGCGCCACGGCTGCGTTCGGCCCGATTACCGCGATTGAATGAATCCTCTTCGCGTCCAGCGGAAGCAGCCCGCCGTCATTCTTCAAGAGCACGATGCCTTCCGTGGCTCCCTGCAACGCCACTGCGCGTTGCTCCGGGGTATCCACTTCGCCGCCGGCAGTGTGCGGATGATCGAAGAGGCCGCTCAGGAAAATCACGCGCAATATGCGACCCACGTTGTCGTCGATTGTGGCCTCGGTGATGTGGCCAGCCTTCACTTCGGCCAGCACTTTCTCGGGCACCAGCCATCCATCGCCGTTTCCGGATGCAATCGTGCGCGGACTCGCAATCCACTTTTGCATCGGCGGACCGCCCGGCATCTCCAGGTCCATGCCCGCATTCACCGTTGGCGCGGTTGAGTAGGTGCTGCCCCAATCCGACACCACAAATCCCTTGAAGCCAAATTCCTTTTTGAGAACCTGATCGAGCAGGTAGTCGCTTTCGCCGCAGTGCACGCCATTGACCTTGTTGTAGGCCGACATGACGTTCCACACATCCGCTTCCTGCACAGCCGCCTTAAAGGCCGGCAGATAGATCTCGTGCAGCGTGCGTTCGTCGATCGTTGCGTTGACGCGATGCCGCTCGTACTCCTCGTTATTCGCGGCGAAGTGCTTCACCGACGGGATCACGCCCTCGCCCTGGACGCCCTTGATGTAGGCCACGCCTAACCGCGCAGCGAGATAGGGATCTTCCCCGTAGCCCTCGAAGTTTCGTCCCCACAGTGGCTGGCGGTTGATATTCACGGTTGGCCCCAAGATCATGTCGCGCCCGAGCGCCTTCACCTCCTGCGCAATCGCCTGCCCCTCGCGGTGCACAAGTTCCGTATCCCAGGTGGCGGCCATCGCCACGCCTGAGGGGAACGATGTGGTCTCCACTTTCACCGGGTTGCTGGTCGAGTTGGTTATCGCCGAGCTGCCCGCCCACGAGCGCACACCCATCGGACCGTCCGCCATTTTGATTGCCGGAATGCCGAGCCGCTCAATGGGTGCCGACTCCATCCACCCCGAGCCGGAGAGCATCGTCACTTTTTCTTCCAGCGTCATACGTTTCAAGAGATCTGCCGCCCTCTGGTCTACGGGCAACCTTGCATTTTTGTAAGGGGCATCCGTGGGGACCGCAGATGAGGCAGCACTCTGCGCTCGACCAATTGAACCAGCCGGAACCAGGACAGCAAGAATCGTGAAGAGAATGCTCGCAGGTGGATTGAGGGAGCGAAAACGCATCGGCAGAAACTCCTGGGCGCGGGAACTAACCCACGACGAAATTCGCAGGCAATAGTAGCCGATCGACGGCATGGCCGCCAACTGGATATTCTTCGATAAAACGTTTGAGCAAGATCGAGGGGCCCCTATGTGGGCCTCAGTTCCGCTTGAGATTGAGCGGTAGGGGGCCAGCATCCGCTTCCTCTTCGCGCCCGCTCAGCAACCAGCCTGCGCTCGCTGCGATGAGAAGAATACCCAGGCCGGCACGCAAACGGAGAGAAGGCCGCAGGACAAGGAATCCCACCACGTTTACGATGAGCGGCGCTACCACAAAGCGTGTCGTCATGCGCACCGCGGACATGCGCCGCATCAGCCAAAAGAGCAGCAGCAGCGCCGGTAATTCGACGGCGGTGGTCCAGGCAATCTCCGGGCCTATGATAGGGCCGTTCCAGGCGGGTTGTTCGCTCACTAAACTCGCCACTGCGAGCGCTAAAGCCGCGGTTGCGCCCGCAATGGCCGCCACGGCCGCACCGGACTTCAAAGGGAGCTCCGAGATAAAACGCACCGTCCAGCAATTCGTCGCCGCCACACACGCCACGGCAAGAATTATCGTGAAAAAGGCCCCTGCGCCCC
>PLKY01000046.1 GCA_003140785.1 Acidobacteriaceae bacterium | reverse complement strand
CACTCATCTTGGCACAGAGGGCTGCTCCCCACCTTGTACGTGTGGATCGCGCGCGATACGGATAAGCTGCCTGAACCGGAGGCGTCATTTGAAGGCTAATAAAGTAGCTGTCTTCGGACGAAGCATCGAGGGTTGTGTCTTGTGCATTGTTTCCCTCGCGGATCTCGCCGGTGCTCAGACGCCACTTTCATGGGACCAAGTGAAGTCCAGGTTTGAATCCACGAATCCCGCGCTCAAAGCCGACGCTCTCAACGTCGATGAGATGCGAGCCGAGGAGATCACGGCCTACCTGCGGCCCAATCCGCAATTCACCCTCTCGACAGACGGCACGCAAATTGTGTCACACGATGGGAACTGGGTGCCTTTCAAGGGGACTGATGTCGTGCCCACTCTCAGTTATCTCCACGAGCGCGAACATAAGCGTGAACTGCGTCTTGAAAGCGCCAAAGAAGGCACACGCATCGCCGAATCTCAGCATGAGGACCTGAAACGCAACTTAGAGTTCACCCTGCGCGCGGCATTTGTGAATACCTTGCAGGAGAAGGCGATCCTCGAACTTGCAAAGGCAGATCTCGAATACTACGAAAAGATTATCGAGATCAGCCGCGAACGCTACAAGGCAGGAGATATTGCCCAGGTCGATTTTGACCGTATCGAGCTTTTACGAGTGCAGTATGAGGTGGAAATCCAAACAGCGATTGTGAATCTGCGCACGGCAAAGATTCAGTTGTTACAACTTCTCGACGACCGCACGCCGGTAGATCAATCCGATGTGTCAGGTCAATTCGATTTTTCCGATGCGCTCAAGCCTCTCGACGATTTCCGCCAAATTGCGCTCGATGCACGGCCCGACCTGCAGGCCGCGCTCGAGACCATTCAGCAGTCGCAGACAAATCACAAATTGGCGGTGTCGAACGGTTCGACCGATCCCACCTTCAGCGGATGGTACACGTATAACTCATCAAACAACAATCCGAATGGAATCCAGACACTCGGCGTCAGTGTCAGTATTCCGCTGCGCGTCTTCGATCACAACCACGGTGAGAAGCAGAGGACCCAGATTGATATCGGCCGCAGTCAGCAAGCTAGCGAAGCCACGCGTGCCCAGGTCTTCAGCGACGTCGACTCGGCATACGAACAAGTGCGAAGTAACATTGCGCTACTGACGCCTTACCGGGATAAATACAAGGACGAGGCAACCCGTGTGCGCGACACCATAACTTTTTCCTATGAACATGGCGGAGCATCCTTGATGGACTTTCTGAACGCACAAAGCGACTACCGCGTTGTGCAGTTGGCATATTTGCAATTGGTTGGCGCCTATATGACAGCAACCAGCCAGTTAAATCTAGCCGTGGGACGCGAGGCGATCCAGTGACTGGCATCTCCTCTTTGAATCGCGGACGCGGTTTTTTTCATTCACATGTAAATGCGAAGAGGTCGGATCAATGAAACGAGAAGAAGTTTGCGCTCTGATCAAGGAGATCGGCATCCTGCCATCCGTGCGGGTCGCATCGCAGGATCTCGCGTTCTTCGCAGCGGAGACGGTTTACGCGGCAGGTATTCCGATTGTCGAGATTACCTTAACCGTGCCGGGAGCGTTGGAAGTAGTTAAAGACCTGGCGAAGCGTTTCCCGAAGTTGGCCGTTGGCGCAGGCACTGTGCTGGATGAGGAACTAGCGAAGCGGAGTGTGGAAGCGGGTGCAAGATTTCTGACGAGTCCGGGCTTTGTTCCGGAAGTGGTGACATATGCCAGGAGAGCCGATGTTGCGATGCTCCCGGGAGCTCTTACACCAACGGAAATCATTGGCGCCTGGAAGGCTGGTTCGGATTTCGTGAAGATCTTCCCTACAGGCCATGTGGGTGGAATTCAATATGTGCGAGCACTCAAGGTGCCGCTTCCGCAAATACCACTGATTGCCACAGGGGGCGTGAACCAGGCGAATGCGACAGACTTCATCCTCGCCGGAGCAACGGCCATTGGCGTTGGCGGAGAGATGCTGCCGAAGGAGGCTTTGCACTTTCGCCAAGAGGACCGCATTCGTGAGTTGGCTGGCAGATTCCTTTCCATGGTCAAAGAGGCGCGCGCACTGCGGGAGACCTACTACTAACGACAGGATGGATGGGCGTCACAGGTTTCTTCTTTGGATGGATACACCGCAACAAGAACCCTAATGTTCATCGTATAGCCGTAGGTGAAATGAGCGCTGTGCATCCCGGAGGATACTTAAGCCGAGTCACGGCGGCCAAAATAGCAGGTTAGTTTTGATTTATTCGCGAATAATGCAGATAGGATAGCGTGTTTTCAGACAATTGTATTTCTAGAATCTTTAGAAAACTGTTCGTTTATCTTCATGCGGCACTCACGCAAGATCTTCCATACTTGGCTATGGAAGGAACAACAAACGTGAAGAGTAACCTGTTTGCAGCATCCATCCTTTCCTGTGCGCTTGTGGGAATAGGCAGCGCGCAGGAAGCAGCGACTTCGTCGGAGACCAGCGCCCATTATACGAAGGCTCAGGTCAAACAGTTAGTGCGCGACGCCCATTCGCCGGATCAATACCGGGCTCTCGCCAGTTACTATGGCGAGCAGCAGACGAGCTACATGAAACAGGCCGCAGAGGAGAAGCAGGAGTTGGTTCGGCGGAGCCAGAACATCGTGGGTGTGGCGGCCAAGTACCCAAGGCCAGTAGATTCGGCACGCAATCTTTATGAATACTATATGTATAAAGCTTCCGAAATGGGGACGCTCTCGTTGAAGTACAACCAGCTGGGGGCGACCGCTACTCCGGCAAAGCTACAATAGCGTCAACGACTTCTGAAATATCCGTAGCAGAACGCAGGTTCGCAGATGATTTGTGGGGGCTTTAAGCCAACCCCACTCATCTCAACATATGTTCTATCAGTAGTGTCCGGCTAAAAT
>PLKY01000186.1 GCA_003140785.1 Acidobacteriaceae bacterium | reverse complement strand
GCCCGCGGCCTTGAGCGCCTCTGTGTAGGCCATGTACGCTGCGCCGCCTTGTTCCTGTTGTTCCTTGGTCATCTTCGGCCACATCGATTCATCGACGTAGAGCGTCAAAAGATATTGCATGGAAATCCTCCGGTTTGGATTGTAGCGGTATTAGTCCGCTACCACGATGACGCGGCGGAGGCGCGCATTTCGACAATTGGCCTCGCAGAAGCTTGCGAATTATAAAAAGAGAATCTCGCGCATAGCTTAACTCGCAATTTGGCCANNAAGAGATCGGCGATCCCGCTCGACCATGCGGTTCTTTGCCTGGACTGCAATTGCGTGAGCGATGCGAACCGGGAGTGCCCGGCTTGCTCTTCAAGAGCGTTGATGAATCTGAGTGCGGTGCTGGATCGGCGCGAAGAGTTCGCGGAGTCGCAAGAACTGGCAGTCGCCTAGATCTCATGGCGTCGTGGTTTGGCGCGCCCGAGTTTGCGACAACCTGTTCAGCTGAAAGTTCCGGGGACGAGATTCGTTGCACATTACAGCTGCCATAGCGATGGCGCCGAGCGGCTACTCCGATTGCCCGGCTGGAACGCATTGCAGCAAGCCGAGATCCCCGGCGATTCGCTCGAGCCGCGTGCGTGTACCCCCATCGGGTGTGACAAGAGGCAGGCGGACGTGTGCGTTGCATTTGCCCATCAGGCTGAGCACGGTTTTCACCGGCCCCGGATTAGAATCCCAAAAATTGGCTTCGAACAGATTTGCGTATTTGCTTTCGATTGCGCGGGCCGTGGCCCAGTCATCGCGGAGCGCGGCGCGGACCATCTCGCCCACTTCGGCGGGAGCTTCATTCGAAGCCACGCTGATGAGCCCGTGCGCCCCGACGCCGATCGTGGCCAGCGCCAGGCTGTCGTCGCCGGAAAAGACTTTGAAGGATCGCGGCAGCCGATGGATCAGCTTCGCAATCTGGATCAGGTTCCCGCTGGCTTCCTTGATTGCCTGAATATTCTGTGCGGCTTCCGCCAGCCGAACCACCGTGAACGGTTCGAGGTTGGCCGCCGTCCGGCCAGGCACATTGTAGAGGCACACCGGGATCGGGTACACGGCATTTGCCAAGGCCAGGAAATGTTGAAACTGGCCTTCCTGATTGGGTTTGTTGTAGTAGGGATTCGCCGAAAGGATCGTATCGATGCCCTCTACATTCCTGAGCAGCATTGCCTGACGGAGCAAAGTCCGCGTGGAGTTATGCGTGCATCCGGCCCACACTGGCACTCGCCTTGCCGCAGCATCCACCACGATGCGGATCGTATCCAGCCATTCGTCTTCGTCCAGCGTTGCCGCCTCGCCCGTCGATCCGCAGGCCACCAGAAAGTCAATGCCCGCGTCGATCTGCCAGCGCACCAACGCCCGCAGAGCCTGCTCGTCGATGGCCCCGTCCGCCCGGAAAGGCGTGACGATTGCCGTGCCGCACCCTGTCGTTTCCATCACTGGTGAGTGTATACCCGCGGGACGTGGAAATAGAGTCAATGGCGCGCAAACAGGGCTCTCATCGACTCCGAATCTCCATCGAGTCCTTCATGTCCGATCCTTGCCGAGGCCCTGTTCCCTGTTCCCTGTTTTCTCATATTCTTCGTCCAGCATCGACATGAGGCGCAGATTGCAGTACGTCTCTCCGCGCCGGGCCGCGTCGCGCATTGTTCCTTCGTACACAAAACCCAGGCTTTCGTAGAGGTGGCGCGCGCGGGCGTTGTCGTCATAGACATCGAGAAAGAGCCGGTGTGCATGGAACTCTTCGAACGCCATCCGAATTATTTCGCTCAGGATTTTGCGTCCCAGCCCCCGTTCGGGCGCGGCCACCACGATGCGCTTCAATTCGATTGCGCCGCTGTCCTCCGAGAGCCCGCGCAGGATCACGTAAGCCTCCAGCGTCTCCGGCTCGGTTTCGTTCACTGTGGATTCGCCTATTCCAGATTCGCTCACCCAGGATTCAGCTACGAGGTAGCGCGCATCGCTCCCCGCGAGGGTCGCCCGATGCCGTTCCTCGCTCCATTGGCCCACAAACTGGCGCGCTCCCGGCGTGCGCTCCATGGCAACGATCCGGGGAATGTCTGCAGGAACAGCCGTGCGAAGAGTCATGAATCCCAGAATAATCGCGCAGGGCAAATTCCCGAATTGGGACACTGCGCAAGCAAACCTCGTTCCAAATTGCAAGCGCTGCCTTGCTTTGCTTCGTGACGAAAGGCATGTCCGTGTATCAAACGGGGAGTTACGCCAGGAGCCGCCCCGCGTATACCATTCCTTAACAGGGGAATCCACCAGCACTTGCTTTGTCCGGTCACCGCGCAGTCCGTTCACGTGCATTGAATAAATAAAGCTTCACCCTGCAACGTTTTAAAAATCAGAATTGCAGGCTGCAGTCACTTTTTCCCACAGATCTCCGCAGAATCTGACTGCCGGGCTGACCGGTATCGCCAACGCTCGCTATGCGCACGGTCTTCGCGTCTGCCTGAGCGGCCAAGGCCCCGGAACGCACGGCGCGCGGCAAAGACTTGACGTGTGTTATCCCCATGTTCCGGCAAGAAGGATGAAGGACCTATGAGCGGCAGAACTGAAATGTCGACCACCCTTCCGGATCCCAACCTCGAACTCGCTAGCCCCAAGACTGCCCTCATCGCCCTCATTGGGCCAAATGCCGCGCACCGAAGCGTCATGGCCAAAGCGCTCACTGGCTCTGAAGCCCGCACCGTCCGCGAATTCATCGACTATCCGGCGAACCTCGCCGATATCCCGCAAATGATGGAAGAAAATTTCGACGTTGTCATGATCGACGTCGACAGCGATCAGAGCTACGCGCTCCAAATCGTCGAAACCATCGCCGCCTTCAACACTGCCATCGTAATGGTCTATTCGATGCGGAACGATCCGGAGCTTTTGCGGGAGTGCATGCGCGCCGGCGCACGCGACTTCCTGCCCCTTCCCGAAGATTGCAGCGAAGCGCCTGCGGCCGCTGAGGCGCCCGAGGTTCCGGTCGCCCTTCCGGAAGATCTGGAATCGATCAATCCCGCGGACTTTCTCGTTGCTGAGCCGGTTAACGCGCCAATCTCCCCCGAAGCGCAAACCGCCCAGCCCGCCTCCGAATCGGAACCATACAGCGCCCCGTCCTACAATTATTCTGCCTCGCCTCGCCGTCCAGACCTTCAGCCGTTTTCGCAATCCGCGGCGTCTCGCCAGCCAGAATTGGAGCCGCAGCTTCGCCCCGAAGATCCGCTCCTCTCCAAAGCTCCATCCCAGCCCGAGGAAGCGCCCGTCTTTCAATCCCCCTCGAACGACTTCAGTGCCTGGGACAGCCTTTGGATTCGCTCTGCGCATTCGTCCGGCGCCAAGTCCTCCGACGTCGGCTCGAGCTCGCCCACAGCGGCGGAGCCGGCCCCAAAGAAGAAATCCGGACCGGTTGCGATTCAGAGCGGACCGCAGCTTGTCGCGCACACGTCCCTCCCCGACGAAAGCGCAGTCCCCGCGCCGACGCTCTTCCGTCAGGTCCATTCCGACGACACCGTTCAGTCGCACCGCCCCTGGGTACGATGGGTCCTGTTTGCAGGAGTACCCCTGGTCATCATCGGTCTGCTTATGCTCGTCTTCATGCCGTCGTCCCGACCGAGCGCCCCGGCCGCTTCGCAAGCGCAATCCGATTCAGCTCAAGCGGAAAGGTCCGCCACGGATGCAGCGACTGCTCCGGCGACGTCAAGGTTAACGGCCAAGCCATCGGCCGGCTCGGTTTCGTCCGGACTTCAAGCAGGGGATGCGCCCGCGCAAACTACACCGGTCTCGTCCGACATGATGAACGCCCAGCTCTCCGCGCCGTCACGAATCTCAGGTGACATGAAGAAACCCGCGCCCGTGGAGGAACCACCAGCCGGCTTCATGCCCAGCGCCATTGAATCCGGCGACGTTATCCCCGGCCAGGTATTCGCTGGACAAATCAAGTTGAAGGTTGTCCCCAGCGTCTCCGCTATCTCGGCCGGCGTGGCCGAAGGCATGCTGCTCCATAAAACAGCGCCCGCCTATCCCGAGTTCGCGAAAGCCGCCCACGTCAGCGGCACCGTCTTGCTAGGCGCGAGCATTACCAAAACGGGCACAATTGCCGGACTCCACGTAATCAGCGGTCCGGCCGTCTTGCGTGCCCCTGCCGCCGACGCAGTGAAAACCTGGCACTACCGCCCCTACATGCTGAACAACCAGCCGGTCGAGGTACAAACCACGATTAAGGTCGTCTTCACTCTCGACCAGCACTAGATCGGGCCCCGGACACGCTCCCAGACATATGCCGTATTCGACGGCGCCTCTATTCCGGCTGCTTTGC
The DNA here is from genome assembly GCA_003140785.1 of Acidobacteriaceae bacterium. GTDB lineage: Bacteria > Acidobacteriota > Terriglobia > Terriglobales > Acidobacteriaceae > Telmatobacter. The sequence continues at coordinate 9,259 of PLKY01000186.1, read as the reverse complement.
GCCCTCCTTGGCTCCATTCACCGCGCCCTTCGAAGTGTCTTTCGTCTTGTGCCAGGCCTTCTTCGTTCCTCTCTTGGTCGAGTGGTAGGCCTTTTTCGTTCCCTGTTTTGTGCCGTGCGCTGCATCCTTCGTAGCGTCTTTGGTCTCGTGCCCTGCGTCCTTCATATCCTGCTTCGGGCCGTTGTCCTGCGCTGGCGTAGGTTGCTCGCTCCACCCGACGACCGATCCACACAGTAGAGCGGCACCGAGAAACAATGCCGACATTTCCCATTTCTTAGTCATACATAAGCGGATTCCTCTTCTGCTTGCGGAGTTGGCTGTTTCCAACCAAAAACACTTCGGCTTGCGGATAAAGCCACTGTTGGGCTCTCGATCTAGCCACGCACTTCTCGGTTCCGGGCGCTGTGCACATTCGATTGAGTGGTTTTTGGGAGAAGAAATCGTCAATCGCCGATTCGCAGACGGTTGCAGCAAATTCGCATCCGCATGGTCACGCCAAAGACAGATGCCTTTGATCGATTGACTCAAATCGCAATTCGCCCAACGGAAGCAAAAAGAGAAACCGGGTCCAATGTCGTGCTCGTTCCCCGGGCATGCTCATGCAGCGCGTCACCGGATTCCGCCGTCCTATTTTGAGTGTCCCGACGACGGCGCCGGTCCAGCCGATCTGCTTGGCATGGTGCCTGACACACCTGAGCTTCTTCCAATATTGGCGGAGCCGCCGCGTGCATCGGGCTCCGACTCAAAGGAATAAGCAGACGGCGCATACCCTCTGTGTACAGCGACCTGGCCCAGGCCTGGGTTCATCGCGCGCCCGGCGCTCATCGCTTCCGGAACGGAGAGATAAATATGCGTGCTTGCAGTTCCTCGCTCCACAGCCTGACGCGACAGCTTGTCGAGTTTCCCCAGCTGATCGCGCGGAATGCCGAGCCCCGCCGAATCTTTGCGAAAAACGAAAGACTCGGCCGATGCCACTTGCGACTGCACCAGCGGCTTCACATTCACAGCCGTCAGCGTCGTTTCACCTGGCCGTGGTGCATGGCCCGGCGGGGGCTGCAAGTGCACCAGCCCATTGCTCGCCATCAGCGATGAGGCATTGCTCAACCCATTCCACCCACCACCGGGCTGCCATCCCCAGCCCGCGCCGGGACAGAACGACCAGCTCCCAGAGTGATACGGCGTCCATCCCCATGGATACGGCGATACCCACGAGTAGCCCGCGCCCTGATAAAACGCCCAGGAACCATTCGAAAACGGATCCCAGGCTGCACTCGTGAAGTAGGGTCGCCACATTGAGCCGCACCCGCCCGCATCCATAAAGCTTCCGTAATACATCATGTCGTTCAGCCCGTATGTGTACGGAGAACTGCTCAGCGCACTGTATGCAGCCGTGCGCGCGTGATATCCGGTCGCCGTCTGGTCCCACGCGTCATAGGGTGCAGAGGCGATCTCCTTTTCTACGGTGGGCTGGCTTTGATCGGCCAGATGGAAGGTCACCGTTTTCTTCTTGGCTATCTCCTCGGCTCCCGCCGGTCCATCCACGCGCACTGTTCCATCCAGCACCGCCAAGTTTGCCTGCGCTTCGTTCAGATCCAAACGGATGTGGCTGCCCGGCTCCAGGGCAAGGGTCTGCTGGCCGAACAGCAATTGGAATGCATTGCCGCGTGTCTTCACCAAGCTCACATAGGCCATTCCGCGCAGTAGATGAACCGACGAGGCCGTGGCCCCTGTCGCCAACCGCTCCAGTTGCTGGAATTCGACCACCGAATCGGGAGCCAACCGGAGGGTGCTGTTGTCTTCAAACTCGACCTCAGCGACGCCTTCGTCCGTTCGCAGACGGCTCTTCTCCACAATCGGCATGTTTGCCACTGCGGGTTCGAAGCCGCGGCCAATGGCGCGATCCATTTTCACCGCACCTTTCACCTCGCTCAGGCGCACGATGCGAATCTTTGAAGCACCCGTTTCGGGGGAAGCTGTATCGCTGGTGTGGGCGGGTAGCGCGGCGGCAAGCAGCAGGGCTGAGACGAAGGCTGTTGCGGCGGGGGCTGGAATCGAGGCCATGTGCGCCTCCTTTTGTGTGTGGCGAGCCGTGAATGCTTAGGGTCGAGACCGATCAAGGACGGGGAAGAGATCCGAACCGAACCCGATGTGGCACCCATGCTAGCACGGAAAGGCTGTGCAAGTTGTCTTTAAGTTGTCATCTTGAACCACAGGAGCGAAGCGCTGGCCATCGGGCATTCCCGCGAGGGGACCTGGTGGCCGGGCGACTGAGACCGGCGCGGGGGTGCAGCTTTAAGGGTTTTGCAAGCCCCAGACGCTCACCGTGCAGTTCAGGCATTCCGGGTGATAAAGGCTCGCAAGCGACTGGCTGGCTTCTGTATGCACCTGCTCTGCTTCCGGGTGCATGCCAGCTTGTTCCAGAACCTTTGCGTATGCTAATTCGCCCTCAAGGTAGAGGAGATTTCGTGCTCCAATTGTGCTTTTCATAATTGCCAATCCGGTGTGCATATTGGCGAGAGCGGTTGTTACGTCGCCATTCGCGGCACTCGATCTGCCAACCAGAAGATACGCCCATCCCGTCAACTGATGCTGAGTGCCATAGAGGATCCTGTAAACGTCGAGAGCATCTTTGAAGGCAGACTCTGCCTCTGCGTTGTGGCCAGTGACAGAATCGAGCCAGCCGGCCGTTTCATCCACGGCCGCTGAGAGCGGCTCAGCATTCGGCCCGGCCAGCAATGCCTGTGTCTTTGCCGAGCCCAGATATTTCCGTGCGGCCTTCCAATGCTTTTGTCCAATAGCCCCGGCAACCAGGTGCAGATAGACTGTGGCCAAAGCAGCGTGATCCTGAAGTTGATTATCAATTTGCGCTGCCTTGCGCAACATGCGCTCTCCGCTCTCTGAGTCCCCTGCATTGATCCTCAACCTTCCGAGAAGACTCAGTGCGCTCGCGTAATCCGAGTTTTTCCGGTTGTCGCGACCGAGGGTGACAAGCGCCTTCTCATAAAGTTGCTCCGCCTTTCGCAATTGTCCTATGTCCGAATTTGCCAAACCTGACAGTGTCTCCGCTCTTCCGCGTTCCCGATCGGCAACGGAGTTGAATTCTTCGATAGGCGTGAGAGTGGCGATGGCTTCTGCGTAATGTCCTTGTTGGATAAGCGCATTCGCGGAGTCTATGGGATCGCCGATCGTGTTCTGCCCGAAAACAGAGACACAGCTCGTAACCGCGATGGCAAGCAGGAAATGACTGCGCATCGTTCTAACCTCGGCTGGCGCGGGTGTAGCAGGAACAGAGGCCGCATACACCTCAGTGAAGCGCGTGCCGAGGTTATTGCACGCAACTCGCCAGGAGCTGAATGGATTAGTTCAATAATCTTTAATGAGGCGGAAATTCAAGCCATAGAGCGGCGCTCGGCAGCGATCACCGCATTGCGAAACTTGATGGTGACTTGAACTGGGACGGAGTCGCCGCGATTGAGCTCAGCGGTCTACAACTGGTCGAAGATTTCCCGGAATTCCCATGTGCCGGATTTATCGTGCACCCATTCAGCCCCGCGGACCGCTCCCAGCGCAAAGCCGCGTCGCGAATAGGCATCGTGCCGCAGTTCCAGGACGTCATATTCGCTGGTCGCGGTCACAACGTGCTCGCCGTTGGCGTCCCCGACGCGGTGCGATTCCACCGGTATCTCGATTCCTGGGCGGATTCCCTCGATGATTTGTTTGAGCGTGATCGCCGTGCCTGACGGTGCGTCGACCTTCGAGGTGTGGTGCGTCTCGCTGATGGCGAAACGGTAGCCGTCCAGCTTCGCGAGCTCCGCTGTCAACCGGAACAGCTTTTGCACGCCGATCGAGAAGTTGGTTCCGTAAAGAAGCGCGCCGCCACGCCGCTGGGCGATGGCCTTCATTTCGCCGAGCTGCCCGTACCACCCCGTGGTGCCCACGACGATTCGGCAGCCCAGCGCCAGCACGGCACGGATGTTTTCGGCCGCTGCTTCCGGCGAGGTGAAGTCGATCACCACATCGACGCCGGCGAGATTGGGCGCCGTCAGTGCCGAGGCGTGTTGGTTCTCGTGGATGTCGTAGGCGCGCACGCCGTGGCCGCGCTCGCGCGCCACTTCGGCTACGAGCGAACCTGTCTTGCCTTTACCAAGGACGAGGAAGAGCATGCTTACCCTCAGGATGCTGCTTTTCAGCTCCTAGCTTATCGTTTCCCGGCGACATTTCTGTGAACGTTTTAGGAGTTCGGCGCGACCAGCTGCGTCTTGTGGGCTTCGACGTCAAAAACCAAGGGGTCGGGATTCTGAAAGAACGCCGCGTGCAGCGACCGCACGGCCTCGTCGGCATCTTCTTCTTCAATCATGAAGCTCATGTTGATTTCGCTTGCTCCCTGCGAAATCATGCGCACGTTGATGTGACGAATCGCTCCAAAAACCTGCGCCGCCATGCCGTTCTGCCCGCGGATGTCTTCGCCGACGAGGCAGATCAGTGCTTTTTTCCCTTCGTATTTCACGTCGGCCAGCTTGCCCAGGTCGGCCGCGATCAAGGGCAGTTTGTCATTCGAGTCGACAGTGAGCGAGACAGAAACTTCGCTAGTCGAAACCATGTCGACCGGGCATTGGTGCTTGTCGAAGATCGCAAAAATCTCGCTCAAGTAGCCGTGGGTCATCAGCATGCGGCTGGCGACCACATCGATGATGCTCAGCTTCTTTTTCACGGCGATGGACTTGAATGGGCTCTTGCAGTGCGGCGCAAGCGAGATGATGCGGGTACCCTCGCACGAAGGATTTTTGCTGTTGAGTACCAGCACCGGGATGTTCTTTTTGACCGCCGGCAGAATGGTCGCCGGATGCAGCACCTTGGCGCCGAAGTAGGCCAGCTCAGCTGCTTCTTCGAAGCTGATGACCTTGACGCGCAGCGCGTCGGGGCAGACGCGGGGATCGCAGGTCATGATGCCGTCGACGTCCGTCCAGATTTCGATGGCGCTGGCAGCCAGGGCTCCCCCGACAAGCGCGCCGGTGAAGTCGGAGCCGCCGCGGCCAAGCGTAGTCGTAATGCCGTCCTCATTGGACGCAATGAAACCACCCATCACCGGGACCTTGCCCTGATCGATGAGTGGGCGCAGATTTTCGGCAGCCCGCTTTTCAATGATGCTGTCCTGCGGAATCGCCCTCCCGAATTGCGAATCGGTGACGATGACGTCACGTGCGTCCACGTGCGCCGCGTCCATGCCGCGCTCACGGAAAGCAGCGGCGACGATGCGGCTCGAAATGCGCTCGCCGTAGCTGGACACGAGGTCGGAGATGCGCGGTGTGAGCTCGAGAATCGCTGCGAGTCCACGCAGGACCTCATCGAGCGAATCGAATTTCTGGTCAATGAGGGTGACAAGCTCGGCAGAGTCTTTCACCAGTGCCATGGCCGTGTCGCGATGGCGGCAGCGGAGACGCGAACTGATCGCGAGCGCGCCGGTACGGTCGCCCGAGGCCGCGGCTGTTGCAGCGCGCAGCAACTGATCTGTCACCTTGGCAAGCGCGCTCACCACCACAACGGGCCGCTTGCCGAGTGCGAGGCGGCCAGCCACGATGCCCGCGGTGCGCGTAATGGCGGCCGGATCTTCGACCGACGTGCCGCCGAATTTCATCACAACAATGCTCATGTGGAAAATTCCATTGTGTAAGTACCGCGTCAGGCGCGCGCTGCTGCCTCGGTTACGGGCTCCAGTTTGCCGAGGCTCGCCAACAGCTCCGCATTCAGAATGGCTGCGCCCGCAGCTCCGCGAATGGTGTTGTGCGAAAGCACGGTGAACTTCCAATCGAGCACGTTGCATGGACGCAGGCGGCCGACTGTAACAGCCATGCCTTTGCCGCGATTGCGATCGAGGCGCGGCTGTGGACGATCGTTTTGCGGAGCCCATTCAATCGGCTGCTCGGGGGCCATTGGCAGATCCTGGCCGGCGAGGGGGCGGAACTCGGCCCACGCGGCCAATAGGTCCTCTCTTGTTGCGGGGCGACCCAGCTTATTGCCCAGCTTGATCGACACGCTTTCGGTGTGCCCGTCTTCGACCGCGACACGGTTGCAATGCGCGCTGACCCTTGCAGGGAGCGGAACTACGGAGTGACCTTCCAACCTGCCCAGGAGTTTCAGCGTCTCGGCTTCCAACTTTTCTTCTTCGTTGCCGATGTACGGCACCACGTTGCCGAGGATGTCCATCGAAGGCACGCCGGGATAGCCTGCGCCGGAAACCGCCTGCATTGTCGTGACCAGAATCTGCTCCAGGCCAAAGCGCTCTTCAATGGGCTTGAGAGCCAGCACGAGACCGATCGCGGAGCAGTTGGGATTCGTCACCATGTAGCCGCCACTTTCCTTGCGCGAGGGCTGCTCTTCGATCAGGTGGAGGTGCTCCGCGTTCACTTCAGGAATCACGAGCGGCACGTTGGGCGCCATGCGGAAGGCGCTGGAGTTCGAGACGACCGCGCAGCCGGCGTTGGCGAAGAGCGGCTCCAGTTCGCGAGCGATGGCGGCGTCGAGCGCGGCAAAGACGATCTTCGGGGCGCGGTCCGGGTCGGCCGGTGAAACAATCATCCGCGCGATGCGCTCGGGGAGCGGAGTATCCAGCCTCCATTTCGAGGCTTCGCCGTAGGTTTTGCCGCTGGAGCGGTCGCTTGCTGCCAGCCACGCGATCTCGAACCAGGGATGGTTTTCGAGCAACTGGATGAAGCGCTGGCCCACCATTCCGGTGGTGCCGAGGATGCCGATGGGGTGCTTGGTTTGCATGGCCGTGAACTCTCCAGTGTACAGGAGGATTGGAGCGCCTGCTTCCTCAGCTAATTACCTCCGTGTAAGGGTCCCGCTTTAGACTTAGCGATTTATCGCAGCATCACCCCGAAGCGGGAACCCGGGAAGGCGGGATGAGGGCGCGATTCGAGGAGCGCGCTGGAGTTAGATTTTTCAAATGTCTGTTGAACATTGATCCCTTGCCGATGGGAGAGGAGGGAGCGCCTGAGAAAGGAGGGAGTACAGGGGATGATTTTGCGACCAGTGGTTGACCTGATAAAGGCGAATCCGATTGGCCTGGCGGGCGCGTCCGCGAGTGCCGACCGGTGCCTTACATTACTGATCGATGGGGCGGCGTTGAATATGCCCGAGATCCACACCGAGAGTTACAACGAGTTTCGCGCCAACGTGGGTAAGCTTTCACTGCAGATTCCGGATCGTCTGCCGGAACATGAAAAGATGGCCCTCATCCGAGACGTGCTGAGGGAATTTGAGAAGTATCGCGGCGGTTCTGAATCCGAGCTGCGGGAGCGCGCGGCAGGCTGGCGCACACTGGTGGTTTCAATGTTTCGGGAACTGCTGGGGAATCTGGCCATCGATCCTTTGTCCCCGGTGGTGCTTCCCCTCAACCAGCGAATTGCACGCATGGTAACTGCGGAGGAAATCGAGGGCGCGCGCAGCGCGCTGGAAGAGTTTTTGCGTCCCGGCGGGCATGAGAGAAGGAACTCCCGGACGGCTGCACTAAAGGTTGCCGACCGCACCACGGCCAACGACAATGCGGCGGGATTGCGGGGTGGCGGCGCCGCAGTAGAGCATCTGGCGCGGGTGATGGAGCAAGGCAGGCATGGATTTGTTGTGCTGTTTCAACTGGGTTGCCTCGATATGATCTGCGAACGGTTCGGGATCGAGGCGATGCAGGACTGTCTCATGGCAGTATCTGCCTACTTGACTCACACCCTGCGCAGAGACGACGCCATCTTTCACTGGAGCGACTCGACGCTTTTGGCTGTTGTACTCGATCGGCCGAACGAGCAGATTTTGACCGCTGAGCTGGAGCGGATCGCCTCACAAAACCGCGACATCACCATCAACGTAGGAGGCCGCGTGGTGATGCTGCGCATCCCATTGGGGTTCGAACTGATTCCGATCGAGCGGCTGACATCGGCCAGCGACATCAACAGGCTTTCGGGTCACAGGGTGGTGCAGTGGTGAGCGAGTTATTGAAATGCATTTCGCGGAAGCCAGGATGCGGGCGGCACAAAGCAAATTGTGCCGCAATTGAAGAACTGCCGGTCGCCTACATGGAGCTGAATGCGGAGGGCGTGGTGATTTATGCAAATCCGGCGGCCCAGCAGATGCACGACCCCGTTCTTGGCGAATTGGCTGGGCAAAAAGTCTGGAATCTGATGCCGGAAACCGAACGGGCGTCAAGCCGGCTGGCCTTCGAATTGCTTATGCGCGTCGGGGCAGGGCCGCCAGTGGTCCGGCGATCGGTGTACACGGCATTGGGCGAGTGCCGGACCTACGAATTACATCGGAGCCTTTTACGCGATGGAGAAGGAAAGCCAAGCGGAGTGCGCATGGTTTCGTTCGATGTGACCGAAGCCGAGCGAGCCAATGAAGAGGCGTTTCAATCGCGCTTGTGGCTCGAGAGCGTTCTGGAGTCTGTATCGGATGCGGTGATTGTTATGGATGCGTTGGGATTCGTGCGGTATCTGAATCCGGCGGCCGAGGTCTTGTCGGGGTGGACGTCTGCCGAGCTAAAGGGAAAGGTGATTGAAAAGGGATTACCGTTGCTGTCGTATCACTCGACGGACAACAGCGAACTGAACTTCAGGATTGCGATCGACCGGCCTTCCAACGGCGTGGCCGTGCTGCTGGACCGGAATCGGAACGAACTGAAGGTAGAGATCAGCACATCTCCGATTGTGGACAAGGACAAGGGTTACACGATCGGCGTCGTCAGCGTGCTGCGCCTCGCGAAAGATTGCGCCTGCTAGCCCATTGCAGCTAGAACTGCATCGGCGAACTGGCTGGTGCCTGCTGTGCCGCCTACGTCGCGGGTGAGGGTCTTGCGCTCGGCGTAGACGGAATCGAGAGCCTTGTGGACTCTGTCGGCGGCAGCTTCTTCGTCGAGATAGCGAAGCATGAGAACAGCCGACTGCAGCAGCGCTGTTGGATTCGCGAGGTCTTTGCCGGCGATGTCGGGTGCGGAGCCGTGGACTGCTTCGAAGATGGCGCATTCGTGGCCGAGGTTTGCGCCGGGAACGAGACCGAGTCCGCCGACGAAGGCCGCGCAGAGATCGCTGACGATGTCGCCGTAGAGATTTTCGAGCAGCAGCGTGTCGTATTGGTACGGGTTCATGACCAACTGCATGCAGGTGTTGTCGATGATGTGCTCGCCGTAATAAATCTCAGGAAATCCTTCGGCCACCTTGCGGGCGCAGCGCAGAAACAGGCCGTCCGACAACTTCATGATGTTGGCCTTGTG
>PLKY01000181.1 GCA_003140785.1 Acidobacteriaceae bacterium | reverse complement strand
AGCTCCCAGTTGTGGTCATGCGCGCGTCGGGCGAAGTTAATGATCACGGTGTCTTTACTGTAAAGCAGCCGCCCAAAGTGTCAGGGAAGAAGTGCGTTTCGGTCAGGCATCGACTCTCGTCTATGCAAGGTAAGCTCCACACGATCGCCGCACCACCAGCCGGATCGGTGCAAGAACATCCCGCACCGGAAGCTCTGGGTGCTCAAGACGTTCCAGCATCGTGGCCATTGCCAGCGTGCCGATCCCGGCACAATCCTGATGAATCGTGGTGAGCGGCACAGGCAACAGGCTAGCGTATTTTACATCGTCCATCCCCACGATGCGCACGTCTTCCGGGATACGCTTACCCAATCCCAGCAGAGTCTGCATCAAACGAGCCGCGGTCAGGTCGTTGGCACAAACAATGCCCTCCGGAAGCTGTTCATCCAATAGCCTGCGGACGAATGGCTCGTCCTGCGGACTCCCGCGCCAAACGGGATTGCCGTCTGGTGCCGCACCGAATTGACGCAGAGCCTCATCGAATCCGGTGATTCGTGCATCCACCGTGTTGGCGGCGTGCTCCTCCCCGATAAACGCGAGATTGCGTACGCCGAGGCCCAACAGATGCGCAGCAGCGATGAATCCTGCGCGCCGATTGTCGATCCCGACCAAATCGTGAGCCGATCGCTCGGGATACGGCATGTAGCACCGGTCCAACAACACGAACGGAATTTGCGCGCGTTCGAGACTGCGCGCGATGCGGCGGTTCACGGCATCTTTCTCCGGCGTCAATTCCAACGGCGCAAAAAAGACGCCGGCCACTTTTTGCTGGATATAGGACTGTACGAGTTGTTCGGCCTCTTTCGCGCTGTCGCGTGCAGTTGTCGAGGCGTTGCTCCACAACAACGCTTCGGGGCGTGCGAATGAAGTGCGCATCATGCCATGGCAGATAGGTTCAAAAATCTCCGTGAGGCCTAGCTCCGGGATTAGCAGGCCAAATGCGCGGCCCGCGGTCTGATGCTGGCCCAGCACGTGTGTCCCTGCTCCTGGCCTGCGCGAGACCAGACCCATCCTCTGCAAGTCAAGTACCGCCTTGGCGACGGTAATCCGAGAGACGCCGAAAAGCCTGCCCAATTCCGCCTCGCTAGGCAGACGGTCGCCCGCTCGCAGCTCTCCCGACTGGATGCCCGCGAACAAGTGATCGAAGATCCGGCGATGCTTCGCGACAGGCTGTCCGGATTCGGAATCACCGGATTCGTTTTTTGGCGGTGCTGTCAGCTTGCCTGTGGCCCTTCGAGGACGTGCCATCCAGTCACCCTTCACTCACCCACAGTTTCTCAGACTCGCGTGGACCGGCGATGCAGCAGTTGTACGCATGCCCAAACAGATTCGTCACAATGCGTTGTTTTCAATGGTTGCGGTCAGGCCGGCATGTACCGCTTCAGACAGTACCGGCATGGCGCCGGAATGCGAAGCCACCCATGCCCCCCAACGATTTCCCGCCTCATTGAGCGTGAGGAGATCGGCGCCTCGAAGTAGATAGTGGGTCATGGCCGCCGTGAACGCGTCGCCTGCTCCGATGGTGTCGGCAACTTTCACGGGAATTCCCGGATGGTGATGCCACTCGTCGCGCGTCACCAGCAGACTGCCCTTGGGACCGCAGGTAATGGCAATCATCTGCAGCGTGGGAAACTCCGCGAGCAGCTGCTCCGCACCAATGCGCAACTTCGGTGCACCTGGCTCTTCAACAGGCTGGAGACCCAGCAGAGCCAGAACCAGCGGAACCTCGGCGTCGTTCATCTTGACGACAGTGGCCAGCTCCAGCGACTCCTGCACAATCTCACCGGAATAAAACGGTGCGCGCAGGTTCACGTCGTAAACGCGAATGCACGCTGAAGAGGTCTGCGCGGCCAGCGTCTGAATGGTCTGACGCGACTCCAGGCTGCGCTGCGCGAGCGATCCGAAACAGATGGCGTCTGCTCTTTCGGCCATCTGAAGCCATTCATCCGACAGCTCAAGAAAATCCCATGCGGCCGGTTGGTGAATCAGGTATTCGGGCTGGCCGTCTTTCAGCGTTACCGTCACGCGGCCTGTTTCGTGTGCTGGATCGACTTGCAGGTGGCTCGTATCGACGGGCAGCGGGTCCAAAATGCTGACCGCGTTCCGGCCTAGGTCGTCGCGCCCAATCCGGCTCAAAATGGCGGCGCGGTCGCCGAGCCGCCCAGCCAGCACTGTAAAATTCGCCGGAGCTCCGCCCAACTGAGGACCCTCCGGCAACATGTCCCACAACAACTCACCAATTCCAAGGATCAAATGCGGCGCTTTCAAAGTCGTACTCCGACACTGCCCTGCGCAGTTCCAGCAAGACAACAAGATACTCTCTTCCTGCGGAGCGAAGCCGTCAATCCTTTGGGAAGAAATTCTTTGCGAAGGGAACCTCCGGCAGCAGAATGGGAATCCTCTGGAAATCCCGTTCCGGCCTGTGTTCAGCCCGTCCAACGCCAGATGGAGCAGTCCTCGTAATTCGAGGAGGCATACTCGCCGTCGGGTTGATTGGCGAGTATGGCGTGGTCGGCGATAGCGTCGGCACGGGAGCGGGCAATCTGGCCTTGGAAGAGACGCCGAAAACCACGGTGGCGTCCGATCTCGGCTTCCTGCTCGTTGTTGGCGTAGAGGAGATCGAGTTGGCCGGGGCGGTCCGCGAAGTCCCAGGCGATGCGCTGGAGCAAGCGGCGCATGACAGCTTTGCCAAAAGNNAAGGGTTGAATAGGAAGAGCAAGCAGGGGCCTTCGGGGAACGGAAACTCGACCGCGTCGCAGCAATGGATCCGCGTCGGGGCATGGACCCGGTCGATCGCTCGCCAACGCTGCAGATTACGGCGAGCGATGCCGGCCAGAGTCGGATGCAGTTCCACGCCCACCACTCGATGAAACTGCATTTCGGCGGCGAGCAGGACGGCGCGTCCCATCCCCGCCCCGATGTCGATGAAGGTGAATTCACGAACAGGCGCGACTAGTTTTGTTCGCCGCCATCGATTGACAAGAGCGCGAAAGACAGAGGGAGCGACGCCGTAGTAAGCAGTGGCGTGGCGGTCGTGACGGTGGCCGCTCTTGAGATGGCGACCGGCAACAAGGCCGCTGGTATGCACGCCGTTGGCCGCGTCAAATGGGTGACGCATGAACCCATCCGACACAGTAAGTCCGGGCAGGAGGCGGCGTTTGCTTGTGGTGGGCACGCTTGCACGGTAGCAGATGGAGGCGACGGATCGAGCGCGCCAAATGCCGGCGGCCAGCTGTCGCGGTCGAACTCGATAGCGTCAGGTGATCTTTCATCTTGCCACTGGTTTTTCAATCTGCCATACTTGCCAGGCTTAGAGCGAAACCAGCGTCACTGTGTAGTTCGAGTTTTGTGGGATCCCCACTCTCCGCTAGTCGCGTCGACTCTAACTCTGCAGTTTCGTGATACATCGATTCTGTATAGCGGGCGCACAGGAAAAATCGTCGGGATGGAGATGCAAAATGATCCTGGCCGAAACGTGGACCCAGCGGATGTACGCGGACGCCGCCAAGGTTGTTTTGCCGGCCTTGGCAACACTGATTCCGGCGGCGGTGACAGCCATAGCCAAATGGGGACAGGATCACTCGACCAAGCGTCAGAGCGCCGCCCTCGCAGATCGGATCGCGTCGCTGGCCAAGATGATTGCCGAACTGCCTCAACTTCCGCCCAATGGACGGGCTCCGGCGATCACACCGCAAGCGGCGCTGATGGCCGAGATGGATGTGGCGGTGCGCGAATTGACCTTGCTGCAGACGAGAACGAAGCGAAGCTTCACTACGATTACTTCAAAAATGCGCTCGGCTTTTTTGCTTTATAAGCCGCAGGGATGGCTGGCCGGAACGCTGCATGTGGCGTTTTTCGCATATCTGTTTCTCTTTATCATGGCTGCTGCATCCGGTGTATTCTCCGAACAGACGGCGGCGGTGACCGCGGATGCGCAGGGATCGGGAGTCGCCGGCACCAATTCGAGCAACGCGCATGCCTTGAGCACGGGAAAGCAACCTGCGAATAACCGGGGCAACCAAACAGACCCCGTTGCGAACGTGTTCGCCTTTATCGTCATGTTTGGCGCGCTGGGTATTCCTCCGTTGATCCTTCGGTATTTCGCGGCCAGGATTCATCGCAAACAATGTCAGGAATCGCAGTCGGGAACCGGACCGGCCACATTCAGTGCCGAGCCAGCACAGGCTCAACCGTTGGCGCACGAGGTTCTCGGCGCGAGCAGCTAGGGGGCGCGGTCAACGCGCTAGGCCGGAGCGCTTGCTGGCATGGCGGTGGACGCGAGAACGCACTCCGGCACCGTCGTCGAGATCGAAAGCTGCATTCACCAGCGCAATATGCGAGAAAGCCTGGGGGAAGTTGCCAACGAGGCGTTTGCGTTCCGGATCGTATTGCTCCGAGAGCAAGCCAAGGTCGTTGCGCAGAGCAAGCAAGCGCTCGAAGAGCGCGCGTGCATCATCGATGCGGCCGATAGCCTTGAGGCTGCTCACCATCCAGAAGCTGCATGCAAGAAAGACACCCTCGCCGGGCGGGAGTCCGTCGTCTACTTTTGCGGTGTTGTAGCGCATGACCAAGCCACCGTGCATGAGCTCTCGTTCAATGGCCTCGACCGTACCGACGACGCGCGGGTCTGTGGGGGGCAGGAAACCGACGAGAGGCATCAACAGCAGTGCGGCATCGAGCTGGTCCGATCCATAAGCCTGCACGAAGCTGTTCTTTTCCGGACTGAACGCGCGATCGCAAATCTCGGCATGAATCGTGTCGCGCAGCGACTTCCATTTCTCGACAGGCGCTTCGCACTGGAGCTGCTCCGCCACCAGTACGGCGCGATCGAAGGCCACCCAGGCCATCATCTTCGAATAAGTGAAATGTTGTGGGTCCCCGCGTACCTCCCAGATACCTTGGTCTGGCAAATGCCAGATCTGCTCGAGATGTTCGAGGAGCAGAACCAGGACGCGGAAATCGTCTTCGCAGTGGCGGTCGAAACTGTGCTGCGAATGGAAGAAGCAGTCGAGCATCTCTCCGTAGATATCGAGTTGCAATTGGAGCGACGCAGCATTCCCGATCCGCACCGGCCGCGAGCCTTCATAACCCTGGAGCCATCCGACCTCCCATTCCACAAGCTGCCGCTCGCCTTTGATGCCGTACATGATCTGCACCTGGTCGGGGCTTCCGGCCAAAGCGCGCAACAGCCAATCCTGCCAGGCCAGGGCCTCGTCGAAGTAACCCCCGTTGGCAAGCGCGAGCAACGTGAAGGTCGTGTCGCGCAGCCAGCAAAAGCGATAATCCCAATTGCGCACGCCACCAATGGCTTCAGGCAACGAAGTGGTGGCGGCGGCAACAACCCCGCCGGTGGGCCGAAATGTCAGGGCCTTGAGCGTGATTAACGATCGCTCGATGGCGTCGCGATACTGGCCCTTGTGCTTCAGTTGGCCGGACCAGCGGCGCCAGAACTGTTCGGCAACCTTCAACGCTTTTTCGGGATCGATCTTCCGCGGCTCCTTTTCATAGGACAGTCCATAGGTAAGCGAAAAGGAGACGCACTCGCCTCGGCTGACGACAAATTCGGCCACCGAGGTCAGGTTCTCTCCGTGAACCGGTACCGAGGCATACAGAACGGCGAGGTTCGGACCTGCCACCGCGCGCAGGCCCTCGGGAATGTGCGTGACCCACGGAATCGTGCGCCCGAAATCGAAACGCAGGGACAAATCCATCCGCATCGCCACTTTTCCGCGAATGCCTTGCACGATGCGAAACACATCGGAGTGAGTTCCGCGCGCGGGCATGAAGTCAATCAACCGGACGGCTCCCTCGGCGGTTTCAAACGTGGTTTCGAGAATCAACGTGTGGTCGCGGTAGCGGCGCGTGGCGCGGAATTCCCTCTCGGCAGGCGCAATCTTCCAGTAGCCGTTTTCCTCCGTGCCAAGCAGTGCAGCGAAACATGCGTCGGAAGAAAAATCGGGCCAACAGAGCCAGTCGATAGAACCATTGCGGTCGACCAGCGCAGCAGTCTCGCAATCGCCGATCAGGGCGTAGTCTTCAATCTTTGAGGCCATATTGTGTTTAGCTGCTCGCTCTACTGCTCACGATAGTTTCGCATGAGGCCTCCATCGACGACGAAGGTTGAACCCGTAATGTAGGCGCCATCGTCGGAAGCCAGAAATGCCACAAGTCCCGCGACGTCCTCCGGCGTACCCATGCGGCCGAGCGGGATATTGGCGACCAGTGCGTCGAGTTCGGCCTCGTTCTCAAGCAGCGATTTGTTAATTGGCGTGGCAATGGCACCGGGCGCGACATTGTTGACCGTGATGCCGAGGGGGCCAAGCTCGACGGCCAGGTCACGCATAAGCATGCGGAGGCCGCCTTTGCTTGCGCAATATGTCGCGAATCCTGGAAACGCCATGTCTTCGTGGACAGAACTGATATTGATGATCTGACCCGGCTTCTTCGCGTCACGCAAGCGGCGCACAAATGCCTGCGCAAGGAAGAAGGGCCCACGCAGGTTCACAGCCATGACTTTGTCGTAGTCGGCTTCCGTTGTGTCCCAGAAGGCCGACTCCTTCTCCATTCCGGCATTATTTACAAGAATGTCTGCGGACCCGAAGACGGACCACGCGGCGTTGACCAATCCGTGCACCGCATCCGTGCTGGTCACATCCGCCTCGACGATTTCGGCGTCGCCGCCCGCGTCCTTGATGGCGCGCACAGTTTCTTCGGCGCCTTCCGGCTTCCCGACGTAGTCCACGATGATTTTGGCGCCTCCCGAGCCCAACCGCTTCGCAATTCCCTGTCCTATACCGGAACTGGCGCCGGTGACGATGGCCACTTTTCCTTGCAATCCCTTCATTTCTTCTCCTCAACTCCGCCTTTGCCGACATATTTCACAGATTGGATGCCGCAAACGTCAAAGTACTGTTACAGCGGTGACCCACGAGGTTCCATCCCGTGACATTCACACCCTGATCGCGGTAGGCTGTGAGATATTCGCGCAAGCGAACGAAGGAGCCTTTACACCCCAATGCCCATCCAAACAACATCCAAAATCTGGCATAACGGGAACCTCATTCCCTGGGAGCACGCCAATATTCACGTAATGAGCCACGTTGTCCACTATGGCTCAAGCGTATTTGAGGGGATCCGGTGCTACGCGCAGCCGCAGGGCTCGGCGGTGTTTCGCCTGCCGGAGCACATGCAGCGGCTTTTGGATTCGGCCAAGATTTACCGGATGGACCTACCCTTCAGCCTCGATGAGCTTTGCGCCGCCGTGGTGGATGTGATTGAAGCCAATGGAGTTGCGCCTTGCTACATCCGGCCGATTGCTCTCCGCGGCTACGGCGAGATCGGCGTAAGCCCCAAGGGTTCGCCCATCGAGGTCTACATCGCGAATTTTCCGTGGGGCAAGTACATGCCCGGAAACGGAGGCGCGGACGTCTGCATCTCGAGCTGGAATCGTCTGGCGCCGAACACTATGCCCGCCTTGGCGAAGGCCGGCGCAAATTACATGAACTCGCAATTGATTCGCATGGAAGCCGACGTCAACGGCTACGCAGAAGGCATCGCGCTGGACGTCAACGGCCTCGTGAGCGAGGGCTCCGGCGAGAATGTGTTCGTGGTGCGCAATGGCGTGCTGTACACGCCTCCACTGGCGAACTCGGCCCTGTCGGGCATCACGCGCGACAGCGTGCTGACGATTGCGCGGCACTTGGGCTATACGGTGACGGAGCAAGCGATTCCACGTGAGCTGCTTTATATTGCCGACGAAGTTTTCTTCACGGGAACCGCTGCGGAAGTTTCTCCCATCCGATCCATCGATCGCATTGTGATCGGCGACGGGAAGCCGGGCGAGATTACGCAGAAAATCGCCGATGAGTTCTTCGCTATCGCCAACGGCTTAAAGCATGACCGTTTCGGGTGGCTGACGCCCGTCAGCGTGACTGCGAGCGAAGCGGTAACCGCGTAGGTCCGTTTTGGGCAAAACAAAAAAGGCGGTCTCCATGGAGGCCGCCTTCGCGTTTCAGTGCTGTGCCATGTGCAAAAGGCATGCCCTTTACACCCACTCATTGCCTCCATTGCCGACGAGTATCATGAGAAGAGTGTTTCGCCTCATCGCAATGGAAACCACCCAAGCAGCCACAGAAAATGCCATGGCTCAGAGAGATAGCGGCGTGTGAAACCCGACATGACAGTGCAGTTGGCCGGCATTGAGCTGGTCAACCCGATCATCGCTGCCAGCGGCACATTCGGCTACGGCATTGAATTCGAGGAAATCGTCTCTCTCGAGCGTATTGGCGGTTTTGCGACCAAAGGCATCTCGCTGCTGCCGATGGCTGGACATCCCGCGCCGCGCATCATTCAAACGGCTGCCGGCATGCTCAACGCAATCGGATTGCAAAATGTCGGTGTAGAAGAGTTCATCGCGAAGAAACTTCCGCCTCTGCAGCGGTATCCGAAGTGCCGCTGCATCGTGAATGTCTTCGGATATACAGTTCACGAATACATCAAGGTGATTGAGCAGCTCAACCACGTCGGGGGCATCGCGGCTTATGAGTTGAACGTGTCCTGCCCCAATGTGCACGCTGGAGGAATGACATTCGGAGCCGATCCGAGCTCTCTCGAATACCTGGTAAAGCTGGCGAAGGCAGTCGCCAAGCGGCCGCTCATCGTGAAGCTCTCCCCGAATGTCACATCCATCGCAAAAATGGCCAAGGTGGCTGCGGACGCAGGAGCCGATGCGGTGAGCCTGGTGAATACCTTCCTCGCGATGTCGATCGATGTGGAGACCCGAAAGCCTCGGCTGAGCAATGTAACCGGCGGTCTCTCCGGGCCGGGGATCAAACCGATCGCTCTACGCATGGTCTACGAAGCCGCACGCGCTGTCAGCATTCCCGTAATTGGAATGGGCGGTATTGTTACCCCCGAGGACGCGGTCGAATTCCTGCTCGCGGGAGCGACGGCTGTGCAGGTCGGCACGGCGAGCTATGCCGATCCGCGTGCCACCGAACGCATCGCAACCGGCCTCCAATCCTGGTGCCGCAGCCACCATGTGGAACGCGTCGCAACTCTGACCGGCGCTCTGGATGTTCCGAAGGGATAAAACGAATCGGTTGGCCCCATCCAGCGCCGCACATTTACTCGGCAAACTTAAACCGAGAACCGCGCCGGAACCCCAGAGACAAGAGACAGCTTTTTGCGAATCAGGACAGCGTTTGATCCGCCCGTCCTCTTCGTTTTTCGGGACATACGCGTAACGCGGAGCGGAACCTGCCAGCGATGGCACCCCAGGGCTCAGGGCTGCCTAAAGCCTACATCCCCCAGAAGTTATCTTCCGAATACATTACTAATGATGCCTTCGTGTCATTGACTTTCCGACTTTAGTAACCTAACTTCGCGATTACTTTCGCCCAAATGTCTTCCATTTGGGGCCGGATTGCACTAGATTCATTACACGAACTCACTGTAATACAGCACAATAACGTCGATAAACAAAAGATTTATCGAGAGTTAGTCGATATACATCTTAAGTAACCTCATGATTGCGCCTTGGTGACCTAAATCACGACCCATGAGGATGACCACCGTTCCCTATTGGTAGGAAATCCTCGTTCGCGAACCTGGGGATGGGCCCCGAAAACAGAAATTCAGGAGGTTTGCTGAGGTGATGTATATGCTCCCGATTTATCTTCATCCACGCTTCAGAGACAATCAAAGAAAGCAAGATTCGCCGCTCGCAATCGGAAACAGCCAATTCAATTCCTTCCCTAGACTCGGCAAGGTTCAGCTCTCATATCTCGTATTAGGATTGATGGTTCTTGGAGGCTGCATTGGTCTTACTGGTTGCGGCGGAATTGTGCCAACGAGCACGGCCAACGGAACTGCCAGCGCTGGAAGCTTCACAGCCACACCCAATAGTGTCGCGTTTGGCTCGGTCACGGTCGGTAGTCCGGCCACAAGCAAAATTTCTCTTGTGAACTCAAGTTCCGATCCTGTCGTGATTTCGCAGATATCGGCGAGCAACGCTTCGTTTACTTACGACGGCGTCGGCGCTTTACCGTTCACGATTGCCGCCAACAGCACAACAACCCTCAATGTCCACTTCGGTCCATCGACCGCAGGCTCCGCGTCGGGACAGTTGGTCATCACGAGCAACTCGCTGATCACACCATCGGCAACCATCCAGATGACCGGCAACGGCATTCTGGCAGCCGCGGGCCTGACTGTCAATTCCAGCACTGTGTCCTTCGGCAACGTTGCGGTGGGCACCCCTTCAACGCAGTCAGTGA
This sequence comes from Acidobacteriaceae bacterium, assembly GCA_003140785.1. Classification (GTDB taxonomy): domain Bacteria; phylum Acidobacteriota; class Terriglobia; order Terriglobales; family Acidobacteriaceae; genus Telmatobacter. The sequence goes on along the minus strand of PLKY01000181.1, from coordinate 5,293 downwards.
CCTTGACCTCTAGCGGTACCGCTGCGGTCACCGTGAGTGCGGTCAGCTTGTCAGGAACCGGCTTCACCATGACCGGCGCCACTTTCCCGCTCACCCTCAACTCCGGTCAAACAGCGACCCTGAGCCTGCAATTCGAGCCAACGGCCACAGGAGCGGCAACAGGCAACCTGACCATCTCCAGCAACGCTTCGTCCAATAGCACCGACGTGGTCGCTCTGAGCGGCACCGGCGTGCCATTGGCAGTCGACCTGAGTTGGAGCCCGCCATCGAGTTCTGAACCGATTGCCGGCTACAACATCTATCGGGCTGCGAGCAGCGCTGCCTCGTTTGCACGCTTGAATGCGTCCGCAAACTCGCCAGCTTCCTTTACGGATTCGACGGTCACGGCTGGCACGACCTATCAATACTACGTTACAACGGTAGATTCATCCGGGACTGAAAGTACCCCGTCGAATACGGCAACAGTAGCTGTTCCATAAACCTAATTAGAAACAAAAAAATGACGCTGGATTAGCAGAGTACTGTTAATCCAGCGTCAATTCGATACCACTGCAGGGCCAGCAAGATTAGCAGCCCTGATCTGAATTCAAAGCTTAGACAGAGCAGAAACGTTTCCACCTCTCGGAAGAAAATACCTAGCGGTAAAAGAATTACACGATCAACAGGTCCCTCCTGCCACGCCGTTTCTTTCGGTTCGCTTCGGTAAACCTCCCAATTCGATTTACTTAAGGCGAATCGCGTTCAGCTCATCCGTTCTGGCATAGGAATTGCAGGAATTCGGGCGAAACTACAAACCCAGAGCGAGCGATTCGCACGCCACACATGACAGCTTTGCTCAAAGTGTGGACCGAAACAGCTCTTTGATAAACCAACGCCAGCGCTTGCGCTGGCCAATACGCGCAATCATACTGCGAATCGTTCTCCCACGAATCTTCGTATACGATTTGTACAGAATTCTCCAAGTGTCTGTTTAGAGATTCAAAACACTCCCCACCCAATTTGCGGGCCTGATGCGTTTGTGGTCAGCCCACCCGAGCCCTTGTTTGGGCCAAATTCTCTCCGCGCCAATCGCATTCGCGACGGGTACGGACAACCCACAATTGCGGGTCTTAGCCGCCCTGGAAATGAGGCAAAACAGAACCGTTCCAACGCAAAGTCTGCATTCAGGATTTATTAGCACTGCCGTTTATGCAGTGCATAGCACAGAAGTGAGGTGAAGTTGATGTGCATAAAAAAGGTTGGTCGGCCAATGAGCCGCCGACAAGGTACGAGTAGAGTTTTTTCCAGCGAACTAAGACCGGCGTCACTCCGGACCAACATATTCATTCTGCTCTCTTTTTTAGGAATCATTGAGTGCGGTTGCGGCAGCATCTCGCAGCTGAGCACGAACACTATAGTTGCGACACCGAGCACGATCGCCTTTGGGAGTGTCGCCGTCGGTCAAACAGCCACGGCTAGCATCACCTTGCAGAATCGTGGTGTCTCGGCAGTCGACATCGAAGACATCGGCGCGAGCGGTCGGCTCTTTTCGATCGTGGGAGGAGCCACTTTCCCAATGACTCTTCCGGCCGACGCGAGTGTGACTCTCAAACTGCAATTCACTCCAACGGCGTCCGGAAGTGCGACTGAGCCTCTGATGGTTACAAGCAGCCTTGCGCCCGATCCCACGGCAATCGCAAACGTCAGCGGAACCGGCACGCCTGGACTTAGTGCGCTCACCTGCAACTCAAACGCCCTTTCTGGCGCTGGAACCGACAGTTGCAGTCTGACCTTGAACACCGCAGCGCCCACCGGCGGGTTTGTCGTCAACCTCTCCAGTAATAACGCCGCAGTGGCCTTGCCCAGCACGGTCACTGTGCCCGCAAACGACGCTTCTGCCGGATTCACGGCGACCGCCACCGCCGTGAGTGCTCAACAGTCTGTACTTCTGACGGCTAGTGGTAGCGGGACTTCCGAGACCTTTGCGATCGGTCTTCAGCCGAACACGGGCGCGCCGAAAGAAGTGGCGTTAAGCTGGGATGCGCCGGAAAGCACAGACGACCCGATCACCGGCTACATCGTGTTTCGGTCCACGAGCGGCAGTTCTGCATATCAAATGTTAAATACATCGATCGATCCGGAGACGAACTATACGGACACCTCTGTCCAGGGTGGGACTACCTACGATTACTACGTTGAAAGCGTCGACGTTGCAGGAATTAAAAGCGCTCCGTCAAACATGACCACCATAGCAATACCTTGAGCAGCAGCGCAGCCGAATCGGACAGTGTCGTGGCGTCGCGGATGAGAGATTTTCGCGCGACGCCAAGGCAAATCTTCGGTCTGAGAAGCGAGGCACTATAAGTAGATTCGCGAGAGAGTTTACTCGGTATCTTAGTAACCCGCTCCCTTCGCGTGAATAGCTGCGCCCCAGCAGTCCAATAAATATTCTCGATATAATCGAGGGAAGGCGAGAAATAGTGAATTCATTGCAGATTATAGGGGCATCATTTCTCTTGTTGCTTCTTTCATTGGCTTTAAGCGGGCATACTCAAACCGTGACCATCAACATAGGAACAGCCGACCAGATGATAGACGGGTTCGGCGGCCACACCGAGATATGTGCTGAAAACCTCATGGAACCAAATGCGGACCTGTTTTTCTCTCCAACTGCAGGAGTCGGAAGTGAGGCTTTATGAGCACAATGCGTAAGCGACAGATTTTATGGCTAGCCGTTTTGATTCAAGCGACCATTTCCGGATTTGCGCAGTCGACAGCCACGGTGAACTGGACCAATGTTCATCAGGTGATCGACGGCTTCGGTGCATCAGACGCCTTCCAAGGTCAGGGCGGTGGCCAAGGCAGTACCACTTCGGCAAATCAGGCGCTTCTCTTCGGGACCGGTGCGGGACAGCTTGGCTATTCCATTCTGCGGGTCTGTGTGCCAAGTGGTGCAAGTAGTCCTTATTGCTCAGTAGACTGCACGAGCGTTGGTATAAGTTGTGCTGGTCCGTATCTTGGCGACATGCAGGCCGTGGTTGCAAACGGGGGTAGGGTGTTCGCTTCGCCCTGGACACCTCCCGCACAATATACGACAAATGACAGCACCACTTGTTCTTCTAACTCAGGTCTTGCCTCAAGCGGCTATGCGGGTTACGCGACATGGCTTGCGAACTTCGTCCAGAGCCTTTCCGCGCAAGGTGTACCACTTTACGGGTTGAGTGTCCAGAACGAGCCAAATGACTGCGGGAACAATCTTGCCTACATGTCGGGGAGTACTATAGACAGTTTTATCAAGAATAACCTTGGCCCAACCTTTACCTCAGACGGGATTTCGACGTTGATCGCGATGCCAGAGACAGGCATCGCCTATGATGCGGTTCCCACCTTTGGTGGCCCGTGCGGGACGGACTCATCATGTTCCAACTACGTCGGCATTTATGCTTGGCAGGATTACAATGCAGTGTTATCGGGAACGAATACGGTTACTCCTAATCCTTATCCGTCTGGTTGGGCTTCTGGTAAGAAGTACTGGCAGACGGAAGTCTCGTGTCCCACATCATCCAACCCTGCGTACATCCCTTCATTTTGTCAGTCTGGATATAACCCCGGCATCGTAAACGGTCTTGATTGGGCGGCAGTAATAGATCAGCGTATCGCTGGGGACAATGCCAACGCATGGCTCTATTGGTGGTTATACTTCGCCAGTCCGTCGGATGACGAAGGGCTAACAGATGGCAATGGAAATGTAGCCAAACGCGGTTACGTGCTGGCGCAGTACAGCAAGTTCGTGCGCCCCGGCTACTACCGTATCGACTCGACACGCCAACCACAGACAGGAGTAAGCGTCTCGGCGTACCAGAATACCAGCGGCGGAAATCTGGTCATCATCGCCACCAACTACACCGGGTCGGCGGTATCGCAAACGTTCAACATCACGAACGCTCCCACATTCTCGACATTGACCCCGACGATTACCTCTGCGAGTCAGAATCTTGCGCAGCTGTCAAATATATCTCTACCAGGTAACTCCTTCACCTATACACTCCCTGCTCAAAGCATCACGACATTCGTGGGTAGCACCGCTGCGATTCCGCCCCCCACGAACCTCTCCGGTACGGTGGTACAGTAGGGAGTCAAATCTCAGGGTCAAATCTAAGGGGCAGCATCAGAAGAGGTGCTGCTAAGTAGCCTAGCTGCGTGGCAGATAGGCATCTGACTTACAAAGTGTTCGACCGTACCGGTGTAGCAATCCTTATAATTGCTGTCAATTGCCTTGTAGGCCAGTTACTCGTTGAAAACGATCTTTCCCCTCCGCCTCCGGAACGTGCTCCCGCACTGATGCAATCTGGGCGTCCCACATATCCATCCGACGCCTCGATGCCCGCCATCTGTTCCGGCGTCAATGTTTTCCAGAACCCATCCAGACCCGTTCTTGCGCTCTTGCGTCGTGTACAGCACCCGGCCCTGTCCCAGATCGTCGACCGGCATCATGTGGCCGTGCCCCTCCTGAAGTGCCTTCTCGTCTACTCCGATCCGGCCCATCACCTCGGTCTTGAGCCGCTGCAGCCCGCGCTCCACTCCACGTTCCAGGGGAGGTGAATCTGGTCCCAACTCAGCTTCAGCAGTTCTGCCACCCGCTTTTTGATTAGTCACCTTTCAGCGACTCGATTGCCCACGCCTGCAACTGCGCCGTGAGCCGGCTCGACGGCTCGGCCCCAGGTGGGGCTCACCACCACTACCCCGACCCACAACAAATCCGGAATTCCCTCAGTTCTTTTGGTTCATACGCCATCTTTTTCATCCTGCCGATGCCGAAAAGCGCTCCTGCTATGACTGGCGTTACCCAGCGCGATCCAAATGCCGTTGATTGTCCGCATTAGACTGGCGTACAAGAGTAAAGTCTAGCTTAGATTTCTCAACCAAAATCCTGGCGCTCCCCGAAGTAGTGGCTTGATCGTTCTAGCGCCAACAGAGATCATCCTGACGATGAATTCCTCAGTCTCAACCGAAGCCCCCCGCGTGGACAACAATTCGCCTGCACGGTCGGGTGCCAACAGGCTCGAGGCTTGGGTCGTCGGCAACTCTGATTGGCTGGCCCTGGTGACAATCGCTGCGGCTCTCGCCGTACGCATCGCATACGCCGCTTCCTGCTATCTCAATCCTGACGAAATCCAGCATTTCAGTGCAGCCAGACATCACACCTGGCTCGAAGCGTACAGGGCATCGACTGATCTGGCTCACCCACCTCTCTTTATTCTGGTGCTTCATGCCGTTCTCTATCTCGGCAACACCCTCTGTGCCAAGATGAGTG
>PLKY01000048.1 GCA_003140785.1 Acidobacteriaceae bacterium | reverse complement strand
AAAGTTAATAACAGGCTCTAGAAGCTGAAGCGCGCTTGTATATCGATGATTCTCGATCCGAGCGCCCCCGACGCCTGACCAAGGTTCGAATTTGCGATGTTGGTAGAGATGTCGCTGGGATTGATGTTCAACAGGTTAAAGACGTTGAGCATGTTGGCCTTGATTTCGAACTTCGCGTTTTCGCCCATGACGCGCATATTGGGCAAACCGAAGGATTTGGCGATAGTGATGCCGACATCCCTGTATCCGGGGCCAGGAAAGACGTTGCGATCGATTCCCGGCGGAGGGATGAAGCCGGTTGGCACCTCTCCGAAACTGGTCGCGATGGCACTGTCGTAATTGGCGACGGTGAAGTAGTTGTCGGAGAATTGATCATTGCTCGTGCCGGTGTTGACCATGCCTGGATTGGGGAAGTTGCTTCCCGTCTTGAAGGCATCGTTGCTGGTGCTCTTGCCGGCTCCTCCAAGATAGTTTGGACGCAAGTTCGTGTATTGATAGCAGCCATAGCAGTAGAGCGAGTTAGACCCGTTACTAAAGACAGGAGTCCACCCAAAGCCTGAATGAAGGGTCATGATGCCGCTGAGCGACCATCCACCGACAGCCTTCTCCATCCAGTTTTGATCGCCGTGAAAGATCACCGGCTGCCAGACGCCAAAGAGCTTGAAGGATTTGTTGATGTCAAAATCCGACCGGCCGTAGGAGTATGCGGGATGGTAGAGATAGGCGTCCTCAGAATACGGGCCGGAATCAGTATCCATGCTGTGAGCCCAGGTGAACTGTGCTTCGGCAGAGAAGGTATGGGAGAACTGGTGCTTGAGTCCGGCGAGCATCATGTTGTTATTCGACGAGCCGCTGCTGCCAAAGGTGCCAACGCTGTTGACCAGAGGATTCAGCGCAACGCCCTGAATCTCTCCCAGAGCGTAGGCGTTAAAGTTGTACAGCAGATGGCGGCCGAGGCCGCCCTCGTAGCCAAGATTCGCGATCAGCGAGTGACCGAGATCGTACTCAATGTCGAGCGAGAAGTGTTCGGTGTACTCGGTGGGCAGGTGTCCGGGCATGGCGCTCAGGCCAACTCCGCCTACCGCCTTTGTCGGCAGACCGGCGGAGTTGAACGTCGTAATGGCGCTGGGGTTTGCCGGGTAACCGTAGTAATTGGTTGGGCTGCTCGATACCGCATAAATGATATTGGGGTTGATCTCCGTGGGACCTGAGCTGGAACCTGGAATAGAGCTCGTTCCGGGCGGGTTGCCGTCGTCATTGTTGGCGTTTGCGATCTGCTCCTGGTTATAGTTCAGGCCGAAACCGCCGCGAACGACCAGCTTGTTCTTGAACCACTCCGGACTCCAATTGAAGCCGAACTGCGGCCCGAAGTTCAACTTCTGCGCTGTCCATTCGCCAATACCGGTATGCAGCGCGATCCCCGTCAGGAGAGCGCTGCCGCTGCCGAAAGAAAGCACACTCATGTGGTTGTCCTTGTCGGTGAGCGGTCCAAAGTAGGAGTAGCGCAGTCCCGCGCTCAGTGTCAGGTTAGGACGTACCTTCCAGTCATCTTGGAAGAAGATACCGAGGATGTTTTCGCGGTTGTCGTTGCGATAGCCTCCGGGAAAGCCGGTGGTTGCTTGAAAACTGCCGCCTTCCGCCTCGGGGGCGTCGTTCATGAAGTCCCAGAGATTGAAGAAGGTGTAATTCGGTTCACTGATCGGCACGTTCAGATAGTAAAGCCGGGTCAGATCGAAGCCGAACTTCCACGTTTGCGTACGCAGAACCTTCGTTGCAACGTCTTTGTAGCCGTATGTCCATTGGTTAAGATCGCCAGGGTAACCTGGGCCCAAGTTGCCGATGTTAATGCTCCCTATCTGGCGGACATTATCCTGGGGCAAGCCAAAGGGGGCCTGAGAATTGCTCGCTAGTTCGTTGTAACGCCACCCGGCGGCGTTGGCGCGGGCTTCATTCAGGAAGGTTGGCGAAAAGGTATGATTCCAGATCACCGAAAAGGCATCGTTAATCTGCGAGTGATTGAAGAGGTCATAGCCCAGTCCGCCGTTGTAGGTTGAGGTAGAGGCTGGGGTCCAATAAATTGCGAAGCTGGCGTGATCTTTACCGGTTACGTCGGCATCGAGACGCCCGTTGTACTGCTTGAAATCGTGGCTGGTTGGATTGCTGGTGCTGTAGTCGGCGATATCGGCGACGGTCGAGAGTCCGCTGCCGACGCCGGGGGTGCTGTTGCTGACATAGGTGAGGTCCTGCTTGCCCAGGCCGGTGGTGAGCGGCGAACCGATGTTCAAGCCCCCTCCCGTGACGTTATTGCAGTTTACGCCTGCTGTGAGTCCGGCAGTCGAGCAGTTTGCAGAGGCGATCAGCGTACCGAGAACGGCTGCCCCTTTGAAATTCAGATAGGTTGAGGCAATGCTGCCGGAGGCAGCCAGCGGTGCAAGCGCCGCAGCGTTGTAGTACCATCCAGTGCCCGTTGCAGAAGTGCTCAGGCTTTGTCCCTCGTAGTTGAAAAAGGCAAAGACCTTGTTTTTCCAAATCGGCCCGCCAACGCTGCCGCCGAGCTGGTTGTAACGGTCAGAGTCCCTGAGCAGACCGCGCTCAATCGGTGTGCCGGACACGACCGACTGGGGGCCGTTCCAACGCTGGTACGCATTCAACCCAGGGCGAACGATCTGGGCGAAAACGCTTCCGTGTATATCGTTGGTTCCGCTCTTCGATGTGATTTCGGTAATCGCACCCGAGAAGCGGCCATTTTCAGCGTCGTAGGCATTGGTGACGACTTTAACGTTGCCGACCGAATCCTGACTGGGCGTAACGACGGTCGATCCGCCCCAAACTGCGCTCGCAGTGCTTATGCCGTCCACGGTGAAGCCGTTGCTTTGAAACTGCTGGCCATTGGTGTTCGCCGACACGCCATTTTCCGTGGCAAAGATACTGCTCGAAGGTCCGAGGTTGCCGCCGCCACCGTGGCTGGCGCCGCTCTGCGTCCCGGGCGCCGCAAAACCGCCGCCTCCGCCCTGCTGCGCTCCATCAGCCTGGACACCGGGAGCCAACTGAATGAGACTTGTCACGTCGCGCTGGAAAGTCGGCATATGCTGGATTTCATTTTCCGAAATGGCTCGCCCGTTGTCCGCGGTTTCTGTATCCATGGCTGGCACTGTGGAGGCATTTACCGTAACCGTCTGAGTGGCAGCGCCAATTTCCAATTGGACAGTCAATGAGTTCGGCTGTTCGGGAATCAACTGCAGATCGTCGAGAACTTTTTTCTGAAACCCCTGTCGCTCAACAACGAGGGTAAAGTGGTCTGCGGGAAGGGCATTGAAGTTGAAGATGCCCTCTCCATTGCTTGTTCTTACCACCGTCTCGTTGGTCGACTTGTTTGTGAGCGTTAGGGTTGCGCCCGGAATGACGGCGCCCTGTGGATCGGCCACAGTGCCCTGAATGGATGTTCGGTATTGTGCGTGCGCCGGTATGGCCAGGATGACAAGCACGAGTACCGCTGAGCACCAGCGGGCAATGGCGCGGAGGGGTTGCTCGCTATCCCATTGCTGGCGTGAAAGACACTCTAAATCAGTTCGTTGCATCGTGGTCTCCTCAAAAAAGCAGTTGCAGTAAGTCTGTGGATTTTTCGTAACTCCACGCTGATGGAGTTAAGTGGGATTTCAAGTTTGGGTCTGCGAGTGACCGGCGGTACACCCAGAACTTTCCATTTCGTGTCTCCCACGCAACAATTCAAAGCATTGCCGGCGGCGTGGGTCTGTTCACAATCGCTCACTTTGGCAGAGGCTCTGGATTGCTGCTACGAACCACCTATTGCGCGGACGTTGACTCGCACATTGCCAAATGAATCGCAGTCCCTTGATAAGGTGTGGTTTTATCGCACAGACCCGCTTTATGTGCGGGTACCCGAGCCATTGGGGTCACGTTGAAGAATCGCCGAGTGACTCGTTGAGGTCTGGTCAGTAACGAAATGTCGGCTTAACCGGCCAATGTC
>PLKY01000154.1 GCA_003140785.1 Acidobacteriaceae bacterium | reverse complement strand
CACACCTACGCCACCGAGATGCTTCGCTCCGGCGTCAGCTTCCCCGTCTTGATGAAGTTACTTGGCCACGTCGATCCGACGATGACCATGCGCTATGTCGATGTCGCCCTCACCGATCTCGAGCGCGAGTTCCAACTGGCTCGCAGCAAACCCAGGCATCTGGCTCCGCAACCAAAAGCATCTGCCACACCCGTAAGGGCAGGCCTCGATGGTCTCATCGACTCCTTAATCGCCGCTCAACACGTCATGGAGATGTTCCGCCGTAGTCTCCCAAACGGTCTTGCGCGCGATCGTCTCCTCAGGCTCTCAAAGCGACTCTTCAAGATCCGGGCTGAGATAAGAAAACTTCGCACCACCTGAATGAAAATGGGCACCGATTGGCCGCTTATGGCGGCACGAATCGAGAGGGCCACTGACAAATCGCTGGTGCAAATGTATGGTCCGCCGCGTGACTGCAAGGGGAAATTTGAGGGATGGTGGAAATGGTCTGCGCAAATGTATGCGGCTTCTGAATGGAGCCAAGCTCCGAGCCATGATGAGTTGCGCGCTTGCCGGTCCTCATAAAAATCCCGGTTTCCAAGAACCGTTTTGTACCACAGGCTTCCGGCAAGCCGTTTGACTGTTCCGCCATCCTCGTATTGCCCCAAGCAGACCGTGGTGAGAAATCCGGTTAGCAGCCGTCGCAGTGTCAGTGTGTAAAGTGGAAATCGCCGCAGCGATTTCCAAGCCTGGTGCTTTTCCAGGCGTCTTTTCCACTGCCTGTGTTAACTGGTGGCACAGACAGGAGTGGAACGATAAGCCTCTCCTCTGGCCAATACGGCCCATGCAATGCGGGCCAACTTGTTGGCTACCGCTACGACCAGAACGTTGCGGTGCGTTCTGGCTTCCAACTGGCTCATCCACTTGCCCATTGCGTGGCTGTCTCGGTTCAGACTCATGACGATAGAGCGCGCGCCATGAATGAACAATCGCCGGAGATACGCGTTTCCGCGTTTACTGATCCCGAGCAGCCACGCTTTACCGCCAGTAGAGTGTTGTCTTGGCACCAGCCCAAGCCATGCCGCGAAATCGCGCCCCTTGGTAAAGGCAGCTCCGTTGCCGATTGCGGCAACCAGAGCGGTTGCAACAAGGGGCCCGACACCGGAAACATCCAGTAGTCGCTGGCACGCCGCGTCCTGACTGGCAATGCTTTCGATCTCTCCGCTCAGTGCTTCGATCTGCTCTTCGAGCGCCTTCCACTCCTGCCAAAGCCGATCGACAAGCTGTCGCATACGCGAAGACAGTTTTTGCTCGGCATCTCCGAGCAGTTCTGGGATCTGTTTCCGTAAGTAAGCCCGCCCTTGCCGGAAAGTGATCCCACGCTCGAGTAGAAAGGCACGCATTTGGTTGATCACACTGGTTCGGCGAGAAACAAGCCGGTCTCGAACCCGATGGAGAGCCTGAAGGTCCAGTTGATCGCCCGTCTTGATCGGAACAAAGCGCATGTTCGGGCGTTGCACCGCTTCGGCGATAGCCTCAGCATCAAGATAGTCGTTCTTGTTGGACTTCAGGAATGGCTTCACAAACTGTGCCGGCATGAGCTTGACGTCGTGTCCCTGCGCCGTCAAAGCCGCACCAACAAAGTGACTGCCACAGCACGCTTCCATACCGATTAAGCAGGGTGGAATCTTCGCCGTATAGACCATCATCTGAGAACGCGAAAGCCGCTTCCTGGACACTACCTTCCCGTGCTGATCCATCCCCACCAGATGGAAAACGCTCTTGCCCAGATCAATGCCGATCACCCGCATTTCCATAAAGGATCCTCCGTGAACCGCCTACTTCACGATCTCCCTCCTCTCTTGGAAGATCAAGCGGCGGACCATCCCATTAAGATCGGGTAGTCCACGAACCCGCCTCGGGCCCTTGGCACCACCTGGCTGCAGTGGCAAGGGCCGTTTTATGCTCGCGTTCGAGCAGAATAGAACAGTCTTTGTATCTCCTTGACCGGATACTCTTAGTGAGCCGAAGTCCATCGCCGAATTGTCTTGGTTCCCGAAGACCCTTCCTTCTTGCGAATACGCGACTATCTATCCATGCAGCGAAATGGTTGGTATGTGGACGCCCAGTACTAACCTTAAACGCAACCATGAAGAGACTTGAGATAACGGAGTAGAAGTGCGGTCGAGAGAGCGATGACAGCACCCGATACGAATTCTGCGCTAGAAGAATCCGCCGGGAAAAGCGGCCCGGCGGGTGTTGGCCCCGCGGAAACTCCAGCGCTCCCGGACAAGTCTTCGATTGTTGCAAAGGCCAAGAACCACAAAATCAGTGTTTCCTCTGCCGTCCTCGATGCGGCGGGGAAGGACGGCGATGCACTGCTTCAGTCGCTGCACACGACTCCGGAGGGCCTGACGCAAGCGGAGGCCGAAGCGAGAGCGCGTACCGCCGGCCCGAACGAGGTTGCGCAGGAACGCCAGCGCGGCTGGTTTATCCGCCTCTTGATTATTCTTCGCAACCCGCTGGTGATTCTGCTGGCAGCTCTCTCATCGATCTCCTTTGCAACGGGTGACGCGCGCGCCGGGACCGTGATGGCATGCATGGTGGTCCTCAGCGCCACGCTGCGCTTCGTGCAGGAAGCCCGCGCGAATGCGGCCGCGGCGAAGCTCAAAGCCATGATCCACGTGACCGCCAATGTCTCGCGGGATGGCAAGGCGCTGGAGATGCCTCTGCGCGATCTGGTCCCTGGGGACATCATCAATCTGCACGCCGGCGACATGATCCCCGGCGATGTGCGAGTTCTCACTGCGAAGGACTTGTTCGTGAGCCAGGGTACGCTTACGGGAGAGTCCTATCCTGTCGAGAAGTTCCACGAGTCGGACACGAAGCCCTCCAATTCGCCGATCGACCTGAAGAACATTTGCTTCATGGGGACGAGCGTTGAAAGCGGCACGGCAACCGCGGTCGTGGTGGTCACGGGAGTAAACACTTATCTGGGCACAATGGCTGGCTCGATCACGGAGGAAGCGCCGCCGACCAGTTTCGACCGCGGCCTGAGCCGCTTCACATGGCTGATGATCCAGCTCATGGCAGTCATGGTGCCTCTAGTTTTCCTGATCAACGGCTTTACCAAGCACGATTGGAAGAGCGCATTCTTCTTCGCGATGGCCGTGGCCGTGGGTCTGACCCCCGAGATGCTGCCCATGATCGTCTCCGTGTGCCTCTCCAAGGGCGCCATCGCAATGAGTCGCAAGAAAGTGATTGTCAAGCGGCTCAATGCCATTCAGAACTTTGGAGGGATGGACGTACTGTGCACGGATAAGACCGGCACACTGACCGAGGATCGTGTCGTCCTGCAGAGGCACTGCAATGTAGCCGGACGAGAAACCGACGAGGTGCTGCTGGACGGTTACATCATCAGTCACTTCCAGACCGGCCTCAAGAATCTGCTCGACACTGCGATTCTGAATAGTTCGGATTTCCATCAACAAGCGCTCATCGAAAAGTATAAGAAGCTCGATGAGATCCCCTTCGATTTCACGCGGCGCATGATGTCCGTGATGGTGGGAACTCCTGAAGGGAAATCAATCCTGCTCACCAAAGGCGCACCGGAAGAGATATTCCACCAGT
>PLKY01000374.1 GCA_003140785.1 Acidobacteriaceae bacterium | reverse complement strand
CTCGTCTTCAGATCCGACCGCTTCAACACAGCTGTAAGTGGCGCTCCAGACGGGGTTTCCTTCCATTTTTTAGGTTCAGAGCATATTGCGGGCCGATCCGGAAGTGACCTGGTTTTGGTGCAACTTCCGTTATTCGGCGCTGCACACCATAGTTAGTGGATTTTCAAGTCATGAGCTGTGCAGTATTGCTCAGTCTTAACCGCGCGGCTCTGGAGGGGCTCCCGCTGCTCGGCCTGCACTTTCCATCGTCCATCGTTCGCGCCCATCACGACATAGGCATCAGCGATGTTTTTCCGCGTGATACCAAGGATGAATCTCAATGTAGACGGATAGATTCGGGTGCGATGGCGGGATCGCGGGAGTGTTGTGGCCGATACGGAAGTTAACTCGCCAACATCCTGGCCCGGATCGGCGGCCTAGCGCGACATCAACGCAATCTTCGCGCCTCACTGCCCCGCCCAAGCCAACCCATCGGTCTCTTTGCCCGTAGCAATCATCCGCGTAACCTTCCAGCTCGCCAGATCAATCTCCGCAACCTGATCGCTGTGCATGCACGAGACATAGGCAGTCTTACCGTCCGGCCGCACCACCACTTCCTGCGGATACGCGCCCACCGAAATGTTCTGCGCCACCTGCATGGTCTTAATGTCGATGACGGCCACCTTGTTCACATCGGGCAACGCGACCAGAAACCACCGTCCATCCGGCGTCACCGCACCGCCGTAGCCCTCCGACTCAATCGGGATCCACTTGGCGACGCTGTCCGTCGCCGTATCGATCACGGCGATCTGCGGCTTGGTCTGGTCGGCAGTAAACACCCATCGATCGTCGTTCGAAATCGCAATCCGCTGCGTGTTCCCCGAAACCGGAATCACCTTCAGCACTTTGCGCCCCGCAATGTCCAGCACGGAAACCGTCCCCGGCCCGACGTTGGCCGTGTATCCGCGCCGGCCATCATGAGAGAGCACCAGCATGTGGCTCTCCGGCTGCCCCGTCGGAATCGACCCCACAATCTTCAGCGTCTTCGGATCGATAATCGTGATCGACTTGTCCAGCTCCGTTGTCACATAAAGCTTGCCATCCTTCGGCCCAATGAGCGGACAGTGCGGCCGCACACCATGATCGAAATCGACCTCGCCCACCACCTTCTGCGAAGCAATGTCGATGGCCACAATCTTCGTGCCGTCGGTCCCCGGCTTGCCCACACCCGAATTGCCATAAATCGGTACATAGGCCGTCCGTCCGTCGCGCGAGGCGATCACTTCGTGCCCGGTCACGCCTCCTTCCGCCACCGAACCAAGAACCTTCCCGGCAGCGGGATCGACGATGGCTAGACTGCGGTCGCCCTTCTGAGCAACCAGCAGCCGTGATTCCTGGGCATGAGCAGTTGAAAAAACCAAGGACAGCAAGAGCAAGGGAAGAGCGAAGCGATTCGACCTCAACGGGGACCCTCCGAAAGCTACGCAACGACTATAGCGCAGCCGACCAGCAGCAGAGCAGTCCGGAAACAACCTTCAGCCTTGCGCGGCCCACGGATTGTAAGTCCCCACACTCCACGAATGTCCTTCCAGATCCTTCACTGTGAACTCGCGGCTGCCGTAACCCGTATTCTGAATCTCGCGCACGATCGTCCCTCCCGCGGCCTTCGCCTTCGCGTACACCGCATCGGCGTCCGCTACGATAACGTACGCGCTGCGCGTCTCAAATCCCCCCACTTCTGCCGGAGACTTGAACCCGCGCCCGTACGCGTCATCCTTATACGAGCCCAGCATGATCATGCCTCCCCCCAGCGTCAATTCGGCGTGGCCAATGGTATTGTCTGGGCCGGGATAGACGGCGTGCCTTTCAAATCCCAAGACCTGGCACAGCCAGTCGATAGCCGCCGGCGCATCGCGATAGCGTAGTGCGGGCATGATCGTGCTGCAAGTTTCAGACATCGAATCCCTCCGCGGGCAGCGTATCGCGAAACACCGTTCTGGGCAATGCACTAATCTAGCTCCCATGCACCTGCCCGCCGGCGACGCACAACTCGTGCAGATTATGAACGCTGCGCTGGCCGACGCGACGCAACTCGCCGCAGATTGGCTCGCCTGTCGGCCGGGATGTACCCAATGCTGCCACGGCGCCTTCGCCATCAACGCTCTCGACGCCGAACGCCTCCACACCAGCATGCAGGCATTGCATGCAGCGGATCCTTCAACGGCAATGGCAATCGAAGCCCGCGCCCAATCCTGGCTCGCCGAATTCGGCCCCGATTTTCCAGGCGATTCGGCTAGTGGGCTGCTCGGCAAATCGGAGGAAGAGCAAACGCGCTTCGAAGATTTCGCCAACGACGCATCCTGTCCCGCTCTCAATCCTGTAACAGGTCTTTGCGATGTCTATGAATGGCGGCCCATGACCTGCCGAGTCTTCGGTCCTCCGATACGCATGGGCGAGGGCAACGCATTGGGGTGCTGCGAACTCTGCTTCATCGGCGCCAGCGAAACCGAAATCGCCGCATGCGAGATGCCCGTGCCACACGATCTGGAATCCCAACTCGTCGCCGAGACCGGAGACTCCGGCGAAACCATCGTCGCGTTTGCGCTGTTGCGATAAGAGACGACGTCCCCCAGCCCCTCCATCATCGGTGCGATGCGATCCGCCTCCCGCGTTTCACTTCATCCAGGCTCGGCCGTAAAATGCAGCCAGTCGATTCTCTACCGTCATGCCCGTCGCCCAACTCACCCTCGAGCTTCGCATCGAACACGCCCAGTCCCTCAAAGACCGGCGGCAGGTCGTTCGCTCCATGAAGGACCAGCTTCGCCAGGGCTTCAACATCTCCGTGGCCGAGCTCGATGAAGCGGTCACCTGGCAATCGGCAACCCTCGGCGTCGTCGCCATCTCCCGCTCACGCGACTACCTGCACGGCCTGATGGAAGAAGTGGAGCGCGCCGCCCGACGCATGACCAACGAGCTGGGAGCCGAGCTGACCGATTCTTTCTGGGACTACATCGAAAGCTGAAGCGGAGCTTCCCGCATCTGCCGATCTCATCCGATCGTACCGCTGCCGCCAAGTCCGTGTGCGCTTTATCACTTCGATTGAGACAGTCGGCCAAATCCCTGTGCGTTTCGTCACATCGGTGCCGAAAGCGCTCATGACAATCTGAGATTGCGAGGGTGATGACCATCATGAATACCGTTGTACTTTTGCAAGAATTGGGGGGAGATCGAACGGGCCCTCGACGTCGAAGAGCGTGCAACCATCCGCAAGATGGTGCTCGACGCCCAGCAATGCGCCCTACAGTTACAGAGAGAAAGCCCGGAGCAGATGCGTCGAGACTCCCGGTGCGCCTGCCACAACTAAGCGACAATCCGCTAAAATTTAAGCAGCTTCGCGGGCAGAGTCCGGCGTCCCGGATACCCATAAGCAAGAGCCCCAGATTGATAACCTGGGGCTCTTGTATTTTCAAACTGCGCGAAGAGCTGAGCTGCCTTCCATCACATAAATTCCTCAAGACAGATTTGACCGGAATACAGACTTGATTGACACGTGAGAGCGAGCAGGGGCCGCCTAGCGAGTTTTTCCGTCGTAGAGGACCCAACCCGATGCAAGGCTCCGGTCGCGCTCCGCATCGGCGTCCTTGTCGGCTGCTTCTACTGTGTCGTGGGAGTAATACTCAACTCCTCCAACTGCGTTGAAGTCTGGGTCCATCTGAACCGAGTCGCCTTCGAAAATGCGAACTTCATAGAACGTGCGATCTTCCGACGGCCCAGCCACAATTTGCCGGAACTTCTTGCCGGGGCTCGGGGCGCCGGAGTAGAGCACGTGGAACCTGCTGAATCGGGCCATAGGGCATTCTATCCCCCTCCCTTCAAAACCGCTGCTCGAGACAGCACTCCGAATTCGCAGCCGGGTTATTGAGGAGTGGCGGCAGAATTCCCAAACTCCTGCAATGCTTGCCCGTTCTTTGTGCCGAATGCCCCGCACCTCCGCCGTCCATTTCAAAACACCACCGTCCGCATCCGAACACCACCATCCGCTCGCCCGGCCATTGCTGCCCGCAGCGTCGGTATCCCCAATCCCACGCCGATTCCGCCTAACCCACGCCCCACCAACAGATAGCCAACCTTTCGGGAATCGCCCTCCGCCGCCCCCAAGACCTCTCCCGGTTGGCCACCTTCGTGCAGGCCCTAAACAAGGGCACACTCATCCCGGAAAACTCCATGGCAAAGCGCATTGTCCAGTTGTTGCTGGCTATCTCTCTTCTCACGGGCACGCTTTGGGCGGCCAGCGACCCGTTCGCAGGAAAATGGAAGCTGAATCCCTCCCGCAGCAGGCTCACCGATCAGATGAAGGTCAAAGCCGTCGGCCCCAACAAATACGACCTCATCTTCTCCGGCGACAACGTCGAGACCGTCACCGCCGACGGCACTGACCAGCCCGCTCTCTTCGGCACCACCCTGTCCGTCACCGTCGAAGCGCCCGACAGCTGGAAGGTCGTCCGCAAGACTAACGGCCGCACCGAGATCATAGGTCTCTGGAAGCTCTCCGACGACGGCAACGCCCTCACCGACAGCTTCACCGGCTACCATGCCAACGGTTCCGTCTCAAATCTGCACTAAGTCTATAAGCGGACCGAGGGGACCTCAGGATTTCCCGGTACCTGGAGAGCATCACCGAGCAGGTCAACTCAACCTTAGAAATCCAGATC
Source organism: Acidobacteriaceae bacterium (assembly GCA_003140785.1). Classification (GTDB taxonomy): domain Bacteria; phylum Acidobacteriota; class Terriglobia; order Terriglobales; family Acidobacteriaceae; genus Telmatobacter. Next base: position 2,866 of record PLKY01000374.1, on the reverse strand, counting down.
CAGCCCTGGCAGAGCGATGGCCTTTCCTTCATCTATCCCGCATCTGAAATGACCAAAAGCATGAACTTCGATGGGAAGGACTATCCAGGCTCAGGTCCAAACGTACCGCAGGGCTACACATCGTCGGCACAACGGGTAAACGAGCAAACTCTGCAAATGACCGACAAGATCAACGGCAAGCTAATGGACACCCAGCAGATCGAACTCTCTCCCGATCGCAGGACCCTCACCATGACCATCTCCATCCCCGGTCAAAACAAACCCGACATCCAGGTCTTCGATCGCGAATAGAGAACAAGCCCGCACCTCACCTTCTGCGCACGAGCGCTTTGGCCTGATCCTGAGATTCTCAATTGACCATCGATCTCTCGATTTTGGCAGGTTGTCTGGCGTTGGTAGGTACTTAGTAATTTTCGTGCAGTCATCATCGGCCCACGATGAATCGCACGATGGAAAATGATTTCAAGCCGCGTCGCTCCAATAGCTCATCCGCTAATGCTGAAGTCCTTCGGATAGGATCAGTTGTGTTTCAAGGAACTTGACGAGTTCCTGGGGAGGCACTGGCCGGCTGAAAAAATACCCTTGTGCTTCGTCGCATCGATGAGCCTTGAGAAAGTCGAGTTGTTCCTGTGTTTCCACACCTTCTGCGATGACCCGCAGATTCAAGCTTCTCCCCATGCTGATTATTGCGCGGACAATTACTGTCTCATCGGGAACGGTGGTGATTTGCCCCACGAAGGACTGGTCTATTTTGATAGCATCGAGCGGAAACTTTCGAAGATAACTCAAGCTTGAGTAACCTGTCCCGAAGTCGTCGACTGCCACCCTCACTCCGCTTTCCCTCAAAGTTGACAGGATCGACGCAGTAAGCTCAGCACGCTTCATGAGCGCACCTTCGGTCAGTTCCAACTCGAGGTATCTGGGATCCAGGCCGGTTTCGCTGAGGATTACACGGAGGTCATCCAGAAAGGTCTCGTTCCGAAACTGCATCGCAGAAACGTTGACCGCGACTGTCAGCATCGGCAATCCTGCCTTCGCCCATGCTTGGGCCTGCGCACAAGCTTCACGCAGGACCCAGTCTCCGATCGGCGCAATGAGACCGCAGCTCTCAGCGACTGGAATAAACTGCCCCGGCGAAATCGAACCCAGAGTAGGATGCGTCCATCGTATCAATGCTTCGACGCCAGTAACCACTCCAGTTGCGATATTGATCTTCGGCTGGTAGTGCAGCGTGAATTCCTGCCGTTCCAAAGCGCGCCGCAGATGCTCCTCGATCATTTGCCGCTCCACTGCTTGGACATTCATGGCTGATCTGAAGAACTGAAAGCTCTGGCGCCCATTCTCCTTGGCATGAAACATCGCGGTGTCCGCGTTCTTGATAAGTGTTTCCGCATCCCGACCATCGTCGGGATAAATGCTGACACCGATACTCGCCGTAATGTGAAGATCGTGCTTTTCGATTGAAGTAGCGCCCGCGACGACATCCAACAACCTTCTCGACATTGAGATGGCATCTTGCGGATGGTCTATCTCGGATATCAGGACGACGAATTCGTCTCCTCCCTGTCGGCTCACCGTATCGGTGGAACGTACGCATTGCACGAGGCGTTTTGCAAGCGATTGCAGAAGTTTGTCGCCGGTCGGATGTCCCAGGGAATCGTTAATATGTTTGAAGCCATCCAGGTCCAGGACGAGCACGGCAAACTGGATCTCGTGACGCTGCGCAAAGGTGATCGCTCGGTCAATGCTTTCGTTCAGTAGCAATCGATTGGGCAAACCTGTTAAAGCGTCATGCTCGGCCGCATGAGTCATCTGTTGGGTCATCGTACGCGCTGCATCGGCAAGTCGAACCAGCTCCTCATTCGAGCGATTCAATTCCTGAACTTTCTGTACAAGATGCGCTTCAGCCTGGGTGCGCATCGTGCTGTCGCGTAATGCGGACCAGCCGGCAACTCCCGTGATCAACATCCCCAACATAGTTCCAGTGAAGAGAATGATCTTAGTCTGGCTTAAGTCCCGCTCCGTGGCCGCAAAACGCAGCTTCCGCAAACCCATTTCTTCGCTCTGCAGCTTGTCGGCTAACGCTTCAAAATCATCCGCTCCCTTCTGGCCCCGGTCCGTCAAACTGGCAGTTGCCGCAACTGTAAGGCCCTGCGTCCTGCGCAGACGAATGATGGCCTCGGAGTTCTCGATGTTTTCTGCGACAAGGTCTGCGAGGGCGGCAAGCCTATTTTGCTGGATAGGATTATCCGCGGTCAGCTTCCGAAGGTCGTCCTGATCTTGCTTTACTGCGATTACGTTGGCATGAAACAAATCAAGATCCGACTCCCTGCCGGTCAATGCAAACTCGCGGCTCGAGGACCTCAAGCTCTCCATGGCCAGGCGGAGATTTTGAATACTCGTCAACACTTCATGGGTATGCCGTACCCACTGGTTACTTTCATCCGAGAGGACCATCCAGCGATAGGACAAAGCTCCCATCAACAGCAGGGTCAACATGGCAAAGCCGAAAGCCAGTTGCACCTTCCGCTTGAATAGCGACTCGGTCTTCATTTCAGTCGGCCTCTTGCTGTGGGCAATGTCTCAAAGTGCTCGTTTCGACCACCTCGGAGCCCAGAAGGTACGAAATGGGCACGTGTGGTCTCCTCGGGCCTCTGGTGCTTCTGAGCCGTTTCATCGGAGTCGATAGCAACCATTCGGGGACTCCGATGTACCTCAGATATTGATGTTTGGAGGCTAACTCTGCTGAGCTCCTAACTTCTCCCGGTTGGTATCTTCAATTGACCTATCTCCATAACATGTTGATAAAAATCAAATTACTACGCAAATTCCTCGAACACTTAGATTAGTCGACCCTGAAGAAGTC
>PLKY01000340.1 GCA_003140785.1 Acidobacteriaceae bacterium | reverse complement strand
CCCAGCCTGTTCAGCACCGGCGCTGGACCGGAGTCGGTCGAGCGATATTTCTGAATCAGGTCCAGGCGCGTGAGAGGCACGTAGAGCTTGGCCTGCTCGGCGAATTCGAGAATCATGAATTCGACCGAGAGGCCATCCTGAACAATTTCCTTGAGCCCCTGGAATTGCGCGATGCCGTGTTCCACATGCACCACGTAGTCGCCCATCGCGAGATCGCGAAAGTCNNGCTTCGTCGGAAAGATCGTTGGCGCCGAAGACGACAAGATGCGCTTCAGGAAAGCTGACGCCAGAGGCAATTTGCGTGCGGACAATTACCGGCACGCGCAGATCGCCGGCGAGGTAGCTTGCCTCATCGAACATGGTTTCGCTGGTAGGGTGCGAAGGGCGGCTGCCGAGCCGATAAGGGATCTGGTACTCCCGCATGACGGTGGCCATGCGCTCCACGTCGCCTTGCGTCGGCANNATCAGGTTGCGCAGCTGCTCAGTCAGCGCGGGAATGGAGCCGTGAAAGCGCAGCGTGGGCCGCGAGTTGAGCGCGATTTCTCCGAGAGTGTGGTCCTCTTCGAGCACATCGACGGCTCCAAGCTGATCGAGATCGAGGCCGGGATGCGACCCCAGCATCGCCTGCAAAACTTCAGGGCGGAGATAAATGTCTTCGGGCCGGATCAGCGAGCCGATGCCGCTGCGCTCGTGGCGCTGCTCGACCTTGTTCCACCAGCGATCGATCTGATTACTCACCATGGCAGGCTCATCGACGAAAAGAACGCATTTGGGCAAGAGCTTGAGCAGATGCCTCTCGGCGCCGGCCACGGAGCTGAAAAACTCCCATCCCGGAAAGACGCTGACACCACCAGCCGCGGCCATTTCGGCGGCCATTTCTTCGTCTTCGCCTTCATTCTCGACGTTGATACGTTGTCGGCTGAGGCGCGCGTTGACCGCTGCCAGCAGATGCTCGGTCACCGGTGTCTCCGTCAGCGGCGAAATCTGTGTCTCATCGAGACCCGCCTGCGAGCGTTGCGTTTCAGGATCGAACTTGCGAATGGTTTCAATCTCGTCGCCGAAGAATTCGATGCGCACGGGACGATCGGACTCGGGAGAGTAGACATCGAGGATGCCGCCGCGGCGGGTGAATTGGCCGGGCATCTCGACAAGGTCCATCCGCGTGTAGCCCACGCTAGCCAGATGCGCGGTGAGCACCTCAACATCGACCTCTTCGCCGCGGCGCAGGGTGACGGCGAGGCTCGCATAGTAGTCGCGATCGAAAAGCTTGAGCGCGGCAGCCTCGGCGGGCGCAATGAGGATGGAGACAGCGCCGGTGGCCAGCTTCCAAAGGGCGGCGGCGCGCTGCTCCTGCACATCGGGGTGCGGCGAAAGATTTTCGAAGGGAAGAACGTCGTGGGCCGGGAATCGCACCACGCGGTTGGGATCGATGGCTCCAGTCAGCTCGCAACCGGCGCGCAAAGTGGGCTCGAGCGCTTCGGCAGCCTTGTTATCGGCGACGATCAGGATGACGGGCTGATGAGCGGCACGCGCGAGCAGTGGAACGTAGAGGGAGCGGGCGGTCGCAGTCAGTCCGGACACACGACGGCGCCCCGTACCGAGGTTGAGGTGCCTCTGTACGCGCTCAAATGCGGAGGAGTGCTCCAGCTCCGCGAAAACTTCGCGGACGAACGGGAGGATCATCAATTCCAAGTTTACCAGCGCGGCTGCGCGCCGAGCGAACGGCGCTTCGCGCGGGACGGGCACCATGACGCAATTCAAAAGTTCTTGGATGGAAGCATTTGTTGATGCAACACTCGCACAACGAGAATCCCACCAGCCTCGACAAGATAGAACACCACGTGGCTTCCTATCTCGAATCGCCGCAAACCAGCTCGGATTCCATCACAGTTCCGGCCAATGGCGGGGTTGTTCCCCAGGAGATCGAAGCATTCCTCCAGCTTTGCGAGGTACTGTTCTGTCTGCCGCCATCCCCAGGTACTGATTGTGTATGAGGCGATCCCATCGATGTCCCGTTCGGCTTCGGAAGAAATCCTGACCCGCGCCACAGTTAAGCCTCGCGTTGCAGCAGACCGTGCTTCTTTCGGACACGTGCAAAGACTCCCGGCTTGGCGATTCCGCTGGTCACTCCTTTGTCGATCGCTGCCCGCAAAGTGGCCATTTTCGTATCCTGCTCCATCTCGTCCCGCTCAAGCAGACGCAAGGCCGCGCGCATCACCTCGCTCGCATTAGCGTAAAGGCCAGTTTCGACCTTGGTGGCAATAAATCGATCCAATTCCGGGGTCAGATTCACATTGCGGGTGGGCATAGCGGACCTCACAATAGAGAATAGTGCAATTGGCCAACTTTGCCAATTGCCCGTTTGGCGCGCGATTCCAGTCCGTTATCGCTTGCGCAGCCTCAGCGATTCCCAGCTCCCGTCACTCGCCCAGCCGCCGTCGACCGAAAGAGTGTGGCCGTTGATAAAGCCGCTCTCGTTGTCGTCGGCCAGAAAAGCGATGGCATGCGCGATGTCGTCGGGCGTTGCGAAGCGGCCCATGGGCACACGGCCCGTGATGTCGGCGTCGGAATAGCTGCCAGTGGCCTGATCGGCCACGTCCATCTCGGTCTTAACCCAGCCGGGGCAAACGGCATTCACGCGAACACCGCGACCTCCCCACTCGGCAGCGAGTGTGCGAGTGAGGCCGATAAGTCCGTGCTTCGATGCGTTGTAAGCCGCCCGATCAGAAATGCCGAGGAGTCCCGCAACCGAAGCCACATTGACAATGGACCCTGAGCCCGCTTCGAGCATCTTCTTGCCGAAGACCTGGCACAGCAGAAACGGCGCAACCAGGTTGACCTCGATTACGCGGCGGTAGTCGGCGAAACTTGTTTCCTCCGCGGGAGAGATGAGGCTGATGCCGGCGTTGTTCACCAGCACGTCGACGCGCCCGTAGCGATCGGAGACCTCTCGCGCAAAGAGAGCTACCGCGGCTTCATCGGTAATATCGGCAGAGTAGCCAAATACATCTCCGCCCTTCGGGTCGATAGCTTTGATGGTCTCAGCTGGCTCACGCAAATCAATGAGAGCCACACGGTAGTCGCGATCGGCAAACAACTCCGCGGTCCGGCGGCCAATGCCCTGCGCTCCGCCGGTAATTACTGCAACGCGGTTGTCGGTGCTCATCTCTTTTGCGATCCTTTCCAATTTATGAAGGTCAATGCGGACGGCCGGGCAGGATGAAATGCTCGGCACACCGTGGCTCGTAGGACTCGCCGGGCATTTTGATGGGGCTGTCGTAAGGCGCGGGTTTGCCTTCGATAAGGCGCTGCGAATAGAACGCGCGATTGCCGCAGGCGCAGTAGGCCATGCACTCGGTCACGCTGCCGCCATAGGCGTTGACGAGCCAATGGAGATTCAGCATTTCGCCAAACGGAATCCCACGGAAATCGAGATCGAGGCCCGCGACGAGCACGTCGTGGCCGGCATCGAGCAGATGTCTCGTGAACAGAAACAGGTCGTCGACGAACTGACCTTCGTCAATTGCAATACATTCGATGCACTTCCCGATGCGGCTTTCGAGGTCGTCGATAGCGGGAAGGACTTCCCACGGATCGCGGGCATTGAATTCGAGGGCCTCCATCTTCGCGTGGCCTTTTGGATTACGGCTCTCGACAACGCCAGGGCCGCCTTTCGTATCGTCGCTCGGCTTGAGGACGAGCACGTATTGCCGGGCGTATTCGCGCCGCATTTCCGCACGGCGCAACAGTTCAGCCGTCTTATTGCTTCGCATAGGGCCCAACAATAATTCAATCTTCCCCGGCATTGTGGGTCTCCTGAACTTCGCGGTCGGCTATGCGCTACGACGTCTTCCTAATTGCGGCCGGTCCCTGTGAAGAGCCTGGATCAAACGAGTCGCACGGCCGGGCTGCCGCAGCTCTCTCATTGGCCGCCCAGCTCTTTGGCGAATGCGTAAAAGAAGTCCAGCGATTTCCAATAAGAGTCGACGGGTAGCCTCTCATCCTGGCCATGAGCGCGATCATCGTCGCGTTCGAGAGCGATGGCCGAGTAGCCGTAACTGGGGATGCCGGCCTGCGCGAAGTAAATGGAATCGCTGGCGCCGTTCTCCATCACGGGCGTGACCGGCGTGCCAGGCCAGATTTCCTGGGTGATTCGAGTGAGTGGATCGAAGACTTCCTTGATCGGCGCCGGCGGTGCGATGGCTTTGCGCTCGGGTGCGGTGTCCGCGACAACGCCGGCGTCGGAAACATATTTTACGGTGAGCTGCGGATCAGCAAACACAGCGATGAGTTGCTTGCGAATCTCCTCGGGCGAGTGTCCGGGAAAGATGCGGCAGTTGACGTTGGCCTGCGCAGTTTGCGGGAGCGCGTTGTTGGCGTGGCCGCCGGAGAGGCGCGTAGCGACGCAGGTAGTGCGGAAGTTGGAGTTGAAGCTCGGTTCAGCACTGAGACGCGCAGCGGCCGAGAGGTCAGGCGGAGAGGCGAGGATGGCGCGCATGTCGGTCGCAGTCTGGCCCGTTTCCCGTTTGGAGAGGTTTTCGAAGTAATTGCGGGTTACCTCGTTCAGCTCGAATGGAAACGAGTATGCCGCGAGCTTGTTGAGGGCCGTAGTCAATTCGTAGATGGCGTTATCGGGGCGCGGAAGGGAGCTGTGGCCGCCGCGATTGACTGCTGTAATTTGAAAATCCGAATAGACCTTTTCGGTGGCCTCAACATCGGCGACGATGGTGTGTCCGTGATCGAGTTCCACTCCGCCCGCGTCGGGATTGATGACAAAAGCCGCGTCAACCAAATCACGATGCTGGCGCACAAGCCAATCGGCGCCATTGAATTTTCCGCCTTCTTCGTCGGCGGTTAGGGCCAGAATGAGATCGCGGTGCGGCTTGTAGCCCTCGCGATGCAGGCGCAGGAAGGTAAAGACCAGCGCGGCATCGGAGTCTTTCATGTCCTGCGTTCCGCGTCCATAGTAGTAGCCGTCTTTTTCGACGAACTCAAAAGGATCGGTGTGCCAGTCAGTGCGGAGGGCCTGCACGACGTCGATGTGGCAAAGGAAGAGGACTGGTTTCTCAGTCGACCGACCCGCGGCGCGCATGCGAACTACGAGGTTCTGTTTGCGAGGGTCGGGGCCGAGCAGGCGCACGTCCTCCGTTGAAAAGCCAGCATCGAAAAAGCGCTTCTGAATTGCGACGGCTGCTGTGGTCACATTGCCGCCAGGCGTATCTGTGGTGTTGATCTCGATAAGCTGTTTGAATATCTCGCGGGCTTCGGCGCGATCGGCGGGCGAAGCGACCGGCAAGGAGTCTTGGGCAAGAAGAGACAAGCCGAGGCAGGAAACGAAGACAGATGCCGTGAGGCGCAAGGGAAAGTGCTTGAGGCGCATGTGCGCATTGTACGATTTGAGCCGGATTACGGAAGCACGCATCGCATCAATTTGCGCCGAGCAGCAAATCGTTTTATCTTAGTCCGGCCACAACTTTCGAGGTGTTTGATGAACTCTAGGATTCTCGCTGCCGCTTTTCTTGCCGCTTTCACGCTTTCCGCTTTTGGACAAACCGCGCCGGATCGCCCGAAGATTACCGGGATTTCGCATCTGGCAGTCTACACGTCGAACCCTGCGGCGACCGACCATTACTACAAAGACATCATCGGCGCAACAAAGGAATCAGACCCCGAGGATCCGAATGGCGTGCGTTACGCCGTGAGTCCGACGCAGTTTATCGAGGTGCTTCCTCTCCCAGCGGGCGCTGGAATCAACCGGATGGATCACACGGCGTGGAACACGGTGGATGCAGAGAGAATGCGCACGTACCTGGCTGCGAAGGGTTGGAAGACACCGGCGAGAGTGACGAAGGGCTCGGACGGCAGCCGCTGGTTTGAGGTGCTCGATCCGGAGGGTAACAAGGTGCAATTTGTGCAACCCTCCACGACAGTGAAAGTGGACGCACCCAACGCGGTCGGGCACCACATCATGCATGTCGGGTTCCTGGTGAAAGACCGCGCAAAAGAGGATACGTTTTACCGTGACCTGCTAGGATTCCGGCCGTACTGGTATGGCGGGATGATCGACACGAGAGTCGATTGGGTGAGCCAGCAAACTCCGGACAGTCACGACTGGCTCGAGTACATGCTGGTAGCCGAGCCGGCAAAAGTAACGCAGCACACGCTCGGCGTATTGGATCATTTTTCAATTGGCGAGGTGTCGGTGTTCGACACCTTCAAGGTGCTGGAGGCGAGCAACAGGCTGGGCGCCAACCACGACGCAGCGCCGAAAATCGGGAAAGACGGCAAGGGTCAACTCAATCTCTACGACCCCGACGGTACGCGCGTGGAGTTGATGAACTTTCATGCAACCGAAACGCCCTGCTGCTCATCGTTCACCGCGGAGGATCCGGCGGAGTGACAGCTGTCAACAAAATGAAAACTTCTTCTGTGGCAGGAAGGCGCCGGCAATTGAAGTCTGGAAGACGGTCTCGAATTGACCACTGACGCGCAGCGGTCCTCTCGGCTCTTCGCGCTAAAATCGTAGTCAATCATGCTTGCTACGGCGCTCTCGCCTGAAGTTCTGGCTAAGTACGAGCCGGTGATCGGCCTCGAAGTCCATGTGCAGTTACTGACCGCGACAAAGGCGTTCTGCGGTTGCGCGAATCAATTTGGCTCGGCGCCGAATACGAATATCTGCCCGGTGTGCCTCGGTCTGCCCGGAGCTTTGCCGGTGCTGAATGCAAAAGCAGTCGAGTTTGCCACGCTGGCTTCGCTTGCCCTGCATTGCGAGGTGCGCGAGCGATCGATTTTTGCGCGCAAGAACTACTTTTATCCCGACCTGCCCAAGGGCTACCAGATTTCGCAATATGATAAACCGCTCGCGGAGCACGGATGGATCGACGTGCCGACGGCAGAAGGGAGCATAAAGCGCATCGGCATTACGCGCCTGCACATGGAAGAAGACGCCGGCAAGAGTTTGCACGAGGGTTTTGCCGACTCGGCGACGCGGACGTATCTGGACTTGAACCGCTGCGGGACACCGCTGATCGAGATCGTTTCCGAGCCCGACATCCGCACCCCCGATGAGGCTTTCGAATACCTGACACGGCTGAAAGAGATTCTGCTCTACACCGGCGTCTCCGACTGCAACATGGAAGAGGGGTCGCTCCGCTGTGATGCCAACGTCAGTGTCCGTCTTAAAGGCGCTCCGAAATTCGGGACAAAAGCCGAAGTGAAGAACGTGAACAGCTTCCGCTTTGTCCGTGCGGCGCTGGAGTACGAGATCGAACGGCAGATCGAAGTGATCGAATCGGGCGGGCGTGTGGCGCAGGAATCGCGGCTTTGGAACGCTGGCGAGGGCAAGACCTATTCGATGCGATCGAAGGAGCAGGCGCACGATTACCGCTATTTCCCCGAGCCGGACCTGCCGCCGCTCATCGTATCGCCGGAGTTTCTCAATCATACGAAAAAGAAGCTCCCCGAGCTGCCGGAGGCGCGGCGCGCGCGCATGATGGCCGAATACGAGTTGAGCCTGAAAGATGCGTACACGTTGACAGCCTCGCGCGAATTTGCGGATCGATTCGAAGCAGCCGCGAAGACTGCGCGAAATCCGAGGCGGGTTGCCAACCTGCTGCTGAACGAGTTGGGTGGACGGCTAAAGGCTCTGGGACTGGAGCAGGAACAATCACCCATCTCGATGGCCGGAGTGGTGCTGGCGGCCGATCTTCTTGACGAGGACAAGATCAGTTCCAAGCAGCTGAAGCAGCTTTTCGACGTTTGCTTTGAGAAGGGCGAGGACTTCTCTGATGTTTTCGAACGGGAAAGACCACAGCAGATTACGGACGTCTCGGCGATCGAGGCAATGATCGACCAGGTGATTGCCGCGAACCCCAAGCAGGTGGAGCAATACAGCGGCGGAAAAAAGACCATGGCAGGTTTTTTTGTTGGCCAGGTGATGAAGGCATCGAAAGGACAGGCCAACCCGGCGCTTTTGAACGAGCTGGTCACGAAAAAGCTGGACGGTTAGCAATCGCGGAGCAACGCAAAGACCCGCGTCGGCGGATCACTTCAACTTCAATTCAACTTCGAATTCCTTGCGTGTATCCCACGAGCTTACCGTCTTGACTGCGGTTTTTCTGCTATCTTTTTCGGCCCAAAGATCGTAGTCATCGGACATATTGACCTGGGCGAAGTGGAAGCGGCCGTCCTTGGTCGAGGTATAACTGCGGATCGACTTGGTCTTTTGGTTTTTCAAAAAGACTGTTGATCCGGCGACAGGCTCCGAACTGCCTTCGACCACGCTGCCCGAGACATCGCGCTGGCCTAGATTCTGGGCCCACGCGGCAACAAGGCCACCGCGCGATGCCGATGGCATCGTTCCAGCGGCAATGACACAGAAAATTGCGACCGCAGCAAACCTCACGCGGATACACTTCACTCCTCCTCCTCTTCTTCCCCGGGGAGCTCGTCTTCATCCTCATCGTAGCCTTCGTCGACCCGGCTTAATTCGAGTGGTTCGACGCCGACGACTTCATATTCCGAACCGCATTCATCGCAGACGACCACGTCACCCTCTTCCAGTTCTTCTATTTCAACATCCAGATCATTCTCGCATTCAGGGCAGCTTGGCATCGCAGTCTCCTTTCCTACGGCGTTTCCTGCTCAACAAAGACGACATTTTGCGCTATGACTCCGCTAGTCTTAGGGAGCACCCCGCTCCAGGTCAAGTAGGCCGAATTCGAGATTTCGCGGAACTCCCAATTGCGGAGAATACACCATTGAGGTTTTCCTGTCCGCGATTCCTCGACAGAGTGGCTAGTCGAGCCGCGCGATACGTTAGGATGCTCTCCACCCCTCGCCCGCGCCCGCTCGAAGATGGGACGGGCAAACCGTCCGATCACAGGGACGACCTCACACTGTGAACAGACGCTCAAGGGCAGGGTTAGTTTAGTCAAGTCCATTGACAGCCCCGTTCAGTCGCTCTTCGTCGATTCCGGTCACGATGCGATGGAGTCGAGGTCAGCAAATCCCCCGGAACAACTTTGGATGAAATTCCTCTGCGATGAGTTAAATGGATTTATTCGGCCGCACATGACACTCTCATGTTGAACGGTTTAACCTGTTGAGTACCATGCCTAGGATCGGCGCCACCCCGTTTGCGTTCCCCGACTTCCACGGCGCGACCAGGCGCTTGGTCGTCGTCAACTTGGTTGCTTACTTTGTTTTGTATCTGGCGACAATAGCTGCTCCAGCCACGACAAGCCAGGTGGCCGGACTGCTTGCTCTTGTCCCAAGCACCTTTTTGCACGGAGCGATCTGGCAGCCTCTTACCTACAGCCTCATCCATATCGGCCTTGTTCGTGCGCTCTTTGAACTGCTCTCGCTGTGGTTTCTCGCCGGGTTTCTTGAGCCATTTCACGGAGACGGGTGGGTCACCGGCCTTTACGTCGCGTCGGTTCTGGGAACCGCAGCGGGCGCCGTAGTGCTGTATGTGGGCGGCGCGGCGATGGGCCATCCGATTGACCAGATCCCGATGTTTGGCTGCTTTGGCGCGATCTTTGGGATGCTGGTTGCGATTGGATATCTTTATGGCGACGTGCAGTTCCTGATGTTCTTTGTCATTGGCATCAAAGCACGCTACCTTGCCATTATCTACGGCCTAATCTGCTTTGCCATGCTTTTTGGGCAACAGCAAATGTATGCGTTCGCACAGCTCGGCGGAGCGCTTTTTGGTTTGATTTACGTTCGCTCAGTGCCGCGGCGCGGGTTCAGTTTTGTATTCAGCGAACGCTGGTATGGTCTGCGCAATGGCTACTACCGCTGGAAGCGGCGCCGCGCAGCACGCAAATTCGAGGTCTACATGCGCTCCCAGGGCCGGACGGTCCGCTTCGATGGGCACGGACGGCAGATTGACAAGGACTCTGACGACAAAAGCCGTTGGAATTAGGGCCTGTTAACACTACTGNNCCCGAAGGGCCGGGGCCAATTTCCCTCATTTCGTCGTCATTCGTCGCTAGCAGACACCCGGAATCCACCCCACGGACAAGGGCCCGTCCGTGGGGACCCCGGTATGCGTCGCTCCTCACTTCTAGAACTGAGAAAAATTGGCTCCCGGCGCCACCTGCCCCAGTAGTGTTAACAGGCCCTAAGCCTGGCGCGAGATTTTCAGTCGAAAAGATCGGAATGATTTTCCGGGCACAGAGAATGGCGCAGCAACGAGTTGCGGCCGCTCTGTAAGCTTTTTCCTGCAGATTAGTCCGAGAAACCTCACTTTGGTAACCGGAAAAGAGCCGGAACACCCAAAAGACGCATTGAATGCGCTTGCAGCGCCTCGCAAACTTAGAGAGAAGTCAAATTTCCCTCTATTTCCTTGGCCCGCGAGGCACGACGTGAAAGCAACATCCCGGATGTTCACACTTCTGTTGCTCTCCATGTTCCTCCTGGTCGGGCTCAGCGTCGCGGGATCGTGGGAGATCGATCACGTCAATCAAGTCGCAACCGCCTCTCATTCGAATGAATTTCCGGTCGGTGCAAAGCGCGGAGAGCAGTCCCTTGCAATTGAGAGGATTCGGAATTGGATCATGATCGTCCAGGGCCTCTCGTTGATTGCGTGCGGCGCGCTGTACGCTCTCGGGATTCGGCTTCGCAACAAAGCTCGGCGTGAGCAGCGCGAGAGAGAAGCCGCGGACCTTGCGCTCGAAATGCGCGTCGAGGAACGAACCCGCGAATTGCGCAAGGAAGTGGAAGAGCGGCGCCTGATCGAGCATCTTCATCGAGGCCAAAGACGGATTGTGGAGATGCTTTCCGCCCCGGACGATCTGAAGCCGGAGGATATCCTGCGCTTTTTGGCGGACACGGTTGCAGCACGGAACCAGGGCTGGGAGTGCGCACTGCACCTGATCGATCGCCGCGGGAAGTCTCTGCGTCTGGCAGCATGTTCGGAAGTCACGGAACGACTCAAGGGCTACTTCGAGTCCGTGGGCACTGAGTATGCAGACAGTCCCGAGTGCCAGGCAAGCGCCTCCGGCGAAACGCACATCGTCGAGCATCTGAACGAGATTGGCCTGGAATGGAGCGAGGTTCTGGCCGCGAGCGGCGTTTTCTCCGCCTGGTCGATTCCGTTCAGCGCCAATGGATCAAGCAGCCTGGCCGGGACGCTGACGGTGTACTCGCGCTCACGGCGCAAGCCTAGCGCACACGAATTAGAAATGTCGGAGAGCGCCGCGAAGCTGGCCGCATTGATCATTGAGCATCGGCGTCTTCGCTCGGAATTGATTCACAATGCCTACCTCGATCTCATGACCGGGTTGCCTAATCGTCGCGGCGGCGTCGAGGCCATTGATGCAGCCATCGTCAAGGCTGACGGCCACCGAGGGTCGGTTGCAGTGATTTGGATCGACATCAACCGGTTTAAGCGAATCAACGATCAATATGGGCACGAAGCGGGCGACCACGTCCTGCGCACGATCGCCGAACGTCTGCGCCGCAGCCCTTTGAATACCGGCACCGTGGCGCGCATGGGTGAGGACGAGTTCTTGGTGGTCATTCCGGGAACCGAAGATTCGCTCGATACCGTGGAGATTTCGCGCCGTCTAGGAACGGCAATCGCCAAGCCAATCTACGCGGGTGCAGCGAGGATCATGGTTTCGGCCTGCATTGGCAGTTGCATCTACCCCAAGGACGGTGGGACCGCTGAAATTCTAGAGCGGAACGCCGACTTTGCCATGCTCCGCGCAAAATCTTCCGGTGAGAGCTATTGCGTCTTCTCGCCTGGCATGAGCGAAGAAGCGAACGAGGCGATGGAGATCGAGGAATCGCTCGGAGTGGCTCTCGAGAAGAACTATCTGCGGCTCGTCTACCAACCGCTTTACGCGACCGACGGGGAACTGACAGGCTTCGAAGCTCTCTTGCGCTTCCATCATCCAAGGCTAGGCAATATACCCCCGGCGCGGTTCATCCCCGTTGCTGAAGAAACGCGGCTCATCGTACCAATCGGGAACTGGGTGCTGCGCGAGGCCTGCCAACAGCTGCGGAGTTGGCATGAGGCAGGTCTTCCGCGCGTGCGCATGGCCGTGAATATCTCCGTGCTGCAATTTGCCCGCGATGATTTTGCGGACACCGTTGCAAGAACTTTTTCAGAATGCGGACTGGAACCGGAGCACCTGATTCTCGAATTGACGGAATCGGTAATCATGGAAGACTTTGCATCCGTTGTGAGCCAGATGAATCTGCTGCGGCAATGTGGAGTACACATCGCCCTGGACGACTTTGGCACCGGGTATTCTTCGCTGAGCTACATCCACCGCATCCCTGTCGACATGTTGAAGATCGACCGATCGTTTGTTGAGCGGCTTGCCGACCCCGACGGCACGCGGCCCATCGTCGAGGCAGTAATTGCGATGGCCAAGCATCTCGGGTTGCACGTGGTGGCCGAGGGCGTAGAGACAGTGGAGCAGCAGCACATTTTGCAGCAAGCCGGATGCCAGGGATTTCAGGGATATCTCTTTGAGCGGCCGCTCCCTCCGGACGAAGCGGAGAGCTGCCTTAGAGCGAGCATCACCACGCCGTTTGCCAAGCCAACGATTCAAACAGGGGGAGGCGGACTTGCAGTTGCATAACCGCGATCGCAGCGGAGTTACCGGCACGGCGCGGAGTCTTGTCTACGGTGACGGCGCCTCTCAACCTGTGCCGGCGCAGGTAGAATGTGGTGCGCTCGGCGAACGATCCGGATCGCGCGGGCAATTGGACGCATCGTTTCGCAAAGTGACGATGGTGGGCTCACATCAAACAAGTCTTCGCCGCCGCTTCAATCCCAGCCGTCCCAGCTAGACCTCGCGAACATACCTCGACTGACAAGCCGTGGACACGATCTTGCTCCGCCGACGACACGATACAATCCTCTCTGGAATGACGAAAAAACTGGCCTTCCTTTTTCCTGGACAGGGTTCGCAAGCCGTGGGTATGGGCCGCGAACTTGCCGAGCGCTTCCCTATCGCTGCCGAAACCTTCGCCGAAGCAGACGAAGCCTGCGGCTTTCCGCTCTCGAAGCTTTGTTTCGAGGGACCCGAAGACGAGTTGAAGCTGACGGAAAACACACAGCCGGCAATTCTGACATTCAGCATCGCGGCCTTCCGAGTGCTGGCGCAGAGTGGAATCGAGCCGGCGCTCGCCGCGGGACATTCGCTTGGTGAATGGTCGGCGCATGTGGCTGCAGGCACGATCCGATTCGGCGACGCCGTGCGTGCGGTGAAAGCGCGCGGACGCGCGATGCAACAAGCGGTTCCTGCCGGCGAGGGAGCGATGGCGGCTGTGCTGTCCCTCGACGCAGCGGCGGTAGCCGAAGCGTGCACAGAGGCTGCACGCGAGACTGGGCTGACGGTGGCCGCGGCCAATTTGAATTCTCCGGGTCAGACAGTGATCTCCGGCGCGTTAGCCGCGGTGGAGCGCGCGTCGGCAATCGCGAAGGACAAGGGTGCACGACGCGCAGTGATGCTCCCGGTGAGCGCGCCCTTCCACTGTGCGCTGATGCAGCCAGCGCAAGACGAGGTGGCGCGCGTATTGGCGTCGATGACGCTCGCTGATCCACGCATCCCAGTAGCCGCGAATGTGACCGGCGGGCTCATCATAACAGCGGATGCGGCACGCGATGCGCTGATTCGCCAGGTCACACGCGCAGTGCGCTGGGTCGACTGCGTTCAGGCGCTCATCGAAGCAGGAGCGACAGTCTTCATTGAAGTGGGGCCGGGCAAGGTCCTCGGCGGGCTATTGCGTCAGATCGACCCGGCGCAGAAGGCTCTGAACGTTGAGGACATTGCCAGCCTGGAAAAGACGCTGGCAGAACTGCAGGCAGATTCAATCTGACTGCGGGTCCTAAGGGCCGAGATACAACTCGACAGGGGAGAAGCCGAGCGCGTGAGTCTGAGGGTCGTAGTCGATAAAGAGATTCTTGCTCTGGCGCCCGTTGATACGAATCCCCATCAGCAGCACATTGCCTGACATGCGAGCGGCCAGAATCTTGTGGCTCTGGATCGCCCCATATTCATTCGCAGAGCTGTTCGAACTCCAGTCCTGCTGAAAACGATCAAAAGGGTAGGCGGCGTAATTGTTGGCGTGCTGCTGCCAGTTGGGATCGTGGAACCAGACGCCATAAGCCTTCGGCAAATCATTTTGCTCAACCGCGGTCAGAAAATGATTGACGGTCATCCTGCCGCGAAAGTGCGTCCACCAGCGCCAGGGCCAGTCGACAGGCATGCCGGACACGAGCCAACCGCCGATGAACAGGACCACCAGCAACCCCACGGCTCCATAAAGAAGGTTTTGATTGCGGCGTTCGCGCGCAGCATCGAAGACGGGAGCGTCGAGCAAAGTCATAGCGGCAGTTCCTCGGGATCAAGCATACGGCAAAAAGCAGGGAACAGGAATCAGGGAACAGGGATCAAGAAGCAGTTCGCGGATCAGAGTTCAGAGATCAGAGTGGTAAGTAGTCAGTGAACAATAAAAAGTGGCTTGGCGAAATCCGGCGCATGCCCTGTGAAGTTAGACACCAATGAAGGACTTACTGTTCCCTGTTCCCTGTTTCATTCCTGCCGGCTATAGCTCGTCCGGCTCTTTTCCGCGTGCCGCTCCAGGCCCAATTCAATGAGGCGCGTGATCAGGTCACTGTAACCGATGCCTGTGGCCTCCCAAAGTTTGGGATACATGCTGATTTGAGTGAAGCCGGGAAGCGTGTTGACCTCGTTGAGAAAGATGCGGCGCTTGCCATCCGGCTCCATCAGGAAGTCGACGCGCGCGAGGCCGGAGAGATCGCAGGCTCGAAACGCTGCGACGGCCATTTCGCGGATCCTTTTCGATTCGGCGCGCGTGAGTTTTGCGGGAATCACAGGCACCGAGCCTTCAGAAAGATATTTGGCCTCGTAGTCATAGAACTCCTTGCCCGGAATGATTTCGCCAACCACGCTCGCTTTGGGGTCATCGTTGCCTAAAACGGCCACTTCCAATTCGCGTGCTCGCGACTTCTTGCCGCCCACGCCCTGCTCGACGACGAGCTTGCGATCGTATTGAGCTGCGAGATCGAGAGCCGGTCCTAGTTCCTTCCGATCATGCGCCTTGCTGATCCCGACCGATGAACCGAGATTCGCCGGCTTCACGAAAACCGGGTAGTTCAGCGCCCTTTCAATCTGGGCAATCGCTTTGCGCGGCGACTTCTCCCAATCTGCGCGCAGCACAGTGACGTGGCGGACAATGGGTAGGCTGGCCTGCGCGAACAGCCGCTTCATCACGTCCTTGTCCATGCCCGCGGCTGAGCCGAGAACTCCCGAGCCGACGTACGCGATCCCGGCCAACTCGAACAGCCCTTGAATCGTGCCATCTTCGCCGAAAGTCCCGTGCAACACCGGAAACACAACGTCGAGGGATTGGCCCTCCGCGCCGGATCCAGAAGCCCGAGTGGCAAGCCCTTTCGCCGGCGCGCCCGCGTTCCGGGGTTCCGGCGCGAAGAGCGTGGGCATGCCCTCATGCAGAAGCTTGGCGCCGGGCGTCGCTTCGGGATCTCCCGCCCGCAAGCGCCGCGCGACGGGACTGCTGTCGCCCTCGAGCAAACTGTGCGCATCCCCCGCGCCCAGCCAGCGGCCCTCCTTGGTAATACCGATAGGCACCACGTCGAATTTCTTGCGATCAATTGCCTTCAGGATGGAAGCTGCCGAGAGCAGCGAAACGTCATGCTCACCGCTGCGCCCACCAAACAAAATACCGACACGAAGTTTTTTTGTCATTGCAATTAGTCTAGTAGGATCCCACCGTCGACCCGTTGACCTCAAGGACAACCTTGGTCGAATATGACCGGTTATAGCCTTGACTCCAGGTGAATGAACGGCGAATATTCTGACTGAGCGGCAGAGCCGATGGCAGTCGCTTCAATTTGGAGCTGCGATTATGGCTAGCTCACCCGATGGCCTTTGCGTAAACGATGACGGTCTCGTATGCGGAGAGGTAGGGAGGTGGGCGGAGACTAAATATCGCCTGATTGCCTACTACGACGAGCTGTTCGCCACTGGCATGAAGGATAAGTGGGATCAGCGGGTGTATATCGACCTCTATGCCGGGGCCGGATACAGTCAAATCCGCAACACCGATATCCGCCTCAAGGGTTCGCCAATCCTTGCACTCAGCATTGCGCACCCGTTCGATAAATACATCTTTTGCGAGGAAAGCAACGATCTGCTGGAGGCATTAAAAACGCGGACTAGGAGGACACTCCCGAAGGCAGACGTCACATTCGTTCCAGGCAGTTGTGACAACGAAATAGGGAGGATCTGCAAAGCGATCCCTCAGGGATCGGCCGGCAATAAGGTCTTGAGCCTCTGCCTCGTTGATCCATTCGACTTCGGGATTAAGTTCGAAACTATTCGCAGACTATCCAAAATATTTGTCGACTTTGTAGTCTTGCTAGCGGTCGGGATGGATGCTGGAAGAAACTATGACCTGTATGTAGACGTGAACCACCCCAAAATTGACGAAGCACTAGGAAACGTCGAGTGGCGAGAAAGGTGGAAGAAATATCCAGGAGGAAGGAAGAGGTTCCGAGAATTCCTTGCCGAGGAGTTCGCACTCAGCATGAAGTCGCTCGGCTATCTTGAGGTAAAACCTCATCAGATGAAAATGGTGAGGTCCGATGAAAAGAACCTGCCCCTGTATTATTTGGCGCTGTTTTCAAGACACTCGATAGCATTCCAGCTCTGGGAACAAGTGCTCAAGTACAGCACCGATCAAACAAGTTTCAGCTGGGAGTAGAGAATGTCCTCACTTTCAAAGATCGAATGGACCGACGCAACTTGGAACCCTGTGCGCGGCTGCACAAAGATTAGCGCTGGATGCAAGCACTGTTACGCCGAAGTATTTGCGGAGCGATTTCGGGGCGTACCGGGTCATCCCTACGAACAAGGCTTTGACCTTCGCCTTGTCCCCGAGAAACTCGCGGAACCTCTGCGTTGGCAAACGCCTAAGATGATTTTCGTGAATTCCATGAGCGACCTTTTTCATGACGGCGTTCCGGAAGACTACATCGAGGCTGTAGCCAAGGTGATGATGCGTGCGAACTGGCACACTTATCAGATCCTCACAAAACGATCCAAGCGGATGTCCAGTCTTCTGCGCGGACGCCTTCGTTTTGCAGCAGAATCTCGGCACATCTGGTGGGGCGTGAGCGTCGAGAACCGGGAGTACGGTCTTCCGCGGTTGCAAGACTTGCAGGCAGCGCCAGCTTCTGTTCGATTTTTATCCGTAGAGCCGTTGCTGGAGGATCTTGGACGCGTCAGCCTGAATGGAATCCACTGGGTTATCGTTGGAGGAGAGAGTGGATATGGTGCGCGGCCACTGAAAAAGGAGTGGGTCACGTCGATCCGGGACCAGTGCACAGAATATGAGATACCGTTCTTCTTCAAGCAATGGGGCGGTGTTCGCAAGAAACGGAACGGGCGTGATCTGGATGGACAGACTTATGACGGCTTCCCTGCGCGAATGGAGAATCCTGTTTCTCCTGTAGCAACCGCTTCGGCTTGGGCGAAGGAAATCCAGCAGCGATACGCTTCTCCTAAGGAACTCTTACCCGTTCTCGCATAGGCCACTCACAGTATCTTCTTCCCAAACGCCGAGCAGGCCAGTTCCACGGCGAGATCGGCAGTCCGATTGTGTTCGTCAATCACAGGGTTGACTTCGACGATCTCGAAGCTGACCATGCGCCCATGATCCGCGAGAATTTCCATGGCCAGGTGAGCCTCGCGATAGGTTGCCCCTCCGCGCACCGGTGTACCGACACCGGGCGCATCCTCGGGGTCGATCCAATCCATGTCGAGCGACACATGATACCCAATCGTCCCGCGGCCGGCGGCGCGCAAGGCTTCTTCCATCACCGCACGCATCCCGCGCTCGTCGATGTCGCGCATCGTGTAGACCTCGGTAATCCCGGCTCTGCGGATGTTCGCGCTCTCCGCAGCGTCGACATCGCGGATGCCAACCAGCACGGTATTCTCAGGAGCGATTTTCGGTGAATAGCCGAAGAGGTTGCTCAACGGCTCGGGCCCCAAGCCGAGCAACGAAGCCAGCGGCATGCCGTGCACGTTGCCTGAAGGCGATGTATCCGGCGTGTTGATGTCCGTATGCGCATCGATCCAGATCACGCCGATCTTCTGGCCCTGCCGCCGGTAAAACTCCGCGACGCCGGAGACCGAGCCCGCCGCCAGTGAATGGTCGCCGCCCAGTACCAGCGGAGTTGTGCCCTCCTCTAGGGCCTTCAAGACCGCTTCAGCGGTCCGCATGCATGTGTCGGTTATCTGCTTCAGGTACCGGGCGTTTGGGTTGCCGAGGGCCTGCGTCTCGGCAATCTCCACCAGGATGTTGCCGCCGTCGGTGACCTGGTGGCCGAGCGCTTCGAGCCGTGCCTCAAGGCCGGCCACACGCATCGCCGATGGGCCCATGTCGACGCCGCGACGGCTGGCACCCATATCGAGGGGTACGCCCAAAACTCGAATACGGCGTGTCGGCTGCGCCTGCGTACCGCTCGGGGAGGAGGAGGGGGTAAGTTTCGGAGTTTCTGACTGATTTGTCATGCAACAACCACTTCGCTCTCGAAAATAAAGCTTTGCAGCCACGTTGATTGCCGAAGTGCATACGAAGGGCATCCAACTTCTAATGCAACTAGTTACTGGCGGCACCCATGGGCGTCATGCCCTAAAAGGGCTATTAGAGCATTTTTCTTTCAGAGTAAGATGAAGCTGTAACAATCTAAAGGAATTCAGCTCATTCTTAGGCTGCTCTAGCCCTGCCTTGCTACCGGGGATTTGGCAAGGCAAATGGGGAAGGATAGAGGCATGACGGACGCTGAGGGTGCCAAGCTGCGAAGCGCAGCTCGTGGCACTGTCCTCATCGGGAAAGCAATTGCCACAGGGGCATTGCTGGTCGCTTTGGTTGCAGCATGCGTCTCCATGACGTTTGCTCAGCCGACGCCGCTTGCCTCCCTGCGCGCCATTCACGCGCTGACGAACGCTCAAGCCAGCCACGCGCTCCCGGTCGATTTCGAGGCCACCGTCACCTACGTTCGCAACTATCAGCGCGCGCTTTTTGTGCAGGACGGCGACTCGGCAATTTACGTGGATTGGCCGACGCAAAACCTGCTCGAGCCTGGCGACCGCGTTTCGATTACCGGGACCACCAAGGAGGCATTCAGGCCGATCGTGGTGGCCAAGAGCGTGACCTTGTTGCACCACGGCACACTGCCGCCAGCTGTACCTGCCTCTTTCGATCAGCTCATCCGCGGAGATATGGATGCCAGACTCGTCACGGTGAATGCGACGGTCCGCGACGCCGATACGGTGGTGAACCTCGGAGTCCGCAGCACGCTGTTACAGTTGCACACCGATGGCGGGGAGATTGACACCGCGGTCGACGTCGACAACCAGGAGCTTCTGAGCTCGCTGCTCGATGCCGAAGTCCAGGTAACGGGAGCGGTGTCAAGCCGGCTAGACGGCAAGATGCAGCAAACCGGAATTGTGCTCCATGTTAGTTCGATCGAAGGCGTGAAGGTGCTGCACCGCGCTGCATCGAGTCCATGGGATTTGCCTCTTACGCCAATGGACCAGATCTTGACCGGATACCACGTGAGCAACTCGAGCAAGAGAATCCGGGTCCATGGAACGATTACATATTATCGGCCGGGTTCTGATGCCGTGCTGCAAGATGGCAACAAGAGCCTGTGGTTGACTACCTCGTCGATCGCGCCACTGCACATCGGAGACGCGGCCGATGCGACCGGATTTCCGGATTTGCGCAATGGTCTTTTGGCACTTGCCAGCGCCGAGATTCAGGACAGCGGGAACCCCGCGCCGATCGCGCCGAAACCCGTGACCTGGGAGCAACTCGCGGCCAGCAAAGACTTGTTCGATCTGGTTACAATCGACGGACTCGTTGTGGCGGAGGTACGGGGAGCCGCACAAGACGAATACGTACTCGATTCGAACGGCGATCTCTATTCCGCGATTTACAAACATCCGGCGTCGGATGGCGACGATCCGGAGTCGTCTTCACCGATGAAACACGTGGCGGCGGGCACGAAGGTTCGGGTTGAGGGCGTCAGCTTTACGAACGCATCGAGCCCATTGGACACGCGCGTACCTTTTGACATCCTGCTGCGCTCTCCGGACGATATCACGGTGATTGCAGGAGCTCCGTGGCGGACGGTCGGCAATCTCGCGAAGCTCGCGGGACTTCTCTTCCTTCTGGTGCTCACCATCAGCATCTGGGTCTGGATGCTGCGAAGGAGAGTGCGACAGCAAACGGCTGCTATTACGGCACAGAGTGAGGCAGATGCCGCGCAGGAACGCCGTATCGCGCAGCTGGAGCAGCGGCGGAGCCGGGTGCTTGAAGACATCAATAGCTCGCGGCCGCTGGGTGACATTGTTGAGCACATCACCGAAATGGTCTCGTATATGCTGAACGGCGCGCCGTCCTGGTGCCAGGTAAACGAGGGACCACTGCTTGGGCATCCTCCCGCAACCAAGACTGGTTTGCGGATTATCAGCCGTGAGATTCACTCCCGTACTGGCTTGGTTCTTGGGACGCTCTATGTGGCGCTCGAGTCAATGGAAGAAAACGAAAAAGAGGAAGAGGAAGCGCTCACTGCGGGAGTGCGGCTCGCGACTCTCTCGATTGAGACGCGCAAACTATATAGCGATCTGGTTCATCGCTCGGAGTTCGACTTGCTTACAGATATGTACAATCGTTTTTCGCTGGATCGGCATTTGCTGGAATTGATTCAAAAAGCGCACGAGAGTGGATCCAATTTCGGATTGATCTACGTGGACCTGGATGACTTCAAGCTGGTGAACGACATGTACGGCCATCATATCGGCGACCTTTATTTGCAGGAAGTATCGCTGCGCATGAAACGCCAGCTTCGCACCGGCGATATCCTCGGGCGGCTGGGAGGCGACGAGTTTGCGGCACTGGTGACCGTGGTGCGCGGACGCAGCGACGTGGAAGAGATCGCGACGCGCATGGAACGCTGCTTCGATGCCCCGTTTGCGCTGGAAGGCTATGTGTTGCGCGGAGCGGCAAGCGTCGGCATGGCAATCTACCCCATCGACGGCACAACCTCAGACAGCTTGCTGAGCGCGGCCGACGCAGCCATGTACGCAGCCAAGAACAGCCGCCGCGCAACAGGGAAAATGACCTCGCGCAGAAGTGGCTAAGGCACGAACAGAAATGCGTTCCCTGATTCGTCCGGTATGACCCTTTAGTTTTGATTTGGTCCCACTGGGGGATGATCTCCTAGCCAGGAATGCCGATAATAAGGCGTGAGGTCTTCGCCAAAAACGCCGTCGAGGGGCAGAACCCGCAGGACAGCCGCGTGGATGAAGTGTGTCTTCTTTCTATTCTTGTGGACCTCAGCGGCGTGGGCAACTCAGCCCGGTTCGCTCACAACTCTGAGCGCAATCCACTCCTTGAGCAATGAGGAAGCGAGCCAGGCTCTTCCCGTGGATTTTGAAGCCACGGTCACTTATTATCGCGCCAACAATCGAGACTTGTTCATGCAGGATGGGGACGCGGCGGTTTTCGTGAGTGCTCCGATCCCCCTGCATTTGGTTCCAGGGGATCGCGTGCGGGTGCGCGGGACAACGCACGGCAGCTTCCGTCCCTACGTCGAGAGCAAAGACATCACATTGTTGCACCACGGATCGACGCCGAAACCGGCACGGGCGACCTTCGCGGAATTGATCCGCGGGGAGATGGATTGCAAGCTGGTCGTTCTGCACGCTCTGATCCGTTCCGCCGATATGGTCCCAGGCTCAAACGCGACGGATCCCACAACCTATCTGCAGATGCTGGTAGACGGAGAACGCGTCGACGCGAATCTCGATAGTGCCGACGAGAATGCGCTGAAGGACCTGCTGGATGCCGAAGTCGACATCGTCGGCGCGGTGTCGGGGCATTTCGATAACAAGATGCAAATGACCGGCGTCCTGTTCCACGTGCAGAGACTGGCCGACATCGCCATTTTGGAACGCCCGCATTCCGATCCGTGGTCGCTCCCGATTACGCCGATGGATCGCGTGATAACCGGGTATCGTGTGCGCAATCTCGGCGAGCGGATGCGCGTTCATGGAACAATCACCTACTATCAACCGGGAACGGCTCTGGTGCTGCAGGACGGTCCCAAGAGCCTGTGGATCACGACCCAAAGCTACGCTCCGTTGAAGATCGGCGATGTGGCCGACGCGATCGGCTTTCCCGATGTACAGAACGGGTTCCTGAACCTTACGCGGAGCGAAGTGCGGGACAGCGGAGTGCAGGCCCCCATCATCCCCTCGCTGTTCACATGGCGCGATCTGGCATTGGGCGGGAACAACGGCCGTAGCCGAGTCTTCGATCTGGTTTCGATTAAAGGCCAGGTCGTCACCGAGGTACGGCAGGCCACGCAAGACGAGTACGTGCTGGAGACAGGCGGACACTTGTTCTCGGCTGTTTTTCGGCATCCTGGGTCAGTGAGCCAGGTTCCGCTTCCCGCCATGAAACAGGTTCCTATAGGCTCGACCGTCCGTGTGGAAGGTGTCTGCATTCTCGACGGCGCCGATCCCTTTCACGGTGAGGTGCCATTCAATATCCTGATGCGCTCGGTAGACGACATTTCGGTGATTGAGCGGCCGTCCATGCTGAACGTTCGAAATCTCATCCGCATCGTGAGCCTCCTGCTGCTCGTTGTAGCAGCCGTGGGCGCCTGGGTTTGGATGCTGAGGCGGAAATTGCATCGGCAGACGGCGGAGTTGGCTACCCGCATTGAAGCCGAGGCCATTCTTGAACGGAAAAGGAGCCGGATACTCGAGGACATCAACGGGACCCGGCCTTTGACCGAGATCCTTCAGCAAATTACGGAGCTTGTCTCATTCCGGCTCGGTGGCGCGGCGTGCTGGTGCGAAGTCGGCGATACGCTCACGCTGGGAAGCTCTCCCGCGGATCCAGGCAGTCTGAAAATCATTCGTCAGGAGATCTCGTCGCGCTCTGGACCGCTGCACGGAATCCTTTTCGCAGCAGTCGATCCGCTCCCAACTTCATCCGCTCATGCGCCTGAAGCACTCTCGATGGGCGCATGGCTCGCCACATTGGCGATCGAGACAAGGGGACTCTATGGCGACCTGGTGCACCGGTCGGAGTTTGATCTACTGACAGATATCTACAATCGGTTTTCGTTGGAGCGGCGCCTTGGCGTGCTGATCGAAGAGGCCCGGCAGAAATCCGGCTCCTTCGGAATGATTTACATCGATTTGGACGACTTCAAGCAGGTGAATGACCGATTCGGCCACCGCGTGGGAGACCTCTACCTGCAGGAATCTGCCTTGAGGATGAAACGCCAGTTGCGCTCCACCGATATGTTGGCGCGGATCGGTGGCGATGAATTCGCCGTATTGCTTCCGAATGTCCCCAGTCATGCCGAGGTGGAAGAAGTGGCGACTCGCTTGGAGCGCTGCTTCCAAGGGGAGTTCAAGCTCGGCGGCCACAATTTGCAAGGTTCGGCAAGCGTGGGGACAGCGCTCTATCCCCACGATGGCGAAACAAAGGACACCCTGTTCAGCGCCGCGGATGCGGCGATGTATGTTTCCAAAAAGATCAAGAAAGAAACCAGCCAGAGCTCCTACAGACGCTGAGAGGTCCAGGCCAAACCTGACCTGGAATACTCATAACAGAACGGCCCGGCGAAAAGCCGGGCCGCTCTGTTTACGTGTTGAGCCGAGGAAACCTTCCCTGGACTGCCTGCCCTGAGCGCAGTCGAAGGGAAAAGTCCTACTCGGCGGCCATCTCTTCGGCTTCGCCTTCCTGGCGCATGAGCTCCAGTTCGCGCTCGGCGGCTTCGATTTCTGCCGAGACCTCCTGCTGGACGCGGGCTGCCGCTTCTTCCAACTCCGGTGAGAGCTGAACATTGCGGTAGTACTCGAGTCCCGTGCCGGCGGGAATCAAGCGGCCGACGATCACGTTCTCCTTGAGGCCACGAAGATTATCAATAGCCCCATTGATACTGGCTTCGGTCAGAACGCGCGTCGTCTCCTGGAAGCTGGCCGCGGAGATGAAGCTGTCGGTCGAGAGCGAGGCCTTCGTGATGCCGAGCAACAGCGGACGCCCGATAGCCGGACGGCCTCCATTGGCCATGACACGCTCGTTCTCTTCGTTGAAGCGGAAGCGGTCCACTTGCTGCTCGAGCAGGAAGTTGGTGTCGCCCACTTCGTCGATCCTGACCCAGCGCAACATCTGCCGCACGATGACTTCAATATGCTTGTCCGAGATGGCCACGCCCTGGAGCCGGTAGACTTCCTGGATTTCGTTCACCAGGTAGGCCTGCAGTTCCTTCTCGCCCAGCACTGCCAGAATGTCGTGCGGGTTCAGCGGTCCATCCATCAGCGGATCGCCCGCGCGCAGGCGTTCACCTTCCTGCACGTTGACGTGGATACCGCGCGGCACCGAGTATTCCTTCTCATCGCCGTTGTCGGCCGTGACATAAATCTTGCGCTGGCCCTTCGCGACTTCGCCGAAGCGGACCACACCATCGATCTCGCTGATGATTGCGGTTTCGCGCGGCTTGCGGGCTTCGAAAAGCTCGACAACACGAGGCAGACCGCCAGTGATGTCCTTGGTGCGCGTGCTTTCCTTGGGAATCTTAGCCAGCACATCGCCGGGACCGACTTCGTCGCCGTCCTGCACCATCAGGTGAGCACCGCGCGGCAGCAGGTAGCGCTTGCTGCCCTTCGCATTCTTGACCACGAAGGTCGGCTGCCGCTTCTCATCGGGAGCATCGGCCACCACCCAACGCGAGAGGCCGGTGACTTCGTCGACTTCCTCGTTGAGCGTGATCCCTTCCTGCAGATCCTTGAACTGCACGTTGCCGCCGATTTCGGTAAGGATGGAGTAAGTGTACGGATCCCACTCGGCCAGCAACTGGCCCAGCTTGACCGCCTCGCCTTCCCTCACACGGAGGCGCGCACCATAAACGACCTGGTAGCGCTCCTTTTCGCGGCCACGTTCGTCCACGATGGCGATGGAGCCGGAGCGGTTCATCGCCACCAGCGTACCGTCCTTGCTTTCGACGGTGCTGAGATTGATTAGGCGCACCAGACCGTTGTTCTTGGCATCGAGGCGCGATTTGTCGGCCACGCGGCTTGCCGTACCGCCGACGTGGAAGGTACGCATCGTGAGCTGCGTTCCCGGTTCGCCGATAGATTGTGCCGCGATGACGCCGCAGGTTTCACCGAGCTCGACCATGCGGCCGGAGCCAAGGTTGCGCCCGTAGCACAGCGCGCAGACGCCGCGCCGCGATTCGCAGGTGAGCACCGAACGGATCTTCACCCGCTCGACACCCGCACCTTGAATCGCCGAAGCGATGTCTTCATCGATGGGCTGGTTCACTTCGATCACCACGTTGCCGTCGTAATCCTTGATGCGCTCGAGCGAGACGCGGCCAATGATGCGATCGCGGAGCGGCTCGATGATCTCGCCGGACTCAACAATGGAGCCGACGTAGATGCCTTCCGATGTTCCGCAATCGAACTCGGTCACGATCACGTCCTGCGCCACGTCGACCAGGCG
>PLKY01000065.1 GCA_003140785.1 Acidobacteriaceae bacterium | reverse complement strand
GCGAGACGGCATTTCTGGCGAAGGTGGCAGAGGAGAGAAAGATCACAGAAGCACTCTACGGCGAAGGGCACGACTACGAGACAAGTCATCGTATCGTGTTTCCATATCCGCGAACAGCAGAATACCGAGCCAGCGTACCAGATATCGCCAAGTACCTTTTGCTGCTCATGCAGGACAGTGCTTTGCGGANNTCCGGTAGAAAACAGCGGGGTGCGAGTCATCGCACCCGCAACAGCACGCGATCGAGGAGTCAATGTCCTTCGACGATAAATCACTAATCTCTATCGAGCAGGCTAAAGAGGCGGCTCTACACATTCTGTTGCACAACGCAAAGGGACCGTTCCAGGGCTTGCCTCGTACCGCGGGTTGGGGATATCCGGAACCGTACACCCGGGACCTGATGATTTCCGCTCTGGGCTTTCTGGCAACCGGCAACGAGCAGCTTGCGGACGCCCTGGAGCGCACACTCATAGCGCTTGCTAACAATCAGACACCGCACGGTCACATCCCATCCCTTGCGCACGATCCAGCCAATCGAGGCTCCAGCGATTCGACACCGCTCTTCCTCTTCGGCCTAGCCCTCTACAGAATAGAGAGGAACCAGCCGGACTTCCTGCTTGAGGCAGCAGAGAAGGCCTTGCGGTGGATGCAGTACCAGAGCCCGGATGACAGGGTGATGGTGTGCCAGTTGCCAACCAGCGACTGGCGCGATGAACAGTACGTGATGGGGTACGGGCTGTACGTGAATATGGTCGTCTATGCATATCTTCGGCTTTACGGTGAACACGAGTCCGCCGACCAACTGCGCGAATTGATGAGCCGTCTGGAAGTGAGTGGCGAGCAGAAGACTAACTATGAGCGGGAGCCCCTTGTCGAACCAACCGCGCCCTACTACGCGCTTTATTCGTACAAGGTTATGAGTAGCGACCGCTTCGATCTGCTTGGGAACAGTCTGGCCATTCTGACCGGAATTGCTTCACCTGACTGGGCAGCGAACATGCTGACTTGGATTGAAGCCGAGTGCGAAGCCATGCGGGGCCGCGGAGAACTTGCCGTGGATTTGCCCCCGTGTTTGTTTCCGTACATTTTGCCCCATCATGCGGATTGGCTGCCACGATACGAGCGCTATAACCGGCCCGGGGACTATCACAACGGGGGAGTGTGGCCTTTTATTTGTGGCTTCTATGTAGCGGCGTGCGTAGCGGCAGGGAAGATGGATTTGGCAGAGCGCAAATTACTAGCGCTGACAGCACTGGTCAAGCCATGGCATGAAAACGCGGCGGAGTGGGGCTTCAACGAGTGGATTCATGCGCAGACTGGCAAGCCCAGCGGCCGGGATTGGCAGACTTGGTCGGCCGCTATGTACCTATACGCCGCGGAGTGTGTTCAGCAGCGGGCCACGCCGTTCTTCCGTGAGATGCGGGTGGAAGAATCGGCAACCTGAAAACGAGTAGGGCAGAGGCTGAGGTGACTGACAGGGCCTTGCCAAGGGCCATCAGACCGAGAGAATTTGCTCAGCCACGTTCTCAAGGTCTCTATTCTCCAGCCACACCAGAACTGGTTTCTTCTTCTGACTTAGCGCAGTTGCAATGACCTGGGCATACGAGGAGGGCAATGCAAGGGTTGTGGTGACTGCCGCGCAGAACTCCAGAAATCGGCGGCGCGATATCCCGCGACTCCGGCATAGTTCGAGAACAGATCTGTCTATTGGACTCATCAACTCCAAGGCGCTCGATGGTGCGAGAAAACGTTGGTGCGTCATGGCATGCACTCTTCCTTCCGATCGATTGAGCCGCGATCTACTGGATGCCGAGATCGGCCAGCACTTTGGGCTTGGCTTCGTCCACGGCCAGCAGGTTGTGGCATACCGAGCAATCCTGAGGGATGGTTTTGCCGTTTGAGGCCGGGTGGCTTCCGTCGTGACAACGGAAGCAGCCCGGATAGCTCATGTGACCGATATTGTTGGGGTGTGTTCCCCAGGTGATCTTCATGAAGGGAAATACATTCTGGCTATAGAGGATCGCGAGTTCATCGCCCGCGGACTGTACAAGCGCGGCCCTCGCAAGAAGAACCTCGGGATGTTGGGTACGATAGAAGGCAGCAAGCTGAAGCGGAATCTGAGTGCTCGCCTCAGCTTCAGTGCCGTATGTAGCATTGAGAAGCTGCAGGCCTTCTTTGTGGACCCAGGGCAGATCCGGACTTACCCCGCCTTCGTCCATGGCCCGGTCGAGCGCATCTTCCGCAGTCATGAAGGTGTGTGCCGCCCGGTTGTGGCAGTCGATGCAGTCCATCAGCCGTCGCTCACCCTTGGGAACGCCGCTGCCTGCCGGCAGGGAAGTGAACACTGTCTCCGAACCATCGGAGTTCCGCCTTTGCACCCAAGGGATAGTTTGACGGGCCGGGTCGGTGGCGATGTACTCGATGTGTCCCAGGTGAACGCCGTGAATCCCGCTCAGTTGCGAGAGCGAGTCCATTCCGCCCAGGTGCAGTACGAGAACCGTCTGGGTCTCGGTATTTTTCTCGTCGTCGGCAAAGGAGGACTTGACTAGAAGTTTTTCACCAACATATCTGGCCGGCGTGTGGCAGCCTTCGCAGATTTGGCGCGCCGGACGCAGACTCTGAACCGGTGAGGGAATGGGAGTGGGATAGTTGGGTATGTACTTCGGAGCGAAATGAGCCAACGGATGAAAGGCGACTTCAACAAGTTGTTTGGTGCCGTTCACCTTGGCGCTAAAGTAAGCTTCTGCGCCGTTGCCGATGTGGCAGTCCACGCATGCCACGTGAGAGTGCGGAGAGATTTTGTAGGCCGTATACTCCGGATGCATCACATGACAAGACTGACCGCAGAACTGCGGCGAATCCATGTAAGCCGCACCGCGATACGTGGCTATGGCCACAACGAGCAGGTTGACGATGGTGGCTACCAGCACAATGTCCAGGCCGTGGCGAAAGATCCGGTCG
>PLKY01000005.1 GCA_003140785.1 Acidobacteriaceae bacterium | reverse complement strand
GATTGGCCAGTTAAACCGCCAAACCGGCAGTTTCTAGTTGAATAGCATTTCCGAACTCATCCGGCGTGATGACTATCGGCGCGCGATTCGCGCTCAGGGCTGGGTGATCCCCGATCGCCACACAAATGCGCCATACTCGCTCGAATGCTGTGAGACGCGTCGGGACTTCTCAATGTAGTCGATTTTGTGACGGGCAAAGCACAAGCGATCCACAGGGATCAATAGGCGAGGAAATGCAATACTGCGCGCTTTCAATTCAAAGCACTTAGAAACCCGCATTTTCAACAGGCTTCAATAAATCGTTTGACCTGCTTTGGGACAGGTGGAGTGCCCTCGTTAACTATTCTATAGTCAAATGCTTACGAAAGTTGCTACATAGCCTTCTGTTGTTGTCTGGCGGAGTCTGTGGCTTGCTTGACAGCGGATTTTAGAAAGTGTTCGCGGGGCTTTGTGAGAATACCGCCCCGAGCCAGCGTTTGGATTCTCTTCCAAATCGCTGTTGTCTGAGATTGAGTTCCTTGTTTCATCCTCGCGAAGCTTTACGTGGCTGCATACGTGTGTAGTCGAAATTGTAACGGTCAAAGCTGTGCTTCGCCAGATCGCACTCGAGGATAAAACGAACGTAACTCCTCTATCACAGTGGAAAACGCACCGGATCGTCCTTCCACGGATTGAAGACCGCGGCGCCGCTGTGCGCAACATAAACGACATTCCGAGTCGCGAGATACAGGTTGTGCTCTATCGCAGTTACGGCAAGCAGCGTATCGACTACCGAAGGCGAGTGGCCGGTGATCCGCTTGATCTCTCCACTGAGGGCTCCCCAACGGAGGACAATCAGATCGGAGACAGAGAGGACACGCCCAGAAAATCGCCCTTCCAGTGCAATGACGGCGCGCTCCAGGCGCGGGCGGAGCTTGTTCCCAGGAGGCAGATGCTCGATACCCTTCCGGTACTCGGCGATGGTGAGAATACTCAGGAAAAGAGAATGTTCCGGCTGCGACTTGAGCCACTTTTCGACTCGGGGATCCGGCTTAGCCCCGCTTACTTCGGATATCACGTTGGTATCGAGCAGCCAGCCGTTCACAAGTCGATTTCTCTTCCGGTATCGCTTTCCCGGTCGATGTCCAAACTCGACAGGTCGAGGCCTTGCAGAAAGCGAACCAGCGGCACCTGCCCTTTCTGTCTGGGCAACAGTTGCCTGTATTGCTCCGGTGCAATAATCACCGCCGCCTCTTTGCCACGAATCGTCACCAGTTGCGGTCCCGCCGTTCCTGCCAGGCGCACAACTTCGCTGAGGCGCGCTTTGGCATCTTCAAGCTTCCATCGCTCCATATCCGCTACGGCCTGGGAGGCCTTGCCGGAATATTTCGTGCGCCGCGCCACTGGGGAGGGCATTCGATTTACCTCCAAATCGTTCTGACTATCTGACTAGATTCTACCCGAATCAAGATTGAGTGTAGTCGATTTTGTAGCGGTCAAAGCCTCCAAGATGTAGGCGGAATTACAGCGTTCCACAAGCACATTGATTCAAAAGAGCTTGGATTGCACTATTTCGCAGGATTTAGTCGATTCCGATCTACCTGTTTTTCACGGAGGAGTGCCGTACTTAACTATTTTATATTCAATTGATCACAAAATTTACTACATGACTATCTGATTGCCATCGGGCGGAATCCGCGACTTTCTTGATACGGGATTTCTAAATTATGCGCGGGGAGCAGGCACAACCAAGCGGCGGAGAAGATAGCACTGAGCGAATCGGAGTGAAGTCCGTGCGAAATGACACTCGGCTACACAAAGCTGGGTAAGAAGCGCAAATCCTGTCATCGAGAGTGTTGACGACAATCTGGAGTAGAAGAAGCCCAAGCGACTCGATCCAGACGGCGACCCAGTCCCGATTTCTATGTCAGTTAGTCGGGATAGTCCCCTCCAGATTACGGTGTTGCTGGGTGGTGGATCGTGCCAGAGAGAACCTTCGGGACACGATACGACGATTTGCTGCCCCTCAGTACAATGCGAATATTTGCACCGTCGGGCCGGGCTACGTCGGTCTGGCCGCGGCCCTGAGTAGACGGTGCCCGGCCCTGTACGGGTACCATCAAAGCGCTGTCCGACCCCGCGAAAGGACGCGCCCCTGAACCTCGTTAATTCGAGAAGGTCGACGATGGAAAGCTCTTCTTGAAGTCGTCACAGGCCGACGGGTAGAGGTTCTCTGGAGCAGAAACGGTTGATCCTGAGCGACGGTTGATAAAGAACCGCTATTTCTTCAGGGCGACAGTGGTTCCCAAACGGTATCAAGAGGTCTTCGTTCTTCAGCAGATAAAGTGAGCCTTGGACTGCCAGTTGCAGGCTTTTCTGGGTCGAGAACGATCAGCCGACTGGACCGCCTCACTTGCCACGTCCACATGCTGGAGATGAATGACGACGACAGCTGTCGCCTCAAGTAAAACCGCCGCAAAAGAAATCCCTCAGACCGCTGAGACTCTCCCCCCCGATCGGGGGAGGGGCCTCTTCCGCTGCGCTCCGGAGCCCTTCTCCCCCGAAGTAAACTCCGTCTTCATCTTCACGACTGGTTACCTTTTGCTAGCGCCCAACCGTCTCCGCGTAGTACTGCGCCCTTGACAAGAAAACAGAACCTGATCAAATGATATTTACGGCAACTGAATTCTTCGGTTCCCTTCATTACCCAGATTCCTGCAGTCCGCGGTTTGTCAGCGCGACCTCCAGATCGTTCGCTGTTTCTGAGTTCACATAGTGCGAAGTAAAGCCTACAAGAGCCTAGACAGCTTCGATACAGCAAGCGAGAACAGAGAAGATCGATAGCCTCACGCATCGACCCCAACAAGCCGATTGATGAATTTGTTCTCATGTGCAAGCGGTGGATTAGTCCTTGGCGCGCTCGGAATGGTCTGACGCGAATGCAATTGGATGTCAATAAAACGGATTGCGAATGCTTTTGCGCACGATTTTGTCAGGATCGTCCGCATGAGTGCCCCGCTCTTGTTAATTTTCATCCCTGAAGTTATTCGGAGATCGCGATGAGCGTGCTTTGTGCAATATCGAGGCCGGGGCTTTCCCTGCCTCGCTACTTACCGGCTTTATTCGCAGTATTGTTTTGTTTTGCTATGTTTGGCCGTGCGCAAACGGCCTCCACCGATATTCAGATTTCGGGCACTGTTGTGCAGTCGTCGGTCAGCCGGCTTGGCGTAAATCTATCTGGCGGGACGTACTGGGATTCGGGTCGGATGATGAAGAATCTGATCTTTGAGAATCCTGGATTTGAGGGTCTCGATTACCGGGAAATCTTCCAGTGCGCCCGGGGGACGGCCGATTCCTGCGAAGACAACAACCAGTGGAACGCGCAGCCGGCGGGATTTTGGAATGGCGGAAGTTACCGGGTAATGTCCGGCAGCTCGGCCGGCGCGACGGGCACGGTGGTGTCAAGCACGGCAGCCGGCTCTTGTGCTGCCTGCGGCCCTGAGTTTCAGTTTGACAAGAGCCT
>PLKY01000275.1 GCA_003140785.1 Acidobacteriaceae bacterium | reverse complement strand
TATTTATTTACACTGCCTTAGCTCGTTGGGCTTTACCACGAATGTCTGGAAGAGGTAAGGAAGCGCCATCACGGCAACCACATACAGCGCTAGGTAAGCTACGATGCCCGCGACCACAAGCTTTGCTCTTGGACGGAAAAAGCCGAATGCCAAAAGCACGCACGCGAGCGCCGACGCGCCGGTCATCACCCAGAAGGCGACGCTTGTGACATGCGCAGCCGCATAGCCGGCTCCATGAACAACGCCAAGGGTCGAATAGACCAGCTCGTAGTGATCCAGAATGAAGCCCCAGGTGAAATTCGCCGCAAGAATGGAGAGAAGCACCATAAAGTGCTTGGCGGTGCCATCGCGCAGCGTAAGCATTCGGCTGGACTTGGACTGCCGTATTCCGAACACCGCACAAAAAGTGAGTATCGCGAGGGCCCCGATCGTTAGAACAGTAATGCTTCCCTGCAGTAGTTCATAAAATGGAAGACGAAACACATAAAACCCAAGGTCGATGCCAAAAAGAGGGTCGGCAATTCCGAACACCCCCCCGTAGCGAAAGCGGAGATACGTGTCCCACTGCCCCGAAACACCAAGCGCAAAAAGCAAGGAAAGGATCACAATTCCCGCATCTATCGCAAATATCAGCAGCCTGGGGCTTATATCGATGTTGATTGTCCTTTTGGCGTCAGCGGGGTGAGTAAACTCTTTGCTAAAGAAACTGGCCCCGCGTAACACGTCGATGTTCCTCGCCGCGAAGCGGAGATTGATCCATAAATAGAACATTGAAATGAATAAAGACAGGCCGAAGATTCCCCACTTTACAGACAGAAGCGTCCAGAAGNNGGCAAAGATACCCCACCTCAGCAGAAAGCTGATTGCAGGCGGAAGAATCCGGCCTGTAGTGTCGATGGGTTCATTTACTTGGGGCGTGATTTTCTCAACGGCTGTTGCATTCATGATCTCTCCTTCTGCGAATCCGGAATTGGTCAATTCGGACGCGGCCCGCAAACGGACGGTCGGCACAGATACTATCCAAGACGAGGCGGCAGGAATTCAGGCCAATTTTGAACAGAATCCAATCTTGTTCACTGTCTAAGATTTCGATGGTAATGAGATCGGTTCACGATGAAGACCGCCTTACTTCCTGGCTCTTGACCGGCACCTGAAGTGCTCGCGATCGGTTCATAGTTTCCAAGTCGGTTTCTTCTGGATGCCACTCCACGGAACATAGGCTCTTCAAGCTGGTCGGCAATCACGTCGAGGAGTTCTTGCAGCCAAAATGTGAATCGACCAGCTCAAACTCAATCTCTACAGCGAAAGAGGAGGGATTTATGCTGAAACGCTTTCTGATCTTCTCAACACTTGTTCTATTTGCGGTTCAAATCGCGGTCGCGTCCGACCGTGGGGACGATGCTACCCGAACCCGCAAGGCCGCCCAGGTCTTCAAGGAAATTATGGATACGCCGGATAAGGGTATACCGCATGACCTGCTGGAATCGGCAAAGTGTATTGCCATCATTCCTGGGGATGTAAAGTTTGCCTTCATCTTTGGAGGTAACTATGGTCGCGGAGTGGCAACCTGTCGCACCTCGAACGGATGGAGTGCGCCGATGTTCGTCGCCATCGAAGGAGGGAGCGTGGGATACCAGATTGGGGGCTCTTCTACGGACCTCATCATGCTCTTCATGAACGAGCATGCATTGCATAGCCTTCTCAGCGACAAGTTCAAACTGGGAGCTGACGCCTCTGTGGCTGCGGGGCCTGTCGGGCGGAAGGCTGCGGCCTCAACGGACCTAAAGCTGAACGCAGAGATCTTGTCCTATTCGCGCAGCAAAGGTATTTTTGCCGGGGTCAGTCTAGACGGCGCCGTCGTTCAGGCTGACAAGAGTGGGGATCAAGCAGCGTACGGAGACAATGTGGACAGGCACGAAATCCTGGACGGCAAGGTCCCGGTTCCAGAATCAGCGATGGGCCTGATTCAGGAGCTGCGCGATTACGGGAAGTAGAAACAGCAGCATCCAGTCGGAGGAGAAAGAGAGGGATCGGAACCAAACACACGCCGATTGAACTGATGAAGTCGATGGTTCATGGTGTATAGGGTCTGAGCCCAAGTCTCGGAGTTCCGACTTCGAGTCAGACACCAGGAATCCTCGATAAACGATGTTGGTGGCGATTCTAGGTACAACGATCAGCCAGGATTTGACCTCTGCCAGACGAGTTAGGGGTCGAAGAGGGGATGGAGCCGGGCCAGAGTAACCTGCTGGGCAAACGGTGGCTTGTGGATCGACGAAAAGGAGTACGAGTCCCGGCATCAGGGAAGTCGCTTTTCGGACCCCTGAGTGTCTTCTTCTTGCGTCGGATGCGATTTCAACTGGACCACACATTAAGGAGCCTGCAATGTCCACGCCTAACCTCCCATTGAATTCGCAACCGAGCGCCATAACATGGCACGAAACGCGGCCTAATGAATTCGAAACAAAGTCGGCGCCATTTCTCTGCGTGCCGCCACGCCGGACGCGGCCGATGCGGATCGCTGTGGTAGGGAACCATCTTCCCCGACAATGTGGAATTGCGACTTTCACAACAGATTTGTGCGATGCCATTGCTGCGGAATACGCGGCAAGTGAATTGATGGTGGTTGCCGTTAATGATGCGCAATCGTCATACGCCTATCCCATGCGAGTTCGATTCGCGATAACTCAGGAGGAGCTATCGTCGTATCAGAGGGCCGCGGAGTTTCTCAATTCAGCCGGGGTCAGTGTTGTGTGTTTGCAGCATGAGTATGGGATCTTCGGAGGAAAATCCGGCAGTCATGTCTTGCGGCTTCTGCAGCACCTGGAAATGCCTGTCGTGACAACTCTGCATACGGTTCTTCGTGAGCCGGACCTCGACCAACGACTCGTCATGGAGGAAATAGCCGCGCTCTCCGAGCGTCTTGTTGTTATGAGCAAACACTCTACTCGCTTCTTGCGGGATGTTTTTAAAGTTCCAGGCGAAAAGATCGACCTGATTTCGCATGGCATCCCCGACTTGCCTTTTGTGGAGCCGGATGTTTACAAGAAATTGTTCTCGGCCGAGGGAAAAACGGTATTGCTCACGTTTGGCTTGTTGTCTCCGAACAAGGGGTTCGAGAACGTGATTCAAGCCCTGCCGCGTATCTTGTCCCGGCACAGCGACGTTGTGTACATCATCGCTGGCGCCACTCACCCCCAAGTCAGGCTCCGAGAGGGCGACCGATACCGAATTCAGTTACAAGCCTTGGCCAGGAAACTGGCAGTTGAGCAGAACGTGGTTTTCCATAACCGCTTCTTCACTCCTCAGGAGATGGCTTCGCTGGTCTCAGCGGCCGACATTTACATCACACCGTACAGCCACGAAGCACAGGCCGTGTCTGGAACACTTGCCTTTGCCATGGGCGCCGGGAAAGCGATCATCTCAACCCCGTACTGGCATGCAACGGAACTGCTGGACGATGGGCGCGGCAGGCTCGTTCCATTTGAAGATCCAGGCGCGATTGCGGCAGCGGCTATTGACCTACTGGAGAACCGTGCGGACCGCCAGGCAATGCGGGAACGTGCATACCTTTATGGACGAGATATGGTGTGGAGCAAGGTTGCGCGCTCTTACATGCGGGCGTTCGGAAACGCGACCGTCGATCGCATTCAAACTGTTCGCCACGGGTTCTCCGTACAAGCTGTCGAACAGAACACTGCCAGCAGACTTGTTAGTATCTGACAGTGTGTCCAGCGCAAATTGGGAGAATCGCAACTCTGGCATACGTTCCGATATCTCCGAGTAAGTCTGTTGGGTAAACTATTCGGTTGAATGCCTGGGCTGAAATACGTTCGGAATTTTTCTCAATCACTGCGAGCCGGCATCTTGAGCAAGACATCACGAGAGCGTACTTGAGACGTTTTACCAGCTTCGTTTGACGAAGAGCGTCGACCTTTCGCAGTTGCCTCGGTTAGCCGTGCATCACCACTCGGTTATGTTCGTATGCGCGGTCGGACGGTCACGACAAAACGCAGCCGATCGCATCGATCTGTGCGTTCAGACCGGACAAGAAAATCGCCAACTCTTCCTGCCCGATGGTCGTCTACTGCATAGCGCGCAAGGACATGCTGCGTCCGGATTCAAATACCCGCAGGCTCGAGATGAGCAGCAACGACTGAATGCGCGCGACCGGATCAGGGTGTGCCGATACGAACGCGCTTACAGGCTGGTGGAAAGGTCGCTGCTAATCGTGTTAAATGCTGTATTGATTTCCGCGCTTAGGTGCTTCATGGAGGTTACCGCACCAAAGGCAATCAGGGCGGCGACAAGCGCATACTCTACAAGGTCCTAACCCTCTTCTCGGTTCACCAGTCGCTGGATCTTCACGAGTAGGCTGAAAAGAATCTTGTTCATACGCGTTCTCTCTCACGAAACGAATTGAGACGCGAGCGGCTTCCGCACGATGCAATCAGTTGCAGGTTTGACGTCTCGCTTGAATATTAAAAGCGGCGCACCCTTGGGGCAATGCACACTTTCCGGGAAGGAAGGTACTTTAGGGGTACGCCTAAGTCAATCCAGAGCCTGACAGCCGTTGCTGATCGCTGAAGGCGAGTGTTGTCCCTTGTGCTATGTTGGGCTATCTCTGAATGCAATCAGCGACAGGCCAATGCGCTTGTCAAGCCGCTTCGAACCCGGTCTCCGGGGTTCCGAGCGGATCGTGGCCGATACTTCCCCAACGTGATTTGGATCACGTTGCTTCCGCTTTGGCGGTCGTTCAGGCATCACGCGGAGCGCGGAAGCTTCAGGTGCTCATTGTTAAGTGCAGTGATCTTCGATCGATTTGGGTGATCGAGGAGCTGAGCGACCTCTTTCAGCCCTGTGGCGTTAGTAGCAAGAATTGGAAACAAGTGGGTCATTGAACGGGCGATGGGTATCATTGACCCATGCCACAAGACTCGAATATTCGCTCTGGTTTCGCACCGATTTGGAGGGCCGTGATTGAGACCGCGTTTATCGTGTTTCTGTTTTATTCAAATCTCTTGATGGGAGAATTTACCGTTGCCAACGGGCAGGGGAAAAGTTTGGCCTTCGCCTTGCACGATTTCTTCACGGAAATGAATTTCGTAATCGCTGTAGTCTCCGCGCTGATTGGGTATATGGTCTTTCACTGCTGTCCGGCTATAAGCTAAACAGATTCAGTTGATTGTCGGAATTGGGTAAGTCGAATTGTGGGTCGGTGGTCTGAAGTGCCCGTAAAATGGGTGTTTTCTCGAAGAGAGTGACACTGAGGATCTGCAGGATTTGGTAAAGGCTGGCTTTGAGGCCCAGCCGTTTGCGGATGATCGCCACCAGCACATAGACGGAGACGGCGATCCAGATTTGAGTCTTCACCGCGTTGTAGCTGGTGCCGTAGAAGGCTTTGATGCGCAGGTGCTGCTTGATCCATTTGAACAACAGGGCGACATAC
>PLKY01000303.1 GCA_003140785.1 Acidobacteriaceae bacterium | reverse complement strand
TCAGTGCGGAGTGCAACAGCGCGACGCGGGCACCAAACGCCGCATCCA
Organism: Acidobacteriaceae bacterium; assembly: GCA_003140785.1. Taxonomy (GTDB): domain Bacteria; phylum Acidobacteriota; class Terriglobia; order Terriglobales; family Acidobacteriaceae; genus Telmatobacter. The sequence continues at coordinate 13,354 of PLKY01000303.1, read as the reverse complement.
GCAACCCCACCGTCTGCGGCGTGAGCCCAATCTCAGGCACCAGCAGAATCGACGCCAGCCCGCGATCGAGCGCCCTCTGCATCGCCGCCAGATACACAGCCGTCTTCCCTGACCCCGTCACGCCATGCAGCAAAAATGCGCGGAATCCCCCGAGCCCTGACGCAATCGAAGCCAGCGCGTCCAATTGCGACGGATTCAATCGAATCGGCTCGGACGACGGCTCGATTCCACCCAATCGAAATGCCGCCGCCCTCTCCTCAATCCGCACCAGCCCGCGCCGCAGCAGCGTTTGCAGCGTAGACGAAGGCAGCTCTTTGCGTCGCAGCTCAGCAAGCGGCAACTCGCCGCCGCATGCCGCGAGCTCCGCAAGAATCAACTGCTGCTTCTCCGTCAACGCCGGCAATCTCGTCTCCGGAATCAGGACCGCGAAGCGCTCGGTGCGTCGGGCATCGCGCTCCATCGCCGAGGTCTCGCGCACAATCCATTTTTTTCTCAGCAGACCTGCAAGCACAGGAAGCGAAGCCGCAGTAGCGGTGCGAAGCGTCGACACCTTCACCGGCTCGCCCACCGCCAATCGCTGCAGAACACGATGCTCCATATCCTGCTGCTCAGGCGACACCTTAATCCGCCGCTTCGAACCTTGTGTCCCGCGCCTCGAACTCGTCGAATCGCCGTCTATGCTATCGGCCAGCACGTCGCGTCCCTGATCCGTAATCCGGTAATACACAGTCCGCCGGACCTCGGCCGTGAGTGGCAGCATGCCCCGCAGCACCTCGCCCAACGGTGCAAGATAATACTGCGCAATCCATTCAGCCAGCGCGAGCAGATGTTCGCTCAGAAGCGATTCATCGTCCAGAACCGCTTCGATTGGTTTCGCTTCAAAATCCGCTGGCGCGACATCCGTCACCGCCGTGACCACACCGATCAGCTTCTCGTTGCGAAACGGCGCAATCACGCGCGCACCGCGCTGCACCCGCTCTCCGTCCCGCACCGCATAGGTAAAGGTGCGGTCCAGCGGCATCGGCAGCGCGACTTCGCAATAGCATGTCATGAGAAGCAAGACTCAGTGTAGGCGATGCAACCGCGCACCAAACTCCTCCCAACCGCGCACGACCGATCCGCGCCCGCTGCCTACCATTCCCTATTCCCTGTTCCCTACTCACTGTCTTTCAGTACAATTCATTGCTGTGACCGTCAAAACCTCCAAACCCACAGCTCCTGCGCCCATTGCATCGTCCGAAAAGAAGTCCCCCATCACGCTCTCCATCGACATCGGCGGTTCCGGGCTCAAGGCCATGCTTCTCGACGCCTCGGGCAAGCCCGTCAGCGAACGCCAGCGCGTCGACACCCCCGCCGTCCCTACACCGCCCCTCGTGCTCGCCGGTCTCGATGAACTGCGCGCGCAGTTCCCTTCCTTCGATCGCGTTTCTGTCGGCTTTCCCGGTGTCATCAAGCGCGGCACCACATTCACCGCCGCCAACCTGCACCCAGCATGGGTGGGCTTTCCCTTGCAATTGGAGATCGAGAAGCGCTGGAAAAAACCCGTGCGCGTAGCCAACGATGCCGCTGTCCAAGGCTATGGCGCCGTCGTCGGCGATGGCGTGGAACTCGCGCTTACGCTTGGCACCGGCCTCGGCTCCTCGCTCTTCACCAATGGCCGTCTCTGCCCCGGCCTCGAGCTCGCGCATCATCCCTGGCGCAAGGGCAAGACCTACGAGGACTTTCTCGGCCGCCGCGGACTCGACAAGTATGGCAAGAAGCACTGGAACAAGCTGGTGCAGGATGCCATCGAACAGACCGCGAAGCTGTTCAACTGGGATCACCTCTATCTCGGCGGCGGCAACACCAAGAAGATCGAATTCGTGCCCGGCAAGAGCGTCAAGATCGTCTCCAACGAAACCGGACTGCTCGGTGGCGTCGCCCTCTGGCGCGAGTGGTCATAAGGCAGAAGCCTGTCGGCGAGGGCCGAGCAAACAGCGTTACGCACGCAAACCCCCTCAACCAAGTCCCCCGCGAATACGGGACAATTACGTTTCCTGTTCAAGGAACCGCTTGACCATGTCGAGGTATTCTCGAGGCCGCGAAAACATTGGCGCATGGCCTGCGTCGTGATACGTACACACCTCAGCCTGCGGATAGGTTTCCCGCAACGCGCGCCGGCGGCGCGGCCCAATTACATCCGTGTCCGATTCGGCGATCAGCACACGACCGCTCCAGTCGGCAAGGTCGCCGGGCGCGAAGCGAAATCGCCGGTGATACTCAAGCTGCTGCCCGATGTTGGCCAAAAAGTCGGCCTTTGCGAGACGTGCAGTGAGCAACTCGTCGAAGTACGCACGCCAGAATTCCCTATCCTGCGCCGGCGGGTTCAGCAGCTTCGTAAGGCTGCTTCTCAACAATGCGCAAATGCCCGGCCATGGCGTGATCTTGAAGATCGATAAAGCCGCCAACTGCGCGGCAACCAGATTGCGCATCGGCACACCGGTGTTCGAGAGAATCAAGGAGCGCACTCGTCCCGGAAACCTCCGGACCACCACCTGCGCGACGGCTCCCCCGAACGAGCCGCCCAAAACAGCGCAATCGGCTATCTTCTCTGCATCCAGGACCGCAGCAACCCCAGCGGCAAGCTCATCGATGGCAAACACACGTGGATAACCGGGATAGAGGACCGTCCACTCCGCCTCACGCATCGCTTCGGCAAACCCGAACCCGAGGTCGTTCACCATCTCGGCGCCGGGAAGCAGCAGGAGAACAGGGCCCCGCTTGTTCGCCGCGATCAGGCGATAGCGCCACTCATGCCGCCCCGCGTGAAGCGAGCGCTCGGGCCACCGCGATCGAAAAGCACGCAGTTCCTCCGCTTTCGCGCTGGATACTCCGGCATAGAATCGCATGAAGGCCGTTTCGCTTCCCCAACCTACCTCGGGAAATACACCCTTCGACGGGTTCATCTCCTGGCTCCTTTTCTCTTGCCTGTGGAGCCGCGAGACCGCCACGGGCGCAAGGCCGCGTGAACGTGGCTCCGAACCCATTCGCTCACCGTCCCGTGGCGCAAGACCGCCCAGGTCAAAAGTGATCCGGTGTAGGTCACATAGATCAACTTGGTCAATTCGGCTAGGTCAATCGAGGCCAGCTCACCTTCNNCAGTTTGCGAATTCCCGTCTGAGCACACGTAGCCTGTTCGACTGCCAACCGGCGAAACTCCGGATCGTGTAAAGCGATCGGAAGAAACGACAGCTGATTCGCCAGCTCGTTGGGCCGCTCAATCGGTTCAGCTCGATGCGCGAGTAGATCCACAAGCTTTAACAACGGCGAGCCCTCGGCCCGAACCACCGACGCAAATTTCTCCCGCAGCACGTCAGTGCTCTGCCTGGCGAGTGCCACCATCAGTCCGCGCTTTGAACCGAACCGCTGCAGGACTGTCGCCTTGGCAAGTCCTGTCTCTCTGGCGACGCCTTCCACGGTAATATTTGCCGCACCCACACGTGAAAGTTCGCGCCGCGCTGCGGCTAGCAAGTCTACGTCTTCGATACTTCGTTTCCGGGGCATGGATATTTATAACCGCTCGGTCGGTTATATTAAATACCTAAAAATGCATTCGTCTCTGACTGTCTGTTTGCCGGCGAATTCCTCGATTCATGACGCCAATAAAACGGTTCTGATGCGCCAAACATTACTTCGGATTTGTGGCTACCAGCTCCCTTCACCGGTACTTTTGTCATCCTCCTCGTGACATTAATCACTTCCATTCAGCGCACACGCCCCTCAGATTAGAAGCAGCAGATGCTTCAGCAGAGAGTTCCACCAGCCCTGCCTCCGGCCGCGATTCCGTTTTCGCTTCCGGCTTCAGGATGGGCTCTGCGAGAGGGAAAAATGATTTCTGGACGAAGCAGTACCGTCTCCGCAATCGATTTTGTTCGCAAGATGCAGGGCAAGTCGCAGGCCGCCCTGATCAAAGCCAGCGACCACGAGCAATACGTTGTCAAGTGGATGCACGGCCCGCGCTCCACCATCAGCGTGCGGCTTGAGGCGCTCCGCAACTCCGTCTATCAATACCTCGGCCTTCCCGTCTCGACATGGACCACCATCGACATTCCCGATGAACTCCTCAAAGCCCATCCGGAGATGTGGATCAGCACACCCAAAGGCATCATCCGGCCCGACGCAGGGATCCATTTTGCGTCGCGCCTCGTTTCGCCTCCCGGCGGCGCATTCTATGAATTCCTTCCCACCCGCATGTTCTCGCGCGTTACCAATCGCTCCGATTTCTGGGGCGCCTACGCTGCCGACGTGTGGACCGAACGATTCGAGATCCGGCAAGCGCTCTTCGTTCCCGACGAAGCGCCTTCGAGCCTACGGGCTATCTTCATCGACCACGGAAGCTCGTTCGCGCTGCTGGGCTCGAAAGAAGTGGCGCGCCTCACCTCCTGCCTGTATTCCGATAGGCTCATCTATCCCGAATCCGAGATGGTCACCGGCCTCCATGACTGGATCGAGCACATTCGCAAGAACGGCCACGCGGCTATCGCCCAGGCGCACGATAGCCTGCCGCCGGAATGGATTACCTCTTCCGTAGTCGAAAAGGAAAACAGGCTCCTCGATCGCATTCAGGATCTGCGCGACATCATGTTCCCTTCGATCTCACGCTTTTCCTCGGCTGCGAGTCGAAAAACAGGCAGGTGCTGCAGCGTGCGCGTCCTGTTGCGGGCCGGGACGGTTCTCTAGAGGCCAGGCATTCCGCGATTCCCTGCAACCCGCCCATGCAAATGCGGCGTCACCAGCTGGACTATCGGCGCGGAACAACCGCGTAGACCTCGACGGCGCGTCTTGCCGATGGCCGCGATCCTTGACCCGGATCTCGCCTTAACTCCCGGTAGCCTTCATCACGTTCTCCGGTCGGCCAAGGTCCCGCCATTCGTACTCATCTGCGCGGAACGCGAGAATCCTTTCTCCTTGAGTCGATAAACGCAGATACGCGTCGATAATCGAAAACGCGCCCGTCTCGTCGAGCTTCGAGAAAATTGCCGGAGACACAACATGAATCCCCGAAAACGCCAGAGACTCCGGCCGCTCTGCAGTTCCCGGTGGTTCCGTGCTCTCGTCTCCTCTGCCCCCGCGCCCGCGCAGCCGTCCCGCTTCATCAAACAGCAAAGGCCGCGAAGTAGCCCGCTGTTGCACCGCCAGCGTCGCAAGCGCACCCCGTTCTGCGTGGAATTGCACCATCCGCTCCAGATCGATCGTGCTGATCACATCCACGTTGTGCAGCAAGAACGGCTCGTCTGCATCCGGCCCATCCTCCAGAAAGAACCATGCGGCCTTCTTCAATCCGCCGCCCGTGTCCAGCAACTTCTCTTCGTGCGAAATCTCAATCCGTATCCCAAAGTTGTCATGCGTTTCCAGATACTCGGGAATCATCTCCGCAAAGTGATGTGTATTCACAATCACCTCGCGCACGCCAAACACCCGCAACCGCGCCAGCGCAATCTCCAGCAGCGTCCGCCCCGCAACCTCCACCAAAGCCTTGGGCCGGTCGTTCGTCAATGGCCGCAATCGCGTCCCCAGCCCGGCAGCCAGAATCATCGCTTTCACTTGCCCATCTTCTCCAGCTCAACATGCCGCACCACCACGTTCACTCCGGCGCTCCCGCGCAAATGCTTCGCCAACTGCTCCGCCAGGTATACAGACCGATGCTGCCCTCCAGTGCACCCAAACGACACCATCAAATTCGAAAACCCGCGCCGCTGATATGCGCCCGCGCTCGCATCCACCAACGCAATCGCATTCGCAAGGAAACCGCCGACACTCTCCTCGTGCTCCAGGTACTCCTTTACCGCCGAATCCTTACCAGTCAACAAGCGAAACCGCTCCTCCCGCCCCGGATTCGGAAGACTCCGCGCATCGAACACAAATCCACCGCCGTTCCCCGACTCATCCGTCGGCAGCTGGCGATGAAACGAGAAACTGAAAATCCGCACCGTCAATTCGTTGGCAGGCGCCGCCAGACCCTGTAGCTTTTCTGAAGAAGACAGGCTGCCCAGCGCGTCCATCAGAGCAGGCAACGCAATCGGCAACTTCACATTTGCGGCGAGCCATTGCAGGTTCTTCAACGCGTAGGGCACGCTCTGCAAAAAATGCGCTTTGCGCTCATAAAACCCGCGAAATCCGTAGGCCCCCAGCGCCTGCAGAATGCGCACATACACATACGCGTAGTAATGTTCCATGAACTCGTCGCGCTTTAGATCAATGAATCCGCCCAGGCAATCCAGATAGCAGTCAAGCAACTCCTGGCGCAACGCTGGCGGCAAATCAGCCTTGCCGTCGTAGAGCAGCGACGCAATGTCATATTGCAGCGCGCCTCTGCGCCCACCCTGGTAGTCGAGAAAGAACGGCTGCCCGTCCCGCAGCATCACATTCCGCGATTGAAAATCCCGATACAGAAAATACTCATGCGGCGCGCCCAGCAAGAACTTCGTCAGCCGACTAAAATCCGCCTCCAGAGCCTGCTCGTTAAACGGCACCCCCGCCAACCGCAAAAAGTAATATTTGAAATAATTCAGATCCCACGCAATCGATTGCCGATCGAAACTCGCCCGCGGATAGCATACCCTGTAATTCAGGTCCCGGCCGGCCTCGACCTGAAAGCGTGGCAGCAACGCCACCACTTTTCGGTACGCCTCAATCGCCTCCGGCGCAATCCTCTCGCCCACCCGATGCGCACTCAAATATTCAAACAGTGTCGTGTCGCCCAGGTCTTCTTCGAGATAAGCCCCCTGACTCAAATCCTCGCCGTAAATCTCCGGCACCGGCAAACCCTTCCGCCGAAAGTGCCGTGAGAACTCCAGAAACGCGACGTTCTCCTCACGCACCCCATACAGAATGCCAATCGCGCTCGAAGCCCCGCCGGTGAGCCGCACAATCGTCCGCCCCGAGCCGCCAAGCTGCCCCTGGAGCGGTTTTGCCTCTTCGGCTGGCGCCTTAAAATGCCGCTCAAAAAGCCCTTTGAGAACTTCCATCCCACTCTTTCCGCCAACGATTGAAGTCGCTCTCCAATCATACCCAGCCAAAGGTTGGCGTAGCGCCCCCTTAGTGGCGCAGGGTATCCCCTCATCCACGGTCGAAGTGGAATCATTTTTCTTCAGTTAGATCGAGTTGGAGAATGCGCCAACCGGTTTTGCACCACCGGTTGGCCGTAGCGCGGACAGATTGGATTGGGCTGCATGCGAGCCAAGTTACAACGGGCCATGCGCGTCGCCTTCAATCTCTTCGCCAGCGCTTACCTCAGCTACGGCGCCCCGCCATCACCGCCAAGGCACTTCCCGGGCCTCGGGCATAAAATTCATTCCTAGAAAAATGAAGAAAGCCACTCCGACGATCAAAAGCGTGAAGCTCCCCGCCGCAAGGTAGAGGCCCTTCACAGTCTTCGGTCGAAGCCGCGACGTTCCAATTCTCATTTGCCCTCTCCCCCATTCACTTTCGTGGGGACAGAATCGTCTCCCCAGGCAATCAAATCGAGCAAAGACAAGGGCCAGCGTATGCGTTCCATTTAGCTGACTGTGCCGCTCACTGCGCTCTGGCCATCGGTCAGCTCGCAGTTTTCCATTCGATCCGCATTTAGGCGTACCGAAGCGGAAGTAGCTCTTTCTGGGGGAAAGGGTTGCATTAGATTAGCACGAGCGCCGGAGACCGATTCAAGCGTTTTCCGAGAACCTTCTCTAAATGATTCAACCCGAAGGGATCTGATCTCGTTGCCTGGGGTCTTGGTTTGAGACCCGCGAGAGCAAGCACCAGCCTCCCCGGAGCATTCGCCCGTTCTTGTTCGTAATTCTCGACACTTGGCTTAAGAAAGCGCAGTCATATTATAGCCGTTCTCCAATTGCTGTAGAACGAAGGTACGCCCGCTAAGTGGCTTTTTCATCANNACTTATTGGAGAACGGCTCTAGTGTCCGCCGCCCACACCCCGAAACACAAACGCCGACTGTATCCGGGTCCGACGTAGTTTTCGGTCATTCGATGCGGCGGCACAGTTATCCGCGGATAGCGCGCACTTACCACTCTTAGTTTTCCAAAGATGGTCAATTTCGCTCGCCAAACTTGCTCTTTCGTCATCAATCGAAATGCGACGATGAGCAGTTTCATACATTACCTCCAGACCTATCTTGTTAAGTTTGCGAAAACGAGTCGACTCGGCGCTCTCCGCCAAGCCGAAGTATCGATGATATTTAGACGCCGTGCCATCACGGTTGGGGCGAGAGGGATTAGATGAGCAAGTATAAGTTGGGTATCAAGCATTGGTTAGTAATTCTACTGCTGGTTTTTGTTGCCGGATGCGGTCAGGAAACGGTCAACGTTCCCACGGTAGTGTCTACAATCCCCGCCAATGGCGCTACGAATGTAGTTGTGAACACGCCCATCAGCGCAACCTTCAGCATGGCGATGAACCCGGCTTCTATCACCACAGCAACCTTTACGGTTACAGGGCCCGGCGCAACGGCAGTAGCAGGAACCGTTGCCTATAGCGGCGCTACCGCGACCTTTACGCCGGCCGCGGTTCTCACATATGCCACGGTCTATACGGCCACGATCACCAATGGGGCCACAGCTTCGACAGGAGCTCCGCTGGTCGCCAATTATGTGTGGACGTTCACAACCGTGACTCCTCCGCCGGTTACGATCGCCACGGTTCCAGCGAATGCAGCTACAGGTGTACCGACGAACCAGGTGCTCAGCGCAACATTCAACGAGCCAATGAGCTGTGCGACGCTCGCATCTCCGGCGACGACGTTCGTTCTCACGGGGCCCGGTGCGACAGCGGTAGCCGGCACAGTCGCTTGCGCGGGCGCGGTCGCCACCTTCACGCCAACGGCAGACCTTGCCGTCAATACCGTCTATACGGCGACGATCACCACCGGGGCCGAGGATCTGGCAGGTACGCCACTGGCCGCCAACTACGTGTGGACGTTTACAACCGGGACGACCTCATCCACGACCGCACCCGAGATAGTTTCGACAGTTCCTGCCAGCGCGGCGATCAACGTGCCGCTGAATCAGGCGGTGAACGCAACCTTCACCGAAGCAATGAATCCCCTCACCATCACGACGGCGACTTACCAGGTTACCGGGCCAGGCGGAACAGCTATCGCGGGAACGGTTTCCTACAACCCGGTCAGCTTCATTGCAACTTTCACGCCCACTGCGTCGCTCATCGCCAACACTACCTATATCGCAACGATTACCAATGGCGTGACGGATCTATATGGCAATCCGCTCGGAACCACGGGTGCACCGAACCCATGGACGTTTACGACCGGTACTGCGGTCGTCACGCCGCCAGTGGTTCTTGGACCAACCATATCGCTCTTTGGCGGATTTGGCGGGGGTGCCGGAATGACCAACCAGGGAACTCTCACAGTGGTCAATGGAGAAATTGGGACCACGGGCGTTTCCACCACGATGACCGGATTCTATGACACGAGCGTCGCCGCTGTTGCCGGCGTCTATCCTTGCTCCTATACAGTGACGCCAAGCAATATGGGGTTAGTGAATGGGGCGATCAACACCGCCCCACCCCCTCCCAGCGGTGCGTGCTCAAGTGAAGGAAACGCGAATACCTTCGCTATCGCAACCCAAGCCGCGTTGGAAGCTCGAACCGCGTACACCACACTTCAGGCCCTCCCTCCAGGCATCACTCTGCCAAGCAATGAGTTGGGCAATCGAACCCTGGCCCCTGGCACTTATACATCCGCAAGTTTCTATCAAATAACTACGGGGCCACTTACTCTCGACGCGCAGGGCGATCCCAATGCGTCCTGGGTCTTCCAGATGGGGTCCTATCTTACCGTGGGCACGCCCACAGCCTCTGAAAGTGTGATCCTGATCAACGGCGCCCAGGCCAGCAACGTCTTCTGGGCGGTTGGAGGTCTCCCCGGTGCAGTCATCAACTACGGGGGCGGCGGGACGATGGTAGGAACAATCATCTCCCAACCGGGAATCACCGTTTCAAGTCCCGGAGTTGCGGCCGTAACGACGATCAACGGCAGAATACTCGCCTTGAACGCATCGTCCACAATCGTAAACACCGTCATCAATGTGCCATAAAGTTTTGCTGAGACCGCGACCAAGGTGCGGTCTCAGCCCTTTTTTCATGCAACGCGGTGTTTGATAAGTGTTCTTTGCGTTTGGCCTCTCCGGCGAGGAGATGGAACGACAATCACGGCGAGCAATATTGGAGACAACAATGAGATTGCGTATAAAGATAACTACGACGGTGACACTTGCTGTCCTATTGGTGCCTGCGTTCAGCCTCTTTGCGAGCGAAGCGCCAAATCCGTCCGCCGGCGCCGCCCTGGGTGATAACTCCGCCGATTCCAGCGCCGTCCCCGATCCGCCTTCTCCCTTCTTGGCGGCATCTATCCCCGAAGCATCCATGGCCGCAGCCTCGCCTTATTCCGGTGGAAGGGACAGTTACTATCCAAAAATTGAGTTATTCCTCGGTTACTCATACCTGCGGGCAGTGCCGGCAAATGCGAACGGAAACAGGCTGGTATGGCTCAATGGCGGAAGCACATCACTGGCTTTCAATTTCAATCGATATCTGGGCATCGTCGGCGACTTTGGTGGCTTCAACGACTCACGTCTCCAACTCACCGGCGCCGGCGTCCCATCCACCGTGGTCGACTCCGACGGAACAGTCTTCACTTATCTACTAGGCCCGCGGTTTTCCTATCGCAAGTACTCCAGAATCACTCCGTTTGCGCAAGTCCTGTTTGGCGGCATTCATGCAAGCGATGTCGAACTATCCTCCGGTTGCGTCGGGGCCGGTTGCACGGTCCTGCCCTCCGAGAACAGCTTCGCCCTCACCGCTGGTGGCGGATTAGACTTCCGGTTGCACCACCATATCGCCCTCCGCCTTATCCAAGCCGAATACCTCATGACCCGCTTCGACGATCTCGCCACCGGATCAACTGGCACCCAGAATGACATGCGCCTATCTACCGGCCTCGTCTTCCGCTTCGGCGGCGGCGCCCGCGCTCCTGAACGTGAGCCCATCACTTACTCCTGCTCCGTCAATCCAACCGCCGTCTACCCGGGCGAACCAATCGCCGTATCGGGCACTGCCATGAATCTCAATCCATCGCGAACCGACGTCTACACCTGGTCCGTCGATGGCGGAACGGTGTCTGGCTCAACAAGCACCGCAAGCATCGACACCACCAATCTGGCTCCCGGCACTTACACGCTCAAAGGCCATATCTCCGAGGGCGACAAGCCTCGCGACAATGCGGATTGCACCGCGCCCTATCAAGTCAAGGCGCCGGAACCGCCAACCGTAAGTTGCACAGCCAATCCCTCTACCGTCAACTCTGGCGATCCTTCCACCATCACCGCAATCGGCGTAAGTCCGCAGAGCCGTCCCTTGAGTTACACCTATAGCTCCACGTCCGGCACTGTAAGTGGCAACGGCCCAACAGCAACTCTATCTACCGGAGGCGTGGCAGCCGGCCCCATCACCGTCACCTGCAATGTTGCCGATGACAAGGGTCAGACAGCCTCGGGCACCACCTCCGTCACAGTCGAAGTGCCAGCCCCCATCAAGCCAGCGGTCAGCGAAATGTGTTCCATCAGCTTCGAGCGCGACGCCCGGCGCCCCACCCGCGTAGACAACGAAGGCAAAGCCTGCCTCGATCAGGTCGCCCTCAACCTGCAGAGTAACTCCGATGAAAAGCTCGCCCTGGTCGGCAATGCCGCCAGCAGCGAAAAGGGTGGCAACAAGCTAGCAACCCAGCGCGCAGTCAACACCAAGGCCTACCTTGTCGGCGAGAAGGGCATCGATCCAACCCGCATTACCGTCTACACCGGCTCGCAGGATGGAAAGGTCGTCTCCACCACCATCATTCCAACTGGCGCTACCTTCGACACCACCGGCGACAGGCCCGTCGACTAAGCCCGCATCCGCGAGAATCCTGGCCAGGCATCACCTCGATGCCCGGACGCCTCTCGCACTCCACGGGTGCCGCGTCCACACCGCGTGCCGCAACATCGCAACAGCCCGCAGCCAGTGCCGGCGCTTATACGAGATCACCACCAGCCGCACGCACAGCGCAATCGCTCCGCCCAGCGCCGTGCAAAAGGTTCGTCGCTCCGCCACAAGTTCTCCCGGAATCTGATTCAGCGAAAGAAGAAACACGATATATCCAGTAATGGCCATCGAAAACAGCGCATAGTTCACGTTCAGCACGCCGTAAGCAAGCCACGCAAACAGCACCGTGAAGCTCGCCAGCACCACCGGTGTCGGATGCAAATGCGCAAGGCAAAAGCTCACCGCAATCGCCCCGCACATCGTCCCCAGTGTCCGCGCAATCGCCCGGCTCACCGTATCGATAAGGTCCGGCTTCAGCACCAGCAGCGCCGTCATCGGAATCCAGTAGCCGCTCTGGTAATGCAGTCTGCGATAAATCTCCGTCGCAAGCCCAACCGTGAACGCAAGCCGCAGCGCATACGGCAGCGCCGACTCCGCAAACCGCAGCTGGCGCACCGATTCCGCCGTCTCAATCAATGCCGAGCGAAGCGCTGCCTGCTCTTCCCCGAGATAGCGCGTCAGCTGAAACAGCCGCGCCCGCAAATCGCAAAACAGATGAAGCAGCACAGAAGAAACCAGAAGCTGCACCGCTCCCCCCGCAAACAGCAGCAGGCCTTGAGCGACGGCTGCCTTCAGCGGCGCCGGAAACGCCGACGCCACCAGGAACGTAATCACACACTGCTGGCCCACCCAGCTGTACCCGTCGGGGCGCGCCGTGAGCATGCCATAACCGAAAGCCCACAACGCCGCCGCAACCACCAGCAGAAGATTCTCATGGCCAAGCACCACGCCCACAAACCCGGCGAAGGCCATGCCGAACGTGACAAAAATCATCGGCAGCAGATGCGATTCGTCGATGGAATGCTTCTGCCCGAACCCCGTGTTCGCCGCGCCGCCCGCCGCAAGCATGCCCGCCGCGGGATGGCCCACCGCGAGGCCGACTCCAAGACAAATCGCAATCGGCAGCGTCAGAATCAGGTCGCTGCGCAGCGTCAGGTTTTCCCACCGGAACACCGTGCTGTCGTTGAGGAAACGATGAGGGACAACCGCTCCGGCACCGGGCGCTGACATGCCTTCCAGCATCGCATACAAGGACTGGGGACTGGCCGTCCAGGCAAGGGCTTCGCGTGGCTCGATGGAGCGGTCACGTTACTTCAAAATGTTCCACGTGGAACAATTTTTGGACTCGCAGCCCGGGCGATTGCTTCGCGGGAAATGTATCGGCCATCACCAATTGTTCCACGTGGAACAATTGTGAAAGCTGACACAGGTGTTTGGTGGGA
>PLKY01000419.1 GCA_003140785.1 Acidobacteriaceae bacterium | reverse complement strand
TCAGCAGCCGGAACTGGATCCCGCACGCATCCGCCACCTCGCCCATCACGCCGCCCAGCGCATCCACCTCGCGCACCAGGTGTCCTTTCGCAATCCCGCCAATCGCCGGGTTGCAGCTCATCTGCGCAATCAAATCCAGGTTCAGCGTAAACAGAGCTGTGCGCAGCCCCATGCGCGCCGCCGCCATCGCAGCCTCGCATCCGGCGTGCCCCGCGCCCACCACCACCACATCGTACTGTTCGGTAAAAGCCATCCAATTCTATTCTACGGAACCTGTCCGTGGCCTCCACGGTTACTTAGCGGCCGGAGAGACAAATGGCCTGCCCCCACCCGCTCTATAATCGACTCGAAATTCAAAACACCAAGGCAGCCGCGGCTGCCCAATCCAATGACGACCTGCTTGTGCGGAAACGCGATCGAACAGGAAGGCGCTTTCTGCGCACGTTGCAGGGCTCTGCGCACCTTGGGGCTCGACTCCAATGCAACCAAGAGAGATATCGAGACCAACTATCGGCTCCTCGTCAAAGTCTGGCACCCCGACCGCTTCCCCGGCGACCCAAAGCTCAAAAGCGCAGCAGAAGAAACGCTCAAGTCGATTAATGCCGCGTACACCTACGTTCGGTCGATCCCCGAGGTCAAGGAGCACAGACGTCCCAAGCCAAGTCCCGCAACGCAGGAAGTCGCCATGCAGCCGGTCCACAAGGCACGCAGCGGCGATCCACTGGGCCCGCTCCTCGCCTCCGGCATCCTGGTGCGCTGCGCCATCCTGATCCTCGGACTGGCAATCCCTGCCTTGGTGCTCGTCGGACTCGATGCCTGGCTCTCCTCAGATCCCACCACTGCAAGTTTCTACGGTCCATTCCGCTCTCGACTCTTACTCGCCATGCGGACGAATGTGACCGAAGCGGAGCAAGGTGCGGAGCAGGCCCTCCACCGATTCAGCCCGCCTAACACAGCGCCTTCGCCCCAGGCCGACACTGAATCCTCAGCTGCCGCGTCACCCAATGCCTCAACCGCAGGGGCGTCCGCCAATTCAGTCCCGCCTCCCCACATCCCCATGCCTTACGTCACCGTCGGCCTCACCAAAGACGAGGTGATGACCGTCATGGGCCCGCCCGTCTCGTCCACCGCCGGCACGCTCACATACCGTAACGCCGTCTTCTATCTCCGTAAAGGAGTGGTCGCCGGATGGAGTGTCGACCCAGCTCTGATTCCCCTTCGCGTTAAACTCTGGCCGCAGGGTCACTTCGATCCGCGGCTCACAACTTTCACCATCGGTTCGCCTAAGAACGACGTCATCGCCGTGCAGGGAACACCGACCATGCTCTCTGAAGACAAGCTGGCCTACGGCGGCTCGGAAGTCTTCCTCGAAGATGGCCGCGTCATCGGCTGGAACGACAACCACGCGTCGCAACGCCTGCACATCGCGTCCCACTAGAACCGCCCACGCATGCCTCAGGCGTACGCCCGACGCACACTTCGCCACGCGTAAGCCGCCAGCACCAGCAACACAGCAGCCGCGAAATACCCCACCGGCGTGCTCGACTCGGCTGTCGTGCCCATGAAGTCGAGTTGGCGAATATGATGCAGCGGACCGACATACCACCACGCGGTGTAGAGAGCCTCAAAGGGCTTGCGGCTGCCAGTGGTAACGCCAAGCGCGAGAGCCATGGCGGGGATAAAGAGCACGCCCGCGCCCCACGCGGCCAACGCACTTAAATTGCCGGCGAACAACAGACGCAGAGCCAAGCCACCGCCTGTAAGCGCGGCCAGCAGCGCACCCGCCGCATACATAGCCAGTAGTTGGCGCGGGACCGCGCGCGGTGCCGAAAAAATCAAGGATCCCGTCGAGAATGACTCTTCCCGCGTGCCCATCTGCGACCAGAAAAGCACCGGCCAAATCCATGCGGCAACCAGAACCCCGGAACGGGCCGCATCGATTGGCGACAACAGGCAGCCGAGGAACAATCCCGCCGCTGCCGCGTACCACCACCAGCCATGCCCGCGAAACAGCAGGCGAAACTCGGCAACAATCAGCGAGAAGAAGCGCGTGCGCGTCTGTCGATTCGACGCATCGCGCAACAAGGGCGTGAGATGAGAGACCGACGGGAGCGCCGGAACCACGACACTGAATCGCGCATCGAGAACATCAGTGTTCCCGGCTTCCTTCTGTTTTCTTCCAAGGCGGAGGCCATTCCTCGCCGGGTCGAACCGGTCAAAAAAAACAGCGGCCAGCAGCGCCAACGCACCCGCCACCGCGAGCCACAGAGCCCGCCCGAACAGCAGTGCCGGCGTCCAGTGAATGCCCGTCCAGAGAAAAGTCTTCGTCGTCGCGTGAAAGTTGCCGAAGCCAAACGACGCGGCGTTGCTCACCTGCGGATCGAGCTGACGCAACTGCGTCTGCATCTGCCCCATCACGACGGCGATGCCCGTGAAATCCTGGAGCGCGTGCAGGCCCGTCGGCTGCTGAGTTCCGGTCACAAGCGTCACGCTGATGCTGATCAATCCTGTCCAGAAAAAGAAATAAAAGACGTTGCCCACGCCACCGCGCAATACAGGCAGGCTCTCAAACAGAACCGCCAGCGCCGCGACCACAGCCACTGCGGGGAGCCCGAGTAGCAAAATCGGAGACAAAAGCGCGCCCAACGCGATCTGTGTGTCTTCGCCGCGCAAAATTTGAATGAAGACCGCCGCGAGCGCCAGAATCAGCACCATCACCGCAAGCACCGCGAAATTGCTGAGCGCTTTGCCCAGCGTATAGAAGCTCTTGTTCATCGGCGTCGCCGCCAGGATCTGCCCCACACGTGTCTGCCGATCGCGCTGGATCGAATTCTTCACGATATAGAAACCGATCAGGCTCACCCACACCGTGGCAATGAGGCCGATGACCGTGCCCAGCCACGCCGAGTTGTCCACGCCGCGATAGTCGTCGAGCCGCAGCGTCACCTGTCGCGCATACACCGCGTAGCCCAAATAGATCGCGAAACCCATCGTGAGCAGAAAGCTGTAACGCCGCACACGTTCCAGAAAGTCGGCGCGCACCATGTGATAGAGAATGCGGGAGCGATTCATGCCGCTGCACCTGCCCGCGCTCCAGCGCGATGGCGCGACAGACAGAAAAGGTAAGCATCCTCAAGATTAGGTGAGACCGGCTGAGCGTTCGTGGGCGGCTCTTCGCCTAAGACACGCACATGCACGCCGTCGCTGCGGCGGGTTGTGCTGCTGATCAGGAACTTCTGCTTCACTGCTGTCAGTTCCGCGCTCGGCACAACCCACTCCCAGACTTTGCCCTCAACGCTACGCAAAAGCTCTTCCGGAGTGGCATGGACCACCAGCGTGCCTTGCGCAATCAGTGCAATGTCGGTCGCTGTGGCTTCCACATCCGAGACGATATGCGTGGAGAGAATCACGATGCGTTCGCCGGAGAGATCGGAGAGCAGATTGCGAAAGCGCACGCGCTCTTCGGGGTCGAGGCCGGCGGTCGGCTCGTCCACAATCAGCAGCTCGGGATCGTTGAGAAGTGCCTGCGCAATGCCGACTCGCTGTCGCATGCCGCCGGAGTAGCCTCCAAGCGGCCGCTTCCGCACATCAGTCAGGTTGACAAGGTCCAGCAGCTCATCGATGCGACGCCGTGCCGCAACTCCGTCCAATCCTTTTACCGCGGCCAAATATTCGAGGAACTCCACCGCATTCAGATTCGGATAAACGCCGAAATCCTGCGGAAGGTATCCGAGCACCGATCGCAGCACATCCGGATCGCGCGCGATGTCGGTGTCGTTCCAGAGGACGCGGCCCTCCGTGGCCCTGGTGATCGTAGCCAGAATGCTCATCAGTGTCGTCTTCCCCGCGCCATTGGGACCCAGCAGACCTAACACGCCTGGCTTCAAATCGAGACTAAATTCGCGCAAAGCCACAACGCCCTTACGGTAGCGCTTTGTCACGCTTTCAATTGCAAGTTGCACTGATTCTCCCTCTGATGCCTAGAAGCACTTTACGTTGACTGCGCGTGGAAGTTCCCCGCAGCCACCGGAAACAACATCGACAGAATTTCGTGCGGCAATGCTACGATGCTCAGAAAGCACGCCAATCTCATCCAATGCCCAGGAGGATTTGCCCATGGGTTCAACGGAGACTCCCTGGGAGCGGCAGCCCGACACCGCCCCAACTTCCTCTTCCAGCACTGCCACTGGCAATCAGCCACCCACCCAATCACCCGAAGAACTGCAGGAAGAAGGCCGCAAAATCCGCCGCCTGCAGATGGTGGTGAATATGGTGACGCAGGTGATCGCGCAGGATCAGTCGGTCACCGTCGAAGAGGCATCGGAAATGGTCGCCGACACCCGCCGCGTGGCGCTGGGCATGTTTCCCGACAAGGAACTCGCTTTCAACCTGATCTTCTGGCCCCGTCTGCAGCGCCTGATGCGCGAGCGTTACCGCATGCAATAAACACCTGCGGTGTGGCCAATGCGGCTTTCGCCGCCATAGGAGTCCATGGCCGTTCGGACTTGCGCCAACTCCGCCGCACCTCAAAAAGCGGTCTCCGTGACCAGCCAAATTCTTCGCAAATCCTGGCCAACACATGTGACAGATGCCGCAATTGTTCCACGTGGAACAATTTTGAAGCGTGGAACAATTCTTCGCGGATCGCAACACAACGGCAATGCCACGCGAAGCCATTGCCTGGACGGCCAGTCCCGGCTAGTTCATTTGTTTTCGTTGGCGGTAAGCCGGAAGGTGATCGTTCCCCAAAAAAGTCGCGCGCGCATCTGCACAGGCAAATGGCGGTCGTCGTCGGTGTACCAGATCCAGATGTTGCCGCGGTTCTTCACCACGCCGGCCGCAGCCGTTGGCTGCACACGAACGGTCTTGAATGACCCGAGCGGCGTCTTGACCTCTTCGCGACCCTCCACCTTCATGGTCACCGGCACATTGTGCATCGCGTCCACCACCGGCAGCACAAAGTTGTGCCCAACTTCCATCGGCTGCGACGCAGCATAAAACACGCCGGTCAACAGATCGGTCATGCAGCCAGGGATGGGCACCTCGACATGCTTCGACTGGCCTGTCACCTGGTTCTTTTCATCCAGAATCGATTTCGATTGGCCGTAGTCGATGTGAAGGGTCGAATTGATTTGCCGCCGCCCCTCGACGGTCTGCTTGTCGAAGTCGTACGTGCATCCCTTGGCGCGGTCGAAGGTCGACTGAAACCGGTCGCTCACATGGAAGATCAGGTTGATCGCACCGACAGTATCGGCCGTCGCATTCACGCGCTCGCGGTCGCCCGCTGCTTCAAAGTGCAACACGGCTGTACCGGCCGGGAACACTCGCCAATCAACCGAATAGGTAAGGGTTTGCTTCTGCGGGAAGGTAAAGCCGGCGCGCGGCGGCGGAAGCGGCGGAGACTGCTGGCCGTAAGCTACGGAGGCAAGGGCGATGCCACAAAAAATCGTCTTCACCGCCGTGCGAATCTTCACCGTGAGGCTCGGCTCCTTCAGGTTTGACTTACGCGGCGCGGGAATTGTTTACCCGGCCCCAGAGAATGGCAGCGGCTCGCCGCAGCAGTTGGTCGGTTAGTTGGCTCATCGCAGCCCGCGCCCCAGCAATGCCAGAGCCGGCCGCAGAAACAGGAGGCTCAGGTAAAGCAGTGTTGCACCAATAGCTGAATTGTACTCGCGGTGGCGTAAGTAAAGCGCAAATGAGAAGTTGCCGGAGATTGCCTCGGACGGGCCGCTCCCTGGCAGCAACGGCGCAACGGGAACTCTGGCAGGGGTGAGACGTGGAATCAGCC
The DNA here is from genome assembly GCA_003140785.1 of Acidobacteriaceae bacterium. GTDB lineage: Bacteria > Acidobacteriota > Terriglobia > Terriglobales > Acidobacteriaceae > Telmatobacter. Next base: position 37,150 of record PLKY01000419.1, on the reverse strand, counting down.
GCGGCACACGCCGACAATAGGCATCGAATTCCGAAAACATTGCCCGCAAAAACCGTTCTTCCGACGCGATCACCGGAACATAGATCAGCAGAAACATCACCGCGAGCGCAGCCGCCACGACCCAACTCAGCAACGCGACAGCGAATCCCGCTGCGATCAAAATCGAGCCAAGATAGAGCGGATTGCGCGTGTAAGCATAAGGACCGGTCCGCGTCAGTTCACGATTCTTCTTGACGTAACCCGCAGCATAGCCGCGCAGCCAAAGCCCTGGAAGCACCAAGGCAAGGCTCCATTCAATTGCGCCTGGCTCGGGGGCACGCCGCCACAATTCAAGAACATAGAGCGCCGCGACAACAAACCCGAGGGGCACGCGAATGCGCCGCGCCACTCTCTCCCACCGCTCCGCGGTTTTCCCCTTTGGATGAGGGCTTTGGCTGCTCATGACGCTGCCTCTGCATAAAGCAGCTCTTCGGCTGCTGCCAGCACTTCTTCCGGCTGGATCGTCAAGAGGCCCGCCTCAGGCATTTTTCTCCGTGTATGATCGCGGCGGCTGGCGGGGCTTCGGAGCACTTTGAATCTCGTGCCGAAAGGGCCGTTCCGCAGCGGATCGGTCGGTCCGTAGATGCCCACCACGGGGCGCTCCAACGCACAGGCAAGATGCAGCGGCCCCGTATCGCCCGCGATAACAAGCGCCGCGCGGCGCGTCAACGCAATGAGGTTTTCGAGCGAAGGAGCGAGTTGCTTGGCCGCGCCGTTGGTTTGCTTCACGATGACGTCCGCAATCGGCTCTTCACCCGGACCGGCGTTGACGAACACGCGACAGCCTCGGCCAATCAACTCCTTCGCAACGATGGCATAACGCTCTACCGGCCAACGCTTCGCGCCCCAGCCCGCACCGGGATTGATGAGCACCAGGCGCTTCCCATGCGCGGAGGCAAGCAGCCCATCTGCCCATGCCTCGGCGTCCGGTTCAAATGGCAACCAGGGCTGCACCGGCTTCAATGGATCGCTTGCAACAGCAGACGCCAGTTCAAAATCCTGCTCAATCACGTGTGCCCCGCGCGTGGCGATCCTGTCCGTAAACAACCAGCGCGCCGCCCATTCGCGCGGCTCGGCTTCACCGATCAGCCGGGAGCCAGCCATTCGGCCAAAGACGGCTGAGCGGACGGCGCCCTGAAAGTCGATGACTGCGTCATATCTACCTTGTTGAATTGCACGTCGCAGCGCCATGAACTCGCGAATTGTCCGACGAGCGAGTGGCCTCTTTCCCCACTGCTTCGCAGAGGCCGGAAGTACCCGATCGACTACCGGCTGCCTGGGATTGGGCTGTCCCGTGTCCCGGCCCAATGCGCCTGCCGCGCTTAACAACGCGCACCATTTCGGCTCGACAACCCAGTCGATGACCCAATCGGGATGCGAGCTTCGCAAGGCCGTCACGGCCGGCAGCGCATGCAAAATGTCGCCCATGGCGCCCAACCGAACCACGAGCAAGCGAAACTTGGACTGCGTCTGCAAACTNNTGGCGCCCAACCGAACCACAAGCAAGCGGAACTTGAATTGCGTGTGCAAACTTCGATTTTCTCACAGCTGCGGATTCGCGGACCGGGAAGACAGTCGGCTCACAAACCATGCAAGGACGTCGGTCTGGTTCTCGATTTCTATGCGCAAGCGAGCGGTCTTGAGCGGCAACGTTGCCGGGAAAGCAGAGGTCAGAATCCCTAACCGCACTGCATCTTTTTCTGTCGTGATGAGCGCCGTCGCCTCCGCGGAGCTTGCCATAGAAACCAGCGTGTGAACGTCATGCGCTGTGAAGCGATGGTGATCGCTGAAAGCCGTTCGCGCGGACAGCTGCAATCCAGCATGCTCCAAGCCGTTGAAGAATTGTTCCGGATGGGCGATTCCGCAGAAGGCTGTGACAGGACCGTCGATAGCCGGAATCTCCATGCGGCGATGCAAGCGCCAAATCAGCCCTTTCCAGCCCCATCCGCGAAGTTCCCACTCAAGTTCCTGGTCGTCCGCAGGAATCGCGATGACATCCGCGCGCATGGCTGCATGCAATCCTTCACGCAGGTTGCCCGCAGGCAGAAGGGAATCCCGCCAATCACGGCGATTCAAAAGCAGAATATCCGCCTCGCGAGCGAGTTGCCGATGTTGGAAGCCGTCGTCCAGGATATGGGCACGAGAAATGCGGCCTTGGCCAGCACCTTGCTGCCCTGACGCATCTGCATCTGCTTCTGCCAACAGGCCCGCATCGTAGCGCTGCGGAGCCACATAGACCGGTAGGCCGGTTTCACGCGCGATCAGCAGCGGCTCATCGCCAAACTCGTCGGCGGATCCTTCGACCAGAACTCGCGCCGGTAGGTTGCTCTTGCGCCCATAGCCACGCGACAGAATGTCTACCGAATATCCCTCGGCAGCGAGCAGCCGGGCCAAAGCAATTGCGAACGGCGTTTTGCCCGCTCCGCCTGTAGACAGATTGCCGATGCTGATCACCGGCCAACGAAGGTGCCTTGCTGGTTCCCACCTCAATTTCAGGCCAAGGCCGCGCGCGGCAATGCCCGCAGCGTAAAGCGGCACCAGCGGAGTAAGCCAGGGTCGCTTCATCGTGCATGATCCGCTTTTGCGAGCAACTCTTCAATCGCACGCACTGCACATTCCGTTGCTCCCGCCTGCGCGTCAAAAACTCTCTTGGCCCGCTCCCCGAGAGCTACGGCCATAGCTTGATCTGACAGCAGATCAACGAGCGCTCCGGCAAGCTCTTCCTCGGGCGCAATGCGAATAGCGTCGTGTGCGATCAGATCTTCGGTGATGGCGCGGAAGTTAGCGTAATGCGGACCCATCACGATGGGCACACCAAATTGCGCCGGCTCCAGTGGGTTGTGGCCGCCCGCCGGAAAAAGGCTTCCACCAACAAAGGCGACTGCCGAGATCGAATAGACAGAAGCCAATTCCCCAATTGTGTCGAGAAGAATGATCTGGCCTGCGCTGAGCAGCTCGACCTGTTCTTTCGGACGGCCCTTCCAGAACGAACGTTCGTTCCATTCGAACCCTGACCGCCCGAGAAGGCCAGCCACCCCAGCGAAACGCTCAGGATGGCGTGGCGCGAGCACCATCGCGAGATGCGAATCTGCTTCCTGCAGCTTCGGCCAGGCCTCCAGAAGCGCGATTTCTTCGCCTTCCAGGGTGCTGCCCGCTACAACGTAGCGCAGGCCGGGTCCAAGCGCCTTGAGCAGTCGAGTCGCCTCGGCCTCCTGTGCGACGCGCACATCGAACTTGAGATTGCCGGCGACCGTAACGCGTTCTGGCTGGCAACCAATGGACCTCAACCGCTCGGCGTCCGGCGCGCTCTGCGCAAGCACGCGACTAAGCCGGCTCAGTCGCGGCTGCCAGAACCACCGCAGCATGCGGTAGCGCGGCCAGGAGCGATCGGAAATGCGTGCGTTGACCACGGCGACCGGAATCTGCCTGCGAAAGCAGCCGTGGAGTAAATTCGGCCAGAACTCAGTCTCGGCCAGAACAAGCAGGCGGGGCCTGATCGCATCGAGGTAGGCTTTCACCGCCCAAGGCAAATCAAGCGGACAATAAAATACCCGGTTAGACCCAAAGCGCTCGCGCGCCAACCTCTGTCCAGTTCGCGTCGTCGTCGATATCAGCACTTGCAGTTCCGGCAATTTCTTGTCCAGTTCTTCGATCAACCGGCTCACGGCCAGCACTTCCCCTACCGAGACCGCGTGCAGCCAAATCACCGGGCGCTCCGCACATTGACTTCTGAGCCATGCCGGAACCTTTCCTAGACGTTCCCCCAGGCCTTCGCGATATTTATTCGTGGTGGCCATCCGCAACAGCCACCATGGCGCGCTGGCAACCAGCCCTGTGAGCAACGCCAGATTATAGAAAAGCAAAATCATGCGTGACGGAATTCGCCTTCCCTCGGTCTAACCCTAAAATGATACAGTCGTGCACGATGAAGGCCTGCAAGCTAGCACCGCTCCTTGCGTTCGGGTTGGCGTTTCCAGCACTCGCCAACGACCACAAGCCGCCGCCTGTGCAGCCGGCAACTTCATTTGCCGCCGTCGAAGCGCACGACAAGGAAAAAGTGGCGATAGCCGCCGAGCCCTACGACACGAAGGAAAAGGAAGCGATCTTCCGCGTGGACTACCTCAGCCACGGCGTCATGCCCGTGCGCCTGATCGTGACGAATAACAGCGACCGGCCCATCTCTCTGCGGGACGCGCGCATTCTCTTTCAAACACCGGCGGGCGACAGGATCCAAGCGGCCGAGCCCGAAGATGTCGAACGGCTAATGACGCGCAAGGAACGCGAGGGCGGCAAAATTCCGATGCCCGGCCCGATTCCCAGCATCCACATGAAGCCCAAGGCCAGCAATAAGGATGTCGAGGAGGACTTTGACGAGTTTGAGTACGGGGCGCTCGTCGTGGAAGCTCACACCACGCGGGCTGGGTTCCTTTTCTATGATGTCTCCCAGCTTGACGATCCTCTGAAAGGCGCCAAGCTGCACCTGCACAAATTGCGCGACGCCGAAGGCAACGAGCTGTTCTTCTTCGAGATTCCCTTCGACAAATATCTCCAGTCGAAATCCGCCGCGATGAAGTAGTTTTACCCCTTCGAGCTTCTTCTTCACCCGAACAATTCGAATGATAGGATTCTTTCATTCGACGACGCGTTGCCGTGCACACTGGAGCACTCGATGGCCAATAAACCTAACTATGGAATCGACGCGCCCAATGTCATTCGCAATTTCTTCATAGCCGGCGCGCTCTTTCTGATCGTCGCCCTTGCTTTCCCACGTGTCACCATCGCCCACATCGAGTTCGTGCTCTCTCCTGGATTCCTGTGGCCTGCGCTCTGGTTCGTCTTCTTCGGCGCGCTGATGTTGCTTTATTCGCTGGTGGGCAAGTTTCGCCATCGTGACCGCATACTGGCCAAGGTCGCCTGGACGGGCGCCGAGAGCGTGCTCGACGTGGGCACGGGCCGCGGATTGCTGCTGATCGGAGCGGCCAAACGGCTCACCACCGGCCACGCTACGGGCATCGATATCTGGAACGCGGAGGATCTTTCCGGCAACGGCCCGGAAGCGCTGAAAGCCAATATCGCGCTTGAAGATGTCGGTGAGAAAACGACCATCAAGAGCGAGGACGCGCGACAGATGAGTTTTGCGGACGGATCGATAGACGTGGTGCTTTCGAATGTGTGTCTGCACAACATCTACGACCGGCCTGGGCGCACCAAGGCCTGCCGCGAAATTGTCCGCGTGCTCAAGCCGGGCGGCGTGGCTGTGATTTCCGACTACAAGCTAATGAAGGAATATGCGGCTGAATTTGCGAGCGCCGGCCTCAAAGTGGAGATGTGTCCCCTGGATTGGACTGGTACTTGGCCGCCCTTGCGCATTCTGGTCGCACGCAAACCTCTGTAGGTCGCGAATCTATTCGTAGTAGGTCGCGGTCGTCGAATCGGTCTCCCAGATCGTGCAATCCTTCACGCGCACACGCCCTTGCGTCATGCCATTGAGCTGCTCATTTGTTTGGTCGTAAAAAAACTTGGCAATATTTTCGGCGGAGGGATTAAGCGAGGTGAATGGCTCGAGGTCGTTGAGCATCTGGTGATCGATGCGGCTGATGACGGGACGCAGAACCTGTTTGAGCAGTTTGAAATCGAGCAGAAGCCCCGAATCATCGAGCGCCGCCCCGGCCAGAGTTACGCGGACTTTGTAGTTGTGTCCATGGGGATTCTCACACTTTCCCTGATAGTTGCGGAGATAGTGTCCGGAAGAAAAACCCGCCTCTACTGTTACTTCGTACATCGGCGTTGGCCCGATCCTGTGCGGAGAAGAGTCCCACTCCCCATTCTATTGCCTGCGGCTGCGAGCGACAGGAACGCCCGGCGGAGTCCAGTGGATTGTTCGACTGCGTCTCTCCAGTTGCAGAGACAATCTACTCGTGCGGTTTTCGCCGTTGACGCCGTGCGGCCTGCCGCGTTTCCTCGCTGTGCCTGTCAACCTGTTCGAAAAGATGGCTCAGCACTCCAATAAGCGCCGATGCAAGGCCGGCGAGCAGCAGGACGAGGGACACGGTGCGCCATAGCGATCCATTCGCCGGCAATCCCGGCTGAAAGCTCGACGGGACAAGCGACATGCCCATGGAAAGGACCGCGAAGAGCCCGAGCGTTGCGGCGAGAATGTAGAAATTGCGCGACATGGTTGTTGTGAGCGGGCACAATGCGTGCTGTTGCGATTGTACGGTCTGTTCGTTATCAGGAAGAAAATCGAGGAGAGTCGATAACGGTGACACCCGCCCGTGCGAATTCAGTTTCGATCTTCGCAGCGGAGCCATTCAGGTCGATGGCGCGGCAGGCATCGCGAATGATAAACGCAGGGAAGCCGAGCCGGCGCGCATCGAGCGCTGAGTAGCCCACGCAGTAGTCATAGGCGAGGCCTGCGAAGAAGACGCGTGTGACGCCGCGTTCGCGCAGGTACCCGGCGAGGCCAGTCGCGGTGGTGCGGTCATTCTCAAAGAATGCCGAATAGGAATCGATCTCGCGCCGGAAACCTTTACGCAGAATGAGCTCGGCCTGGGGCAGATGCAGAGCGGGGTGGAATTCGGCACCATGGCTGCCCTGCACGCAGTGATCGGGCCACAGCGTCTGCGGACCATAATCCAACTCAATCTGCTCGAAGGGCCGCTTGCCGGGATGGCTCGACGCGAACGAAGTGTGACCTGACGCGTGCCAGTCTTGTGTGAGGATGATGTGCTGGAAGTGCGGCGCGATTCGTTGGATCGGCTGAATAACGGCCTCGCCGTCGGCAACGGCCAATGCTCCGCCGGGGCAGAAATCGTTCTGCATATCGATGACGATGAGGACGTCGTGGGGACTGATTTGCATTCGCTCTCTCACTTCTCCCTCACTCGGTTTTGCTTCCCTGTTCGAAGAACTTCTCCACATCCGTAATCGTCGTCGTCATGCGATACGGCGGCAGGCTGTTCAGAAATGTCTGGCCGTAGCGCTGCTTGCGAATGCGCGGATCGAGCAGCACCAGCACGCCGCGATCTTCGAGCGAGCGAATTAGTCGGCCGAAACCCTGTTTGAGCGTCAGCACCGCCGAGGGAACCTGGTAGTCGAAGAAGGGCTTGCCGCCGGCTTCTTCGATGGCCTTCATGCGCGCTTGCACTACGGGGTCGTTGGGTACTGCAAACGGCAACCGGTCGATAATGACGCAACTGAGCGCCTCACCCTGCACGTCGACACCCTGCCAGAAGCTCGACGTGCCGAAGAGAACCGCGTTCGGCGTGACGCGAAACTCCTCAAGCAGCGCCTTGCGCGGAGCAGTACCGTGCAGCAAAATCGGAAAATCGAGCACCGGCAACAGTCGCTCGTAGAGGTCGCGCATCTGCGCGTAGCTGGTAAAGAGGCAGAAGGCGCGGCCCCGGCTCAGATCGAGTACGCGGCGGATACACTCGGCTGCGGCCCCGGGAAACTCGGGATCGCGCGGATCCGGCATGTTGGGCGGAAGATAAAGCAGCGCCTGTTCGCCATAGCGAAAATGCGACGGCACGACGAGTTCGCGGGCCTCGCTCAGGCCGAGCCGTTTACGGATGTGCTCGAATCCGCCCTGCACGGTGAGCGTCGCCGAGGTAAGCACGACCGTGGGAATGGTCTCGAAGACGAGCTCACGCAGCAGCTGCGAAACATCAATCGGCGTGGCTTGCAGAAATGTAGTCCTCGATTGGGATCGAATCCCCCCACGGGAGCCCGCATCGTCTTTTGTCCCCCCATACGCACGTCGCTCAAGCCAATAGACCATGTTGCTGGCGTTCGACTCGAGCAGAAACTCGAGCTCTGAACGGAGCCGTGCGACGCGCTTGCGCAGACCGGGCGCTTCGTCCACGCCCGTGAGCCGATCCATCTCCGCTTCCATCAGCTTCAGCGTGGCGCGCACACTCATGTAGAGGTCGCCCGAAGTCTCCAGAAATTCTTCGCGTGCGGCAAAGGGCTGGCGCCCATCGGAAGTCATCGGTAAACCGGCAAAAAACATCCTCGCGCGCTCGCGCAGTTGCTGCGTCGCAGCAGGCATTCTCTCCGCACCCTCTTTGCCCCGCAGCAGCATGTCGGTGTCGCGAGCCAGTTCCTCGAACCGAATATTGCTGACCGAAAGTCCGAAATAGCTCGAAGCCACTTCCTCCAGCTCGTGGGCTTCGTCGAACACAACCGCAGCAGCCTCCGGCAAAACCCCCACATCCGGTGCACCCGATGCCTCCTGCTTCACGGCCAGATCGGCGAAGAAGAGGTGATGGTTCACGATGATGATGTCCGACTCGAGCGCCTTGCGCCGCATTTCTGTGATGAAGCAGCGCCGATAGTCGGGGCAGTTTGTGCCGAGACAGGCGTCGGACCGGGCATCCAGCTTATGCCACAGCGCGCTCGACTCGGGCAATCCGGAAATTTCAGAGCGGTCGCCGGTCTCGGTCGTCTTTTCCCACGCGGCAATCTGCTGGTATTGGTCAATCTCTTCCAATCCCGACAAAATCGGCTGATCGCGCAGCGCGACCAGTTTGTGGCGGCACAGGTAATTGGCGCGGCCCTTCATATAGCAAACGCGCAGATCTCCCAGCAGCGACTCCAGAAACGGAATGTCGCGAAAATAAAGCTGATCCTGCAGGGCCTTGGTCCCGGTGGAAACAATGACGCGCTGCCCGCTCCGCAACGCGGGGAGCAGATAGGCCAGAGTTTTACCTGTGCCGGTGCCTGCTTCGACGATCAGATGACGGCGTTCGATGAGAGCGCGCTCCACGGCCTTGGCCATCTCCAACTGGCCGGGACGATACTCATAAGGCAGCGGCGAACGCGACAAAATGCCGCCCGGCGAGAAGAACTCGTGCAGGGTGGGCAGGGTGCGAGTTGTGGTTTCAGTGGATGCCATCGGGGCCGGGCGCTCACTCCATCATAGTGAGGAAGCCGGTCCGTTGTTGGGGCAGCGGTCACTCGACTGGGCCTGCGTTGCAACCGCAGCCCGGCCTATTTCACGTCCGCCGTCGTGGGATCAATCATCGATTTGACTTCCGATATTTTGTTAGCGGGGAAGCCGCCCTGGGTAGCGTGCTCGCGAATCATCTCTTCGTTAGGCGCCATGTAGACGCAATAGACTTTGTTGTCTGTCACGTAGCTGTGCAACCACTGAATCTCGGGTCCGAGATTGCGCAGCACACTGCAGGACTTTTGTGATGCACCTTGAAGTTGGTCCGGGGTGAGGGCGCCGGCGCCGGGCATTTCGCGCTCGATGACGTATTTGGGCATAGGTAACAATCTCCTGGGGAATCGGAATTGCCGTAGTTTACACAGGCGCAACCGATTGTGCCGAGAGAAATCGCGAGAATACCTCCTGAATTCTTGTTCAGAGCGGGCACAGTAAGAATGGGAACGGCTAGCAGTGCTCACATGCCGTTTGATTTAATGCAATGGCTCACGAGCGTCCGCAAGGCCGATTGCTCATCCGAAATCCGAGTCCTTGCCGTAGGAGCCACTGGTGTCGCGGTCGTCGGGCTGCCCTTGATCGTTTCGATTGCCTAGCCATTGCCGAATCATCAGGAGCTGGTCCGGACTTAACTCGACCTCAACGTTCTGCCCGCTCTTCAAAAGCCGTTTGCGCACCTCGGCAGCACGCTGAGCGGCGATTGCGCGCACGTCGGTCGCGGCAGAGTGCAGGTTGGCTGCGTAGTTATTCGCGTTTGAGCCGTGAATATGCATCGTGTCCCCTTCCCGCACCAACAGGGGGCAACGGAATGGCCAGATTAACCGCGGCATTATGAGACTGGACTCATTTTCGTTGTCGTTAAGGGTCGCCCGAGCGGGCCGTGGGGACGCTGGAGCTGTCGAATCGGATGCAAGCTCTTTGAAGAAGATAGACTGGTGAAGGCGCGTGAACCACGCGCTCAATGAGAAGTCGAGGGCTGATCCTCCGCACCATCTGCGCGCGGCTCTGAACTCGAGACGTTCGCGATTGCGCCGGTCGCGCTGGCTATCATTTGCGGTTGTCCTGGTGCGACAGTGCTGTCGAATTCCATGGGGAGAATGTTTTGCCCAACTATCGCAGATCGGTTATGCCCACCCATCCCGGCACGGAAGCGCTGCCTTTGGTGGCGATCGTTGGCCGTCCGAACGTGGGCAAATCGACCCTGTTTAATCGGCTGACGCGGAGCCGCCGATCCATTGTGGGCGACGAGCCTGGCATTACACGCGACCGTATTTATGGAGAGTATGAATGGGCCGGACGGCGGTTTCGGGTTGTGGATACAGGCGGCATCGTTCCCGACGACCCGGAGCTGATTCCCACGGAAATCTACAATCAGGCCCGCGTGGCCCTTGAAGAGGCGTCTGCCCTGGTTCTCGTCGTCGACGTGCGCACCGAACTGGCCAGTCCCGACTACGACCTCGTGAAGCTACTGCTGCGCGGCGGAAAACCCGTGTTTCTCGCCGTAAATAAGGTCGAGGGCGAGGCCATGGAGTTGGCGGCAGAGAACCTTCGCAGCCTTGGGATTCGCGAAGTGTACCCGATCAGCTCCGAGCACGGCCTGGGCATTGGCGACTTGCTGGACGCGATCTCGGAGGCGATTCCGGCGGATGAGGTCGAAACCGAAGACGAGTCGGCCACGGAGAACGAAATCTTCGAAGGTGGGCCGCTGGAGCCCGGTGAACACGAGGGGCCCGAAGAACATTCGCTGGACGCGAAGTCCCTGCATCGGACGCATGGGGAATTTGAGCAACACGAGACCTCGATCGCCATTATTGGTCGGCCAAATGTCGGCAAATCCACTTTGTTGAATGCCCTCACAGGCACGGGCCGCGCGATTGTCTCGCCCATTGCGGGAACCACACGCGACGCTGTGGATGAGGTTGTCGAGTTCGAGGGCGGCCAGATGCGCTTCGTCGACACGGCGGGGATTCGGCGCAAGGGCAAGACGCATTTGATGGCCGAGAAGATGAGCGTGGTGATGGCCCGGCGGCATCTGGAAGCAGCGGACGTGGCCCTGCTTGTGCTCGATGCGACTGAAGGTGTGACGGCAAGCGACGCGACGATCGGCGGCTACGCGCACGAGAGCGGCCGCAGTGTGATCATCGTTGTGAACAAATGGGATGCGGTAACCACAGGGCGGACGGATGGCAAACCGCCGGCGGACCGCGAGATCTTCGAAAAGCAGCTGCGCTCGGTACTGAAATACCTGAGCTATGCGCCCGTGCTCTTCCTTTCGGCGCTGGAAATGACAGGCCCAGATCGGAAGGGAATGAGCCGCGTGCTCCACGAGGTCAAGGCCGTGGCGGCCGAGCGGCGCAAACGCGTGACCACGGGGCAGATGAACAGGTTCCTGGACAAAATCGATTTTCAGCGTGCGCCGGTGCCCATGTCGAAACGCATCCGGATTTTCTACATGACCCAGGCAGCGGTGGCGCCGCCAACTTTCGTTCTTTTCACGGACCGGGATATCAAGCTGCACTTTGCCTTCGAACGCTTTCTGGAGAACCAGATACGCGAGGCATTCGGGTTCAAAGGCACGCCGATTTGGTTCAAGGTGAGAGCGCGGAACGCCGAAAAGACCGATTGAGTACCCCAAGGTGATCTATTGCTGGAACAATTCATCCATTGTCCCGATAGAATGGTGGACAACTTCGCGCCTGCTCTTCCCGAGCGCGCGGCACTCCGCTTTGCGGGAGCAAGCCGGAGATGTGAAGACAAAACCGGAGGTCGGCCGATGGGAGACAAGCATGTCGGAAAAGAACTCCGGGAAGAATGGCGGCAAATTCGCGGACTCAGCGATTCCCGCGCCGCAAAAGGCAGCTAACGGCGCTGCGCAGTTCGAACAATCCAAGAACAACCACACGGTAAAGCTGGGCAAGGACTGCGACTACGAGAAAGAGCTGCGGCGGCTGCAGGTTGAGTTAGCCAAGCTGCAGGAGTGGATTCGCCACGAAGGGCTGCGTGTGGTGGCGATCTTCGAGGGGCGCGATGCGGCTGGCAAGGGCGGCGCGATCAAGAGGATCACCGATACGCTGAACCCGCGTATCTGCCGCGTGGTGGCGCTCGGCACTCCCACTGAGCGCGAGAAGACGCAGTGGTATTTCCAGCGATATGTTTCGCATTTACCCGCTGCCGGGGAGATGGTGCTGTTCGACCGCAGCTGGTACAACCGCGCCGGTGTAGAGCGCGTGATGGGCTTCTGCACAGAGGCCGATTACCTGGAATTCATGCGCAGCTGCCCGGAGTTTGAACGGATGCTGGTGCGGTCTGGGATTTTGCTCGTCAAGTATTGGTTCAGCGTGAGCGATGAGGAGCAGGAACGGCGCTTCCAGGATCGGATGAAGAATCCGACCAAGCGGTGGAAGCTGAGCCCGATGGACCTGGAGTCGCGCAAGTACTGGGCGGAGTATTCGCGCGCCAAGGACGAAATGTTTGCGGGAACGGATATCAAGCAGGCACCCTGGTACGTGGTCAACGCCGACAATAAGAAAGCCGCGCGGCTGAATGTGATCCGGCACCTGCTGTCGCTGAATCCCTACCGTGATTTGACGACCAGCCGCTCCCGCTGCCACCGATCAGCAAGCAGAACTACACCCGGCCGCCGATCAACGAGCAGACCTTCATTCCAGCGGTCTACCGCTAGCGCGGAAGACAACGGGCGTGCGGCGCAATTGCATCAAGGGGCGAGCGCGCAGCATGCCGAACTGAAATCAGTGTCCGGGGTCACTGACGAAAGTCCATCCTCCGACCAAGGCTGAAGCCTACGAGCGTTCCTGCCGCGGCAAGAGCGCGGACGGAGATTCTTGTCAGTGAAATACCTGAATTTGAAACGACTTGAAGAGATTCCCGCAGAGTCCTTTCAAAGCCGACAGCCTTATCCATGGGCGAACATCGAACAATCTCTCACCCCGGATGGCTATGAACGTCTGCGTGCGTGTCTGCCTACCGTTGAGAGGTTCAACAAACATGTAGGCGTCAAGCGGGCCTACGGCCAGGGACCGCACGACCGATTTTTGTTGCACTATCGGCCCGGTTTGGAAATTGCCGAACCTTGGAAAGAGTTCCTGGCTGAACTGCAGGGGCCGGTCTACCAGGACTTTCTGCGCCGGATGCTGGGGAACCACAGGTTCATCCCCACATTTGAGTGGTATTACGCCTGGGAGGGGTGCGCGGTATCGCCGCACTGCGATGCTGCGCGTAAGCTGGCCACGCACATCTTCTATTTCAATACCGAGGACGATTGGGATTCGAGCTGGGGCGGAGAGATTCTGATTCTCGACAGCGAGCGGCGGTTCCCGGTTCACTCAGGCCCGAGCTTTGACGACCTGAAAGTTGCCGCGTCGATCGAGCCGCGCGGCAATGGCAGCCTGCTCTTCCAGCGCACGCATCATTCGTGGCATGGGGTGCGGCCGCTGCGCTGCCCCCAGGGAAAACTGCGGCGACTCTTTCTTGTTACCGTGAACATCCCCAGCTTCCAGGTGTGGTGGCGGCGTGTGCGCGGCAAAGATCCGGACGGGTATCGGCTCAACGCAGCTTGAGGGCCCTCACGCGGCGCGTCGGGAACAGATTGCGCCGCGCGAAGACCGGCCCGTTTACACCGTGACAGGTTGCCGAGCGGATGGTACCGCGTAGCCTTTTTCGGCGAGTTGCTGCCCCATTTGCTCATACATGGAAGAGTCGGTGGGCTGCCAGGTGCCGAGGCCGTCGACGTAGCGGTTGTACATACAAAATGCCGCGGCGATCAGAACCGTGTCGTGAATCTCGAGATCGGTCGCCCCTAGCTTGCGCGCGGCTTCGACATCGGCAGCGGTAACTAGTTTGCCGTCCTGCTGCACCTTGCCCGCAATGACGAGCAGCGCTTTGAGCTTGAGGCTGATGTCGGCGCTGGCAAAGTCAGTTTTAACCTGCTTGACCTTCGCTTCTCCGCCCAGATGGCTGGCTGCGGCGGCGCCGTGGCTCAGCTCGCAAAACGTGGTCTTGTTGCGCGAAGACACATAGGTCGCGATGAGTTCGCGCTCGCCCCCGGTAAGGGAGTTGGGTTCGTGGAGCAAGATGTGCGCCAGCGCGCGCATGGGCTTGGCGGTCTCAGGACGAAAGGCGAATCCGGCCGTGATGCCGGGGAGTTCTTCGGGAAGTTTGATGTGCGGCATGGGAACACCTCAGGGAACAGGGATTAGGGAACAGGGAACAGTTCAAAGTTCTTAGTTCAGAGTCCTTAATTCAGATTTCACCCCATACAGGCGCTCTGCCATCGGACTTATTAAGAACTTAGAACTATGAACTCAGAACTTGTTACCTCGCGTGGCTGGCCAGATACTCCTCGCTGACAAAGACGTAGCCATCGCGGGCTACTCGGCGTCCACGTTCGCGATACAGCGCTTCGTCGTCGGGCTGCACGGTGCCAAGGCCGTCGACATAGCGGTTATACATGCAAAATGCCGCGGCAATCAGCACGGCGTCGTGAATCTCGAGGTCGGTCGCGCCGTGTTTGCGCGCGGCTTCAACGTCGGCGGTGGTGACGAGTTTGCCATCCTGCTGCACTTTGCCCGCAATGGTGAGCAGCGCTTTGAGCTTGGGGCTGATGTCGGCCTGGGTGAAGTCGGTCTTGACTTGCTTGACCAGGGCCTCGTCGCCACCAAGGTGCGCGGCGGCAATGGCGCCGTGGATGCTGTGGCAGTAGTGTGTGCAGTTGCGGCTGGAGACATAGGTGGCGATCAGCTCGCGCTCGCCGCGGGTGAGGGTGCTTGGTCCTTGCAACAGCACTTCGACCAATGCGTTAAGAGGGCGGGCGGTTTCAGGCCGAAAGGCCATGGCGCCGCGGATGCCGGGTAGATCGTCAGGGAGCGGGATGTGGGGCATGGAGACTCCGAAGTTCTTAGTTCATAGTTCTTAGTTCCGTCGTCATACTTACGGATCAAACTGCACGGTGCGGCCATGGTACGCAGGGTCGGGGAAGGTTCGCATCCTACTTTAGGTGGAGGCACAGCCTTTAGATGGAGGCACTGCGCAGCGGACCTTAGATTCGTGCTGGAGCGGCTCTACTGCGGCGGCGGTTGCTCGCTGCTGGAGGATGTGCTGCCGGAAGAAGGGATCGGCTGGTCCGAGGGCGCCGGACCGATGTCGGTGACGTGAACACTGGCCTGCGTTTCTGGCACAGTGCCATCGTTGAGCTGTACCTGCGTTGGCGGGCCAATAACAACGAGGCGTTCGACGACGTGGCCGCGCGCTGGAACGAACACTCGTTCAGTAACGAAGTTTTTCGCGGTGCGCACAGTGACCGGGACGTAAGCAGCAGCATAGCCCGCGTTGGTGACGTTGACCGCGACAAGATATGTTCCCGCCTGCGCGGCATTCGGAAAAACGCTGTCGATGGTGAGATCGGGCAATCCCTTGTCAGCGTCGATCCAGTCGGAGAAGAACCATGCGAGATCGCGTGTGGCGCCCGCTTGCTTGAGAAGGCGCTGAAGCGAAGCTGCAGCGGAGTTGGTGGTGCCGTTGGCCGCGAGTTGGGTCGCCTCGGATGAAGCGCCAACATAGGCCTGGAGCGCTGCCCTGAGAGCCTCGTCGCTGGTGAGATCGCGGAGCATCCAGAAAACATACGCAGCCTTGGTGCGGTAGTAGACCGGCGCGATGGCGAGGGCCAGAGGTTCGCCAGCACTCGCGCCGGGACTCGATGGTTCCGCCAACGCAAGTGCGGGCCGATTGACCTCGAGCATCTCGAGCGCCTGATCGCGGCCACGGCGCTTCTCGATCCAGAGGGACTCCATAAATGTGGCGAGGCCCTCATTGAGCCAGCCAGGCGACGGTTCTGTAGCGGACTGGGTGTACGCGTGGGTGAGCGAGTGGACGAGGACGCCGCTGAGGCGGTCCGCGGCAACATCGTGCAGCGTGGTGGCGAGAAGAGCGCCGGTTTCGAAAGGCGCATCGTCGGGATCGGGCAGGTCGAGGAGCGTAAGTTGCGTGCGCGGAGCTTTGCCGAGCCAGCCTTGGACGAAAGGGGCAACGGTGGAGGCTGCGTCAATCCAGGACTGCACGGAGACTTCGTCGTCGGGGATGGTCCAGGCAGCGAGATGGTCTGACGGGTGGGCCTTGCGCACCGCGACAAAGAGGCTTGGAGCAACGAAGCCGAGTGCGGGAGAATCGGCAGTGGTCGTGGCGATGCCGTCGATATCGGGGCCGAGTCCCTGCGCGTCAGTCACGGTAAGCGGCGCCGGCACACCGTTGACGATGGCTACGGTTGGCGGGTTTCCATGAGGGAACTCGACCGCCAGCCGCAGGCGAAAATGGGCGACCGAGAGAAAGAGTTTGTGGCGGCCGATTTCGTCGAAGAGACGGGAGCCATCGCCAAGAATAACCGGAACGCTGGATACGGGATACCAGACAACGTCCCCAAAGCCGCGCAAGCCTGTGAAGGAAGGAGAGATTTCGTCCCAGTCGGAATGGAGCGCGAGGTCTTCCGGGGTGCCAATGGTGACGAGGCGCTGGGCGTTTGGGACGATGGAGCCGGAGTAGACCACGTCGAGACGAAGAGTAGCGCCGGGGGCGAGCGGCTGGGCGAGGGGGATAGCGGCTTCATGAAGCTGGCCGGTGTGGTCGGCATCGGAGTTGAGCGTCGCGACGGGAAAAGAGACGTTGCGGCCGGCGACGCGAATCTGCTCCCAATTGAGCGATGAGGAGATTTGGAGCGGGATACGCGCGAGCGGCGTTTTGCCGTCATTGCGCACGGTAACGACGGCGCGGACGGCGATCTGATGGGCAGAGGTGCGCAAGTGCACATCGAGGTCAAGGGCGGTGAAGGTGACGGCCTGGCGGTCGGTGTCCTCAGCGGTGGGTTCCTTGGCCATTTCGATGGTGGGCTGGGTTGCGGCTGGGCCAACCTGCGTGGTGATCTGGCCATTCTCGTCGGTGGAGCGCGAGAAAATGACTTTGCCGGAGGGCGCGGGGCTTTGCGGCTGCGCGTTCGCTGGCGAAGAGGAAGCGGGATCCTGAGGAGCTCGTGGTGCGCTGCTTTGCGCGGCCGGTGCGTTTTGGGCCTTGCAGAGGGGAGCTACCTGGAGGATAGCGAGAACAACCGGCGCCATCATCCGGGCACGGAAAAACTTCATGAACCTAAACCTTTCTGCTTCTTCTTGGACGCGCCAACTTCGGTGCGGGCACCTGCGGTGCGACCAGCCGCGGCACCTGCGNNGCACCTGCGGTGCGGCCAACTGCGCCTTCGGCGCCCATTATCTGAGCGCGGCGCTGGCGCGCGGCCTCGTAGAGCGCGACGGCTCCCGCGGCCGATACGTTCAGGGAACTGACGCCGCCTGCCATGGGAATGCGCAGCAGGTGGTCGCAGGTGCGGCGGACGAGGTCGTGGAGACCAGCGCCTTCGCGTCCGAGAACGAGGACGCAGTCGCCGGTGAAATCGAACTGGTCATAGTTGGTTGCGCCACGCTCGTCGAGTCCGATGATCCAGAGGTTCCGCTGCTTGAGGTCTTCGAGTGCGCGGACGAGGTTGACGACGCGCGCGATGCGGAGATGTTCGGCTGCGCCGGCGCTGGCCTTAACCGCTACGGGGCTCAAAGGTGCAGAGCGCCGCTCCGTGAGGATAATGCCGTCGACTCCCGCGCCGTCGGCCACACGCAGAAGGGCTCCTAGGTTTTGTGGGTCTTCAACACCGTCGAGCGCGAGGAGAAGGCGAGGCGCGCCAGCGTGGCCGGCAGCCGGCTCGAACAAATCCTCGAGGGCGAGTGATTCCTGGGGACGAACCAACGCGACCACGCCCTGATGCGTGGGGGTTCCGGCTAGCTGCGTGAGCTGCTCGCGGGGCTCCTGGCGGACCCGGACACCGGCCTGACGGCATTCGGTGACAAGGCGCGCGAGACGGTCGTCCTGGCGCTCGCGGGCGACAAGGACATGGTCAAAACGGCGACGGCCCGCCTTGAGAGCCTCCTCCACCGGATGGAGGCCGTAGAGAACTTCCATGAATCTAGTTTAGATTGCGACGCTACGCCGACAGCTTGGCGCTCGCCAGGCGGTTGAGACTCACTCCCTGCTCCGCAGCCTCGATCGCAAGAGTGCGATGGACCTGGGGTGGAATGCGCACGCGGAACTGGCCGCTATACCGCTTCACGGCGAGCGGGGTTGGCACCGGCTCTCCTGCGTCCTCCATATCTCGGACAGACCTCTTGACGATTTTCCGGATACCGTCGAGAGCGGCCTGGGGGGTGGATGCCAGCCACGAAAGCGAGGGGAACTCAGCGCAAAGTCCGACGTGCTCCCTGTCCTCTTCCGACCAGGTGACCCGATAGGTGAATTGATCAGTCTTCGGATTCCCTTTCGATGTGTGCTTCATCCTTTATTCCTCTTAATCCTGTAAGTTTGTCGATTGCAAGAAGAACTTGCCTTACCTGATACGCCTTGGCCTTCCCTTTGTCGTTCTGAATATTTACGCGCGGGTCGCCCGGCCATGGAGTCTTGAATATCGCGTGACTCGAACCTCGCTGACGAGCTTCACCGAAGTATTCGACGCAGACCTTGAACAGGTCGGTGTACCGCACGTTGCGCGGTTCTCGACGCATGGCATCAAGAACTTTCTTCGACACGCCCATCGAGAATTATGGTACCACTATTGGCACCACTCTGAAATGACGACCGAGGTTCGAAAAAGTCTCTGGAGTTTCCGCCGCTTCAACGATAGTGAATACTGAGTTTGCTTCAAACTTTATGAAGCCGAACAGTCCAAAATCGTTTCGAGCATTGCTGGAGGCAAGGGGCACGAGGCCCCGCTTTGTGATGGCGCGCGTTCCCGGCGACCTGAAAAGACAGTGGCCCGATTGGAAGAGCCGGCGGGTGCGCGGCGCGATCAACGGGTTTGCATTTCGGACGACGCTGTTCCCGTTTGCCAAGGGCACCGGGCACATGCTCCTGGTGAACAAACGCATGCAAGCCGGCGCTCGGGCCACGCCCGGAGACACGGTGCAGATTGAGATCGAGCCGGACCTTGAAGAGCAGGCTTTTGTCGAGCCCAGTGAGTTGACGAGCGCGCTCAAAGGCGACAGGCATCTGCGGAAATGGTTCGATGCGATGAGCCCATCGATGCGCAAAGGCATCGCACAATTTGTGGATCAGGCCAAAGGCGCTGAGACGCGAAAGCAGCGCGCCGAGAAGATGGCGGAGAGCGTGATGCTCGCGATGGAGGGAGAACAAGTGGTCCCGCCGATTTTGCGCGCCGCTTTTCAGCGCCAGCCGCTGGCACGCGAGGGATGGGATGCAATGACGCCGACGCAGCGGCGGAATCATCTGCTGGGGATCTTTTATGTCCAGACAGTGGAGGGACGGGAACGGCGCGCGGCGAAAGCAGTCGAAGAATGTCTCCGCGTTGCTCGGCGGAAGAAGGGCGTCATCTGATCGTTAACAGGCGGTAAATTGCCCCAAAAACAGTGCACAGCGGTGCGCCCTTGGCACTTTGGCGCGGCCTTGCGCGGGAATCTGTCGTCTAATTAAATACGATGAGTGCCACTGCCGCGATTCGCTCGATCTTCGCTCCAGCTTCCGCTTCCCTTGCTGAAGAGCAGGCGAAGCGGGAAAACCTTGCCGTGGCCGATGGGCTAAAGCGGCAGGAAGCCGGTTTACTGGATGAACTGATTGTTCGCTATCAGCACCGGTTGCTGCGGTATCTGCTTTTTCTGACGGGAAATCG
Source organism: Acidobacteriaceae bacterium (assembly GCA_003140785.1). Lineage (GTDB taxonomy): Bacteria > Acidobacteriota > Terriglobia > Terriglobales > Acidobacteriaceae > Telmatobacter. The sequence continues at coordinate 17,441 of PLKY01000419.1, read as the reverse complement.
CGAGATGGCCGAGGACCTGTTTCAGGAAGTGTGGATGCGCGTTCTGACACGCGGCGGTCAATTCAACGGGAAGGCTCGGTTTGAGACGTGGCTTTTCACAATTGCGCGCAACTTGGTGATCGACCACCGGCGGAAGCGCACCATGTCGAGCCTGGACGAGCTGTTCGAGACCGGCAGCGACGATGACCGGCCGATGAGCGTCGAAGTTGCCGACGGCCATCCGACGCCGTTTGACAGCTTCGCAAGCGTCGAGGATCGGGAACAGATTGCGACAGCACTGCTACAACTGGACACGCTTTATCGCGAGGTGCTGGTGCTGCGATTCCATGAAGAACTGACCCTGGATGAAATCGCCAAAGTGACGCGGGCGCCACTTTCGACCGTGAAGTCGAGGCTCTACCGCGGCCTGGCGGCAATCAAGCCGAAGCTGGAGCGGGCTCAGATGCGCCGTTTGGAGACCACCGAATGACCTTGGGCGCAATCACCGGCGCGGGCCCCAGCGCGGACACAGACACGAGATCTCAGCGCGAAGCGGTGGGAGCTTTGTCTGGCAAAGAGGCTGACCGCGAGCGGGCCGTTGCGCACCGGACGCGCCGCGTGGTGATGACCTCTCTGGGCGTGATGAAGGAGCAGAAAGCGGACCACAAGCGAAGTCGCGCGGTGGCATTGGCGGCGACGTTGCTGGTGTTTTTCGTGGTAGGGCCGCCGGTCTGGTGGATCGCGGACACCCTGATTGAAGAAGAGCGGGTGACAAGCATCGTGAGCGAGATTGCTGTGTGGAGCTTCTTTATGAGTACCGCCCTGCTGGCCTCGGCCCTGCTCGCTGGCTGGATGCGCCGCAAGTCCTGATTCGCGACGATCCGAGATTCGAGCTTGCGCCCGATCTGAGCGGGTTGACCAAAGGTACTCGCAACTTCCGCATTCATCTTCCCGTCCATTGGAATAGGGGTTAAGCTTGGCTTAATCCTCCAAACCAGCCCTCCGAGGGAGGGAGTTGATATGCCTGAGCCTCAGTCGATTCACGCCAATGAAGACACGCGCCTGATCCCTGTCTGGTCGATCATGGCGGCCGCCGTGGTCTTCGTGCTGGTTGAATATTATTTCTGGATTGTTTTTCCTGAGCAGCAGCATCATGTGCCGCCGCTGGGCCTACGTGTCTATATGAATCTCTCGTGGGGATTGCTGGCGGCGTTGTATTTTCTGATGATCGGCTTTGTCAGCAAGGACGCGCCACGGCGTTCGATGAGCGCGCGGTTCTGGATGCTGATCTGCTTCGTAATGCCGGGTGGCATTGGCGCAGTGCTGTATTTCCTTCTGCGCACGCCGCTGGTTTCCACCTGCGCGGCCTGCGGAACACATGTGCAGAGTGATTTCCACTTCTGCCCGCAGTGCGATTATCAGCTCACAGCGAGTTGCGGCAACTGCTTCCGCACGGTACGAACGACGGACCAGTACTGCACGCGGTGCGGCCATGAACTGGCACACGATCATATGCCGGCACGCCTACGGCTTCTTGGCGAGTAGGGCGCAGTTACAGCGATTCAGGCTTCGCGGAGACCCGAGGGCATCCGCATTCAGAACAACTTCGAACACCCGCATCATTGACCCGGCCAAGTTCCCCTTCCTACAATCAAGCTTTGACTTCCATGACAATCTCCGCGCTGATCATCGATGACGAACAGCTGGCTCGCGATGAGTTGAAGTATCTGCTGGACCAGGCAGGCGGCGTAGACGTAGTGGCGCAGGGAGCCAATGGCATCGAAGCTGTCGACCTGATTGAAGAGCATCATCCGGACGTGGTCTTTCTCGATGTGCAGATGCCGGGACTCGATGGCTTCGCAGTCATCAAGAGGCTGATGGACCGGCACGGCGCAAAACCCGGCAAGGATGCAGAGCCATTGCCGCAGGTGGTGTTCGCCACGGCGTACGACCAGTATGCGGTGCGCGCCTTTGATGTGAATGCGGTCGATTACTTGCTGAAGCCGTTCGATCGCGCGCGGGTGCAACAGGCGCTGGAACGCGTGCGCGGACGCATGGCGGGAAACTCGACGGGCGCGCTGCCCGAAGCGCAGATTGGCGAGCTGCTGCGACTGCTGAATCGCGAGCAGAGTGGGCCTCGGGCCCCGCAATCAGGCAGGCTGATTGTGCAGGCTCAGAGTCGTCTATTACTCGTGGACCAGGCAGAGATTTGCTACGCCGCAATCGATGAAGGCGTGATTCGTGTGGTGACACAGAGCTTTGAAGGCCATTCGAAATGCCGGACACTCGAAGAGTTGTTGGAACTGCTCGACCCGGCCTTGTTCTGGCGCGCGCATCGCGGCTTTGTGGTAAACATCAACCACATTCGCGAAGTGGTGCCGTGGTTCAAGTCGACCTACCAGCTGCGCATGAACGACNNGTTCAATCTCTAGCGGTGTGAAGTCGCCTCAGTCGTAGCGCTCGAAGATAATCTGCTTGCGGTACCAGCCAAAGGCTTTCAGGCGATCCCGCACTGAGTTGATCATTTTGTTGAGGCCGCAGACATACGCGTTGATGTCGAAGCGGAGCTCGGCTGGAGGAATTCCCGGATCGACAGGCGGAGCGGGAAGCGGCTGGCCGAGGCGCTCGGCGCGCCGCTCGACGATGTGCCCAACATGGTCCTGGACGTAGCCGCGGAGGCCGGGCCAACTGTCATGGGCACGGCTGAGCGTGGGCAGATAGTGGAAATTGTCATGCCGTGTGGCGTAGGCTTCGAACTCATCGCGGTAGTAGAGCTCAGTCTCGTGGCGCGTGCCATAGACGAGCCAGATCTGCTTTCCGTTGCTGCGGTCGGGCCCGTCTACGGGAAAGAGGCATTGCAGAAAGCCGCGCATCGGAGCAACGCCTGTGCCGGTGGCAACGAGGATGGAATCGGCGAAGGGCTCGCGCAGTGTGAAGAAACCGTTTGGCCCGTAGACCTGAAGTCTGCCGCCCACGGGAAGATCGGGCAGATCGGCGAGAAGATTCGAAAAGAATCCGCCTTCCACGCGGTTCAGGCAGAGATCGAAGCGATTGGTATCGGGAGCGGACGCGATGGAGTAGGCGCGGGTTTGTTCCTTGCCCGCGGGATCGTCGGCAACCGCGGAGATGAATTGGCCGGGAAGAAAGGAAAATGAATCCATCTCATCGAGGACGAACTCGAGGTGATAGGTCTGCGCCTTTTCGGAGATGCACTGCTTCCTGGTGAGACGTGCGGAATAGAATTCGCGTTCCAAGCTGGGTTCTCGCTGGAAAGAAGAAGCCGAAGATGTGGACATGAGCGAGTATCGCCAGCCGGGCGCTCGAATGGCAAGCCACCTTCGGTGGGGCCAAACGCCGCTCGCGCTGCATGAGAGTATTTTTTGCAATCTCCCATCAACGCGCGTGCCGGTTCGCACAAAATGTTCCGTCGAACATTCTTTCGGTGTGCCATACAGTTCAGTTTGCCACGCGAAGCGATTGCCTGGACGGCCAGTCCTAGCTGCCGGTTTTGGCGAACGCCTGCCAACAGAGTTGCACTCCCAGCGCGAAGAGCCAGAGCGACAAAGCGAGCCGCATGGGACGCGCAGGGATGCGCGTAGCGAGTCCGGTCCCGACGAGAGCGCCGGCAACACCACCGACGATGAGATTCGTGAGCAGAACCGGGTCCACCCCTCCCTGGCTCAGGTGCATTCCACCGCCGATGAGGGAAAGGCAGAGACCAAAGGATAAATCGGTGCCCACGACGCGGGGCACATCGAGAGCTGTGAGTCCGAGCAGCGCGACCGTGCCGAGCGCACCTGCGCCGGAGGACGAGAATCCGACTTCTGCCCCGACGGGAAACATGGTCAGCGCGAGCCACCAGGGATGACTGGCACGCTTGCGACCACCATCGGCCGGGCGAAAATGCCGGTAAATATGCCAGCCGGACGAGAGCAGGATGATGGCGCCAAGGGCGAAATAGAGCCAGAGAGTGTGGCCCTGCACGCGTACTGCGCGCTTGAAAAAGATTGCCCCGAGAACCACACCGGGCACACCCGCAAGCAACATCACGCCGAGAGTGCGCCACACCACCTGGCGCCTCCAGATTTGAATGGGAACGACGACCAGCTTGACGGCGGCGGAATAGACCAGCGCAGTGCCGACGGCTTCGGGGACCGGGACGTGGAGAAAGAGGATCAGTAACGGCGCCGTGATGGTGCCGGCGCCAACACCGGTCATGGCAATGAGTGCGGCAATCAGGAATCCGAGAAGAAGCTCCATCATAATCTCCGGCTATCGCGGTTCCTGAGGAACCTATACTCGTTCGCTTTCATACTCATGGGTCTACGAAGTCTGCTGGATGTGAATGCCGCATTCAAGCTTGCGGCCGGACCAGCGCCCGGAGCGCGGATCGTTGGGGTCGAAGGGCAGGCTCGTACAAGGGGCACAGCCGATGCTGGTGTAGCCCTTTTCGTAGAGAGGCAAAAGCGGAATGCTGTGCGCCTCGGCGTATTGCCATACATCGCGCGTGGACCACTCGGCGAGCGGGCTAAGCTTGGCGAGTATGTGGCCGGTCGGCAGCGCGAACGATTCTTCTGCCTGAAGATTGGCGCGCGACTTCGATTGCTCGCGTCGCAACCCGGTGACCCACGTGTCATAGAGCGCAAGAGATCGAAAGAGCGGCCCGACCTTTCGCAATCCGCAACAGCGGTCAGGAGCCGATTGATAAAGGATGCCGAACTCGGATTCCTGCTCGGCGACCGTGTGTTCGGGGAGCACATTGATAAGGTTCAGTTCCCACTCTGCGGCCATGCGGTCGCGATAGCCGAGCGTTTCTGGAAAGTGATAACCAGTCTCTAGAAACAGCACTGGAATGCGAGGAAGAATCGCGCGCACCATGTGCAGGACGACGACATCTTCAGCTTGGAAGCTGCTCGTGATGCAAGGCTGCTGCGCGCGCAGGAGACGCGGGCGAAGAAACTCCTGAGCGATGCGGAAACGTTCTTCGATTTCACTGCTGAGCTGGGTCGGCATCCTTGTCTCCAGAGGGAATGATGTGCAGGCGCCTGAATTCGGCGAGAATATCTGCGGGATTCTCGCTGGCGAGCTCGCGGGAATCTGCATCGAGAGCCCCAGCCATGGTCAATGTGATTGGACCGTCCGTCTCGCTCTCGATGAGGACCACGGCGCCAGATCGTGCAACGGTGAGAAGCGCTGCGTAAGCGCGAACCCGCGTGCGCAGAACCAGCGCCCGGGCTTGCAGGAGCGATTTCTCGAGTTCGGCGGCAAGCTGATGTCTTGTGCCGAGTTCGAGCAGAGCGCCTGTTGGTTGAGTCGCAGCTAGCGCGTCTTCCGCGACATCTGAAAACTTCCGAATCATCGCAGCACCGGCGGTCGCGTTGTCGGCCGGATCGATGAGGATAAAGCTGCCGGTGGTGCGGTTCTCGCGGTAGAGATCGGCGAGCAACGGACGGCTGACTTCCAAGACGATCTCACCGATGTCGTTCAGTGCAAGCTGATCGGAGGCGCGTTCCTCGAGATGTTCAACATCGATGCGCGACCGGATTTCGAGGATCTGGGCGCGCACGGTCTGCGTGGTGTGTTTGAGTAGATACCAAGCGCCAGTGCGCAACGGCTTGGAATGCATCCAGACTACCGTTGCTTCGAAGTGAGTGGTCTTGCTCGGTGGCACGGCGATCGAGGCGATCATGTCTCCACGGCTCAAGTCGGTCTCGTCTTCGAGCGTAAGCACAACCGACTGGGGAGCGCGAGCCGAGGCGAGATCGCCCTCCCATGTGTTGATGGAGCGTACGTGCGTGCGGATGCCAGAGGGCAGGGCTAGTACTTCATCGCCGGGATGCACAGCGCCTGCGGCGATTTGTCCGGCGAAGCCGCGAAAATCCTGATGCGGACGCAGCACGCGTTGCACTGGAAAACGTAGCCCGGCGTGCAATCTCTCGATGGCAAGCGGAACGGTTTCGAGCAGTTCAAGAAGACTCGGGCCTTCGTACCAGAGAATGCGATTGCTGCGGTGGACAACGTTGTCCCCATCCAGGGCGCTGACCGGAACTGCGATCAGCTCGGGAATCTCGAGCCGCGTGGCGAGCGCCTGCAGATCGCGATGATGACGGTCGAAGACTTCCTGAGAAAAGTCGACGAGGTCCATCTTGTTGATGGCTGCGATGACCGTGGGGATACCGAGCAGCGCAGCGATGCAGGCGTGACGGCGCGTCTGGTCGAGAATGCCTTTGCGCGCGTCGACGAGGACGATGGCGACATCGGCTGTGCTCGCGCCTGTGGCCATGTTGCGCGTGTACTGTTCGTGGCCGGGCGTATCGGCAATGATGAATTTTCTTTTCGGCGTTGAAAAATAGCGGTAAGCGACGTCGATCGTAATTCCTTGCTCGCGCTCCGCGCGCAGGCCGTCGGTGAGTTGTGCAAAGTCGATGGCGGCGTTATGCGTGACTGAGCGGACGTGATCGTCGTAGACGTTGCGCGAGTCGTAGAGAAGGCGGCCGATTAGCGTGGATTTCCCATCATCGACGCTACCTGCAGTGGAGAAGCGCAGAAGGTCCTTGGCGCGTTCGGCTTCGAGTTGCTGCTCTATCTCGGCGTCGGCGCTATCGGAACGAGGAACGATGGGGGTTTCCACGGGGCTTCGGTCTGCGGCAATCATCAGAAGTAGCCCTCACGCTTCTTGATTTCCATCGAGCCATCCTGATCGTGGTCGATGATGCGGTTGGCGCGTTCAGAATTCCGGACGGCCATCAGTTCCGCGATGATTTTGGGGACGGTGTCAGCATCGCTGCGAATAGCGCCCGTGCAGGGGCTGCAGCCGAGCGAACGCAGGCGGCATTTTACCCATTGCTCTTCGCCCGGCAGTCCTTGCACGAAGGGCTGTTCGACGGGTATAAGCGAGTCGCCGCGCACCAGCATCCTGCGTTCCTTGGCGAGATAGAGGGGGACGATGGGAATTTTTTCGAGATGGATGTAGTGCCAGATATCGAGCTCGGTCCAGTTGGAGAGCGGGAAAACGCGAATGCTTTCGCCGGGGCCGATGCGACCGTTGAACAGGTTCCAAAGCTCAGGACGCTGATTTTTCGGATCCCATTGGCCGGCGCTATCCCTGAAGGAAAAGATGCGCTCTTTGGCGCGTGACTTTTCTTCATCGCGGCGTGCGCCGCCGAAGGCTGCGTCGAAGTTATATGCGCGCAGCCCGTCGAGCAGGGCCTGCGTCTTGAGCAAGCCGCAACAACGCTGCGTTCCGAGGCGGATGGGATTGGCGCCATCGGCGAGTGCTTCTTCATTCCGCCAGACGAGCAACTTGAGGCCGAGCTCTGCAGTATATCGGTCGCGAAATTCGCGCATCTCGCGGAATTTGTACCCGGTATCGATGTGCAGCAACGGAAACGGAATGGGCGCGGGATGAAAGGCCTTTTGCGCGAGACGCAGCATGACCGAGGAATCTTTGCCGATGGAATAGAGCATCACGGGCCGCTCGAATTCAGAGGCTACCTCGCGGATAATATGGATACTCTCGGCCTCGAGAAGCTGGATGTGGCTGAGCCGTTCGCGGGCGGGTTGTGCCGGGGCGTTGCCGACCGCTGGAACCGCGCCCAAGGTGCTTGCGGGCACCGATCCCGACAGATGCGCAGGCGCGATGTCGTTGGCGATCGTTGTCATCTCAGCTTTCTCCTCGGTATTGCTCCGGAAAATACAAAACCCGCGGCAGCAGGGATTCTGCAGCGCGGGCTTAGGGGAACCTTGTGAGTCTTAAGGCTGGTCTACCCCACAGTCCGGCGGCATGCGCAACAACATGCACAACAAGCGGCCGGAGTGGGGCGGAAACTCATGTTGCTTATTCTAGCGGTATTGGGATGCAGGGTCAAACCGGTGGCCGATTTACACCAGCTTGTTGGCGGCACCGGCTAGATCGAAGTCCTTCGCGGTAATCCCCCCGGCATCGTGCGTCACCAGGGCGAGCCGTACGCGGTTGTATCGAATATCGATGTCGGGATGATGCCCGGCTTTTTCTGCCAGTTCGCCAACCTGGTTCACGAAGGCCAGCGAGGCACGAAAATCCTTGAAGATGAAGGTGCGCGTCAGTTCGCCGGACTCTGTTTTCCAATCGGGAAGCGCCTTGAGGCGCGAAGAGATTTCTGATTCAGACAAGGGGGGCATGGTTTGATCTCCCGGGATTGCCGCGACGGCAGCTGGGTTCAACGGAGCCTTGGATGGAGCTGGCTCAGCGTGAATGCGATAGTACGCGCAATCATGCGGTTCAGGATAGCAACCGGCGATGAAAGCCCTGCACGAACAAATTGGGGCGGCTATTTTCCAGAGCTGGCGGCAGAGGACTCGACGGCGGCCGGCGGACCAATGCGCGCGAGCATGGGATTGATCTCCGGGTTCGCCATGAAGTTTTTCCAGATGAGTCCACTGCGGTAATTCTCGATCATCACGACCATCGGCGCCTGGTCAAGCGCGAGATAGTCAGGCGAGAACCAGTTCTCCGTCAGGTTGAAGGCGTCGGTTGGGCCGTAGATTCCCCACAGACGGGCGCCGAGCGTGCGGTAGAAATACTTGAGCGCGGCCATCGACTCCTCTGGCGTGTACGGGAAAGATCCCAGCGCCCCTGTCGGAGCGATCGTTCCGTTGTCGCTCGCAGCGTTGGGTGCGTGCGCAAGATAGCCATAGGGGTCGAGGCTGGCGGTCAAGCCCCAGACGCCGGGCCCGTAGCCTTTGAAGTGGCCGGGATTCTGCTGACAGTAGCGGTAATTGATGAGGGCGATGTTGCGGTTGTTCTCGAAGTAGTCGGCGTACTTGTCGCGAATCTTGCGGGGGTCAGCGCCCATGAAGGAATACTGCGTGAAGAAGAGTGGGCCGCCGTTGCCGACGCCTACGTCAAGCTTGATTCCCTGGTAGGTATTTCCGTTGCCGTAACGATCGCCGTCTGAGGTGCCGGACCACCCGGCGCGATACTGCTCGGCCGCCGGCGTCTGGCTGGCCCAGCCTGCGTAGTAGGCATCGACGGGAATACTGTGAGTGGGCGAGGCCATGGCCAGCAGATAGGCGATCATTGTCTCGTTGAACCCGGTGAGCTTGTGATCGGTGCGCCAGGACCACTCGGGCGACCAGTGCCAGATGAGCGCGTTTCCGCCGGACTGGCGCTCATACCAGTCCCATTCCACCGTCTCCCACAGGCGCGTGATGCGTGCGGCGAGGGCTTGGCCGGCGTTGCCGCGATGCTGTACGTACTGACGGGCGGTAAGGAGCCCTTCCATCAGAAAAGCCGTCTCGACAAGATCGCCGCCGTCATCATACATGCCGAAGACGGGCATGGTGCGGCCGGTCGAGCCGTCCATGAAGTGCGGCCACGCGCCGTGGTAACGCTGCGCCTTCTCAAGAAAGCTGACGATGCGCGAGAGCCGCTCGAGGCCCTGCGGTTGCGTAATGAAGTCGCGCTCCATGCCGACTACAATGGACATGATGCCGAAGCCGCTGGCCCCTGTGGCCACGATGCGCGGGTCGCCGGGAACGCTTTCGAGAGCCATGCCCGATTGCGGATGCGAGCCGCGTTCCCAGTAGTAGCGGAAGCACTCCTCCTGGATCATGGAGAGCAACTCGTCGTCCGACATTGGATACGTCTCTGCACTCACCGGCCTCGATAGCGCAGAAGAGCGGTACTGCTTGTCGACCACGGCAATCTTATAGGTCAGCTGTACGTTCGGACCGCCCACAAAGTCGGCGTAGCGATGCAGGCCCGGCTGCTGAATACCGACTGCTTCGAACGGACCTTCATCCATGGAGCGATAAATAACTGTGTAGGCAAGCTGGGCGGAGTCTTTCGACTCCCACTTGAGGTCGACATGGCGCTCGAAGGCTTCGGCGTGCAAATCGTAGGGGACGGGAAGCGCGGCAGCTTTGGCAGTCGAAGACAGAGGCTCGTCGTCGATGCGCATTTCGTCAACGATGACGGTATGCGGCGTGTTGTCGTCCTTGCCCTGGGCGAAGAAGATGGAGTGAAGCTCGCGCGCATCGAAAGGATGAATCGATTCGGTCGTGAGCCGCTCCAGCGGGATCTTGACGCGCTTCCACTGCCCAGCGGGCAGGTCGCCGGCGAACTCGGCAAGGGGCAGACGCGCTGTGAAGTTGTGTTCGTCGTCTGTCAGTTGCACCTGTGGCAGGTCTGCGGCCGCGATGCGATCGTCAGAGTAGCACCAAAAGGAGAGTGTGTCGCCGCGAAAGTCGGCCGCGCGGTTGTCGTAACTGACAACGCGGATTTCGGCGTCCCAACTGCCCCCTTCGACCGAGCGCCATTGGAGACGGAGCGCGTTGGGGGGGGTGAAAACCGTATGCGTCTCCACGGGAAGCCGGCCGTTTGACGATTCGAGTAGGCTCGGAGCGACCGATCGAGCGCCGGTATAGAAGTCATTGTCAGGGGTGGGGCTGTTCGTGAACACCAGGTGATTCAGGTAGTCTTCCTGGGCAAGCGCACACAAGGACGATCCGAGCACGAGCAAGCCAGCAAGACAACGAAATGCGTGAACCACAGTACATCCTTAATTCAAGAATCTAACGGGGAATCAGATTCTAATGATGTGCGTTTTGGGCACTTTAGCCGGCTGAGCCGTCTCTTCCATCTCCCTATGCAGCTTGGGTATGGGGAATTCTCTCATACACTGTGCGAAACTTCATCCTTTTGGACGTCCAAGGGAGCAAAACGACAGCCAAACGTACCGTGACGCGGATTCGGCGTCATTGTTACGATTGCCTCGGTCGTGTGACGCGATGGAACTTCATCATGAACTGTCTCGACTCCGCACTCTCGGGCATGGAGATTTCGTTCTCTCACACGTCGAATGGCGAAGAACAGGAACTGGCTGCGATGAACAAGATTTATCCCGACGCGCCGTCGGCATTGGGCGGATTGATTGAAGACGGCATGACGCTTGCCGTCGGTGGGTTCGGCTTGTGCGGCATTCCTGAAAACCTGATCCTTGCGCTGCGCGATACGGGAAAGAAGAATCTGACGGTCGTGAGCAACAACGCAGGCGTGGATGATTGGGGTCTGGGACTGCTGTTGCAATCGCGCCAGATTCGCAAAATGGTTTCGAGCTACGTGGGCGAGAATGCGGAGTTCGAACGCCAGTATCTTTCCGGAGAACTCGAAGTAGAGTTCTGCCCACAGGGTACGCTGGCGGAGCGCATGCGTGCCGGCGGAGCAGGTATCCCTGGCTTCTACACGCGCACAGGCGTGGGCACGCTGATCGCTGAAGGCAAGGACCACCGCGATTTCGATGGTCAGACTTACATTCTCGAGCGAGGCATCAAGGCGGACATTGCGCTGGTGAAGGCATGGAAAGCCGACGCCAGCGGCAACCTGGTCTATCGCAAGACCGCGCGCAATTTCAATCCGCTGGCCGCGACGTGCGGCAAAGTCGCGGTGGCCGAAGTCGAGGAACTAGTGCCCACGGGCGCAATCGATCCCGATCAGGTCCACACGCCGGGCATCTATATTGATCGCATCGTCAATTGTCCCGATCAACAAAAACGCATCGAACAGAGAATCACGCGGAGTCGATCCTGATGCCGTGGTCACGCAAGGAAATGGCGCAGCGTGCAGCCAAAGAATTGCGCGATGGGTACTACGTGAACCTGGGCATAGGCATGCCGACGATGGTTGCGGGATGCATTCCGGCCGGTATTAGCGTGACGCTGCAGTCGGAAAATGGCCTGCTCGGCATCGGCGATTTTCCCCTCGACGAGGAAGTGGACGCGGACCTGATCAACGCTGGAAAGCAGACGGTGACTGCGCTTCCGGGGGCCAGTTTCTTTTCAAGTGCCGATTCGTTTGCGATGATTCGCGGTGGACACATCGACGTGGCGATTCTGGGCGCGATGCAGGTTTCGGAGTTCGGCGACCTGGCGAATTGGATGATCCCCGGCCAAATGGTGAAGGGCATGGGCGGCGCAATGGATCTGGTTGCCGGCGTGAAGCGCGTGATCGTGCTGATGGAGCATACCGCGAAATCAGGTCAACCGAAGATTTTGAAGTCGTGCACACTGCCGCTGACAGGAACCCGCGTCGTGAATCGAATCATCACCGATCTTTGCGTGCTCGACGTCACCAAAGACGGCCTACGGCTTGTGGAGTTGGCTCCTGGAGTTTCATTGGAAGATGTGCAGGCGAAGACGGAACCGGTGATCTCCGTTTCCTGAATAGTACCGGAGCCCCGATTCAGCGCGCGACGACTTCGGAGCGACGAATTCTTATCGAGGCAATCAAACCGGCATTCAAAACCGTAATTGCGGCAAACAAATACAACCCAGCGTGCGGCGAACCGAAGCGTTCATCGGCCCAGATCTTGAGATTCGGCGCAAAAAAGCCGCCCAGGTTGCCCGTCCCGATCAACGCGATGCCTCCTGCCGCGGAGCGATCGGCAAGATAGCCGGTCGGAAACGTCCAGAAAAGAGGCTGCACCGCGATGAAGCCAGAGACCGCAATGGAAAGCATCAACAGTCCGAGCCCCGGTCCTGCTGTCGGAAAGGCGAAACTGGCGCAGCCCGCGATGAGAAGCGCAAGAGCGGCGAACCCGCGATGCGCGCGGTATCGATCCGCCGTACGAGGCAGTAAATACACTGCGACCAGCGCACAGATCCAGGGAACGGCTGAAACCAGGCCAACTTCAATTCCAACGGTCCGGTGCATGAGCGCCGATACTTCAGCGGGGAGATAGAAGATCGCGCCGTAGGTACTGATCTGAATCAGCGCGTAGATGAGCACAAAACTCAGGACGCGGACATCGCGCAACATCGGCAATAAATGCGATGGGCCGATGGAGCGGCGATCCGCTTCCTCATGCGCAAGCCATGCGGTCAGGGCGCGCTTTTCTTCTGCGGGGAGCCAGCGCGCATCTGCAGGCTTGTTGTCGAGATACCAGAATGCGGAAATCCCGAGCGCAACGGCCATAAATCCCTCGATGAGAAACATCGATTGCCAACTTTGCAGTCCGGCCCAGGAAGGCATTTCGAGCAAGAGGCCGGAGAGTGGGCCGCCGATGATAAGCGAGATCGGAATGCCGAGATAGAACAGGCCGAGGATTTCGCCGCGCATGCGATTGGGGAACCAATATGTCAAATACAGAACCGCACCTGGAAAGAAACCCGCTTCGAGGACTCCGAGAATAAGTCGCAGCACGTAGAACGACGCGCTGCCGCTGACAAACATCGTCGCCATCGAGGCCAGCCCCCAGCCGACCATGAGAAAGGTGAACCACCTTTTTGCGCCGACCCGATGAAGGATGAGATTGCTGGGGAATCCGCAGAGTGAGTAACTGATGAAGAAAAGGCCCGCAGCGACTGCATACGTCTTCTCTGAAATGCCGACGAAGGATTGAAGTGCCTGCTTGGCAAAGCTAATGTTGGCGCGATCGAGAAACGAGACGACATACAGCAACATCATGTAGGGAGCCAGACGCCTGCGGACACGATGCATTGCTGCTTCAAGAAGAGAATCAGGAGGGATCGTCTGCGCTGGCGTCGATCGCGTTGCGGCGTGCATCACGCAAACCTTCCACTGGACGACAGGATCAGCCGATCGCCGTATTCCAGTTTTCCAGATTGGCCTTGAATTCCGTCATGAATTTGCCTGAATCGGCGCCGTCGATAAGGCGGTGGTCGAAGCCGAGACAGAAGTACTGCACCGAACGAATCGCAAGCGTGTCGTTGCCTTCGGCATCGGTCAGCACCACGGGCTCTTTGCGCAGGCCGCCGATAGCGAGGATGGCCGACTCGGGTTGATTGATGATGGGCAGTCCGTACTCGCCGCCAAAAACCCCAGGATTGGTGAGTGTGAAGGTCGATCCGCCAACCTCGTCGGGCAGGAGTTTCTTCGAGCGCGCGCGACCAGCGACGTCATTCATCGCGCGAGCCACGCTGACAAAATCGCGGCCTTCGGATGCGCGAATGACGGGCACGATCAATCCCCATTCGAGCGCCACGGCGATGCCAAGGTGAATGTTCGCGTGATACTGAATTGAGTTCTCAACCAGCGAAGCATTAAGAATTGGAAACCTTCTCAGCGCACCAATTGTGGCGGCGGCGATGAACGGCATGTAGGTGAGCTTGAAGCCGTGGCGCTGCTCGAAACCGGCGCGCTCGCGATCGCGCAGCTTCACAATGCGCGTCATGTCGACTTTGTACACCGTGTGCGCGTGCGGAATGGTCCGTTTGCTCTCCAGCATGCGCTGCGCAATGATGGCGCGCATCTTCGTGAGAGGTACCACCTCGTCCCGAAGCGTGGGAAATTGGCTCGGCTCCGACTCCTGCGGTGGGGCTAACGTTGCCCGCTGCGAGGCAGACTTGTTCAGGTGGCCGAGAAGATCATCTTTGGTGATGCGGCCATTGGAGCCTGTGCCGGAAACCTGCGCCAGATCGATGCTGTTCTCTTTGGCAATGCGGCGCACCAGCGGCGACGAACGAACCACCTGCGGTGGGGCCAACTGCGCCTTCGGCGCGGCTAACGCCGACGGAGTTGGTACTGCAACTTGTGACTGGCTCGAAACCTCGTCTGAGCCATCAACTGCTTCGGAGCCGCGATCACCCGCACCTGAAGCGCCGCGGCCAATCACCGCGACCACCGTGTTCACCTCGACCGTGGCGCCCTCGGAGATTCTAATTTCGGTGAGCACGCCATCGACGGGTGAAGGAATTTCGGCATCGACCTTGTCGGTCGAAATCTCGAAGAGTGGCTCATCCTTCTGGACCGAATCGCCGACCTTCTTCAGCCACTTGGTAATGGTTCCCTCGAAGATGGATTCGCCCATCTGCGGCATAACGATTTCTGTCGGCACCTGCGACGCGGCCAACTGCGCCTCCGGCGTCTGCGTTGTCGCAGTCAGAGGGAGAGTCAGCTTTTCTTGAGAATCCGGTACGGCAACCGACGAACGGCTATCCACCAGCACGGCCACCACTGTGTTCACCTGCACCGTGGCGCCTTCGGGAAACTTGATTTCGCTCAAGATCCCCGCGATGGGCGAAGGAATCTCAGCATCGACCTTATCCGTGGAGATTTCGAAGAGCGGCTCGTCCTTCTCGACCGGATCGCCGGGCTTCTTGAGCCACTTGGTGATGGTCCCCTCGAAGATGGATTCGCCCATCTGGGGCATGATGACGTCGGTTGGCATGAATCGTTCTCTCCGCGAGGCCGGACCGCTCTAATTTGGCTCAGGCAGACTGCAGACGCGCCCAAGGTCCTGCCGGATTATAAATCGCGCGGTTGTCCGGGCATCGCAGCCGATCAGGCGCGGACGGGCCGATCGATAATTCCGCGCAAGCGCTCGACTTCCGCCGGGATCGTGAGCGGCGTGTCCTCCACTGCCTCTGCGGGCTGTTCGATTCCTGCGGAGGCTTGCCTGCGAATCTCTGCCAGGGAGTCAACGACGAGTACCTGCTCACCGAAGACTAGGCCAAACTGCCGTGCCGCCTGGTGCGCAATGGATTCGAGGCTCGGCAGAGCGGCGGGATCCGCCACTTCCCTTTCCAGGCTGGTGACCGGGCGATCTGTGAAGCCGCAGGGATTAATCAGTTGGAAATCCCTCAGGTCGGTGGTGACGTTGAAAGCGAAGCCATGCGACGTAGTGCCCCGCGAAACGTGAATGCCGATAGCTCCGATCTTGCGTTCCGGCCCCGCTGAGTCGAACCTGCTACTCGTGGCCGGTTCGCCGGAAGAACTGATCCCTGATCCCTGTTCCCNNATCCTGCGGACAAAATCAACTGGACCGAATCGGCCACCTGACTCGTTGTGCAGAGTGTGCAGATCGAAAATGGGATAGCCAACCAGTTGGCCGGGACCGTGATAAGTAACATCGCCACCACGATTAATCTCATGGACCGTTACACCGCGACTTGTCAACAACTCATCCGACGCGAGAATGTTAGCCCGATTGGCATTGCGTCCAAGCGTCAGTACCGGCGGATGCTCGAGCAGGAGGAGAAGATTGTCGATTCGGCCAGTCTGCCGAAGCGCAACCATCTCGGCTTGCAGGCGCAGCCCTTCGTCATAAGCGACCCGGCCGAGATAGAGGTACTGGATCATCACTGCAAGTATTGTAGGACTCCGAATCGATCGATACGGCGAGGACTGTGTTGGACTGCCAATGAATCTGTAAACTTCTCACCGCGTTCTTTCGTCTAGATGACTGATGAACGCTCCGCGAACAAGCTGGCGGGCGTCGACCGCTTCATTCTTTCCTTCCCTGGTTTGGGCCATTATCTTCGGCACGGTGTACTCGGGATATTTCCCGCCCCGGTTGGTGTTCGCTGCCACGAAGCCGAGTCGACTTAAGATCAGTGCGGCCACGCGCTATGCCTCGCGGGCCGTGCGGAATGACTATGTTGGTTCGACGGCTTGTGCACGATGCCATGCTGACATCTATCAGAGCTTCTTGCGAACCCGAATGGGTAGGTCCCTGACGACGGTCTCGCCAAAGGCCGTTCAGGATTTGCCGCTTCCTGGCGCATTCGACAGCGAAACCCTTGATCGCCACTACGAAGTTTTCAGCAATCAGGGGAAGCTTTTTCAAAGCGAGTCGCAGCCCGGCGCAAGTGGCGCAGAGGTTTTTCGGGATACGCACCAAATCCAATGGATCATCGGTGCAGGCGCGAATGGATACGGTGGATTGCTGCAGCGCGGCAATTATTTATTCGAGGCTCCGCTCTCGTACTACACGAAGCCTCATAAGTGGGAGCTGTCGCCGGGGTACGAGGCCAACGATACTGGCTTCAGCCGTCCAATTCAGGCGGGATGCATCTCGTGTCACAGCGGACGTGCCTATCCAACCGATCAAGACACCGGCAGATACACGCCGACTCCTTTCAGCCAGACGGCCATTGGCTGTGAGAACTGTCATGGGCCCGGGGAGAGGCATCTGCNNACGCGCGAGTGCTGAAGCCCGGCAAGACTTATCAGGATTTTCACCCCGGCACTCCCTTGGATGACACATTTTCCATTTTGATGGTTCCCCTCAAGCGCGACGACGCTGACAACAGGGACCACGTTCAGCATTATTTCGAGATGTCGATGAGCAAGTGTTTCCGCGGGAGTGCTGGACAATTGCGCTGTGCCACCTGTCACGACCCGCACGTTGAGCCAACCGAGGAGGAAGCGCCGGCCCGCTTCAATGCGAAGTGCATGGGTTGCCACGCCAGCCGTGCCTGCACGCTGCCTTTAGCCGCGCGCCAACAAACCAAGCCCGTGGACAATTGCATCGGGTGCCATATGCCGCAACGCGAAGCGACTGAGACTGCCCACACCAGCCTCACGAACTCATCGGATACTGATTCGTCCAGGCGAACCGTGGCCAGAGGAGGCTTTTCAACAGACCTCGGCTTCTCTGCCCGACCTGATGCATCTGAATCGTGTTGCCGGCGAAGCTGACGAAGTTCCAGCGTTAAGCCTGTTAGGCGGCGTAAATAAATAA